>JAZQSN010000035.1:0-37119 GCA_045630065.1 Alistipes sp.
CCTCCCTCGTCGATTGGTAAGTTCGGTGGCGACACCGACAACTGGGTATGGCCCCGCCACACTGGTGACTTCTCAATCTTCCGTGTATATGCCGACGCCGACAACAACCCCGCCGAATACTCGAAGGATAACAAGCCCTACCAGCCCAAGCGTCACTTCACCGTATCGACCAAGGGTGTTGATGAGGGTGACTTCACTATGATCTACGGCTTCCCCGGCAACACTCAGGAGTATGTTATCTCTGACGCTGTGGACTATGTGGCTAAGACCTCTGACCCTATGAAGATTGCGCTTCGCACTCAGCGCCTTGATATCATCTCTGCTGCACAGGCTGAGAGCGCCGAGGTACGTATCGCTTACGCTGCCGTGCACGCCAACATCGCCAACGCTTGGAAGAAGTGGCAGGGTGAGGTGTTGGGTCTTAACCGTCTGCGCACAGCCGAGAAGAAGCGTGCCTACGAGGCCGACTTCGCTGCTTGGGCAGCCAACAAGCCCGAGTATGCCAGCCTTTTGGATAATATGCACAAGGCTTACGAGGAGGTTATTCCCGAGTACTATATGCGTGAGCTCTTCTCGGAGTCGGTTGCAACTATCGAGGCTTACTCGTTTGCTCGCTCACTCTTAACATCGGTTGAGCGTGCTCAGGCCGAGGGTAAGACGTTCGACGTTGAGGCTGCACACCAGCGCTTTATCAAGTCATACAACCAGCAGATCGACCAGGCTATCGCACGCCGTATGGTTGACGAGTTCTGCCAGCGTGTTCTCCCCGAGCGTATGCCTGCCGATTTGAAGGCTCAGATTGCATACTACGGTGGTGCCGAGAAGTATGTCGATGCAGTATTCCGCACCAGCCGTTTGCTGGGTAAGGATCCCGTAACCGTATCTGATGTTCGTGGCGATGCATTGGTAAACTTTGTACGTATTTTCAACAACATCTATAACAATAGCCGCAAGTACGCTTACCGCAACCTTAGCAACGCTCCGCAGATTGAGCAGTACTACCGTCCCTATATGCAGGCACTTCGCGAGTGGGATAAGGATCGTGCGTTCTATCCCGATGCAAACTTCACATTGCGTGTAGCTTATGGTAAGGTAGCGGGTTATGAGTATGCCGATGCCGAGTATCACCATCCCGTATCAACCATCGATGGTATTATGGAGAAGGATGATCCCAATGTATATGACTACAACATCCCTCAGGTGTTGCGCGACATCTACGCTACGAAGGATTACGGCCGCTGGGCCCAGCAGATCTACGGCAAAAAGTCGGTTCCTGTATGCTTCCTTGCAACAAACCACACTTCGGGCGGTAACTCAGGCTCACCCGTAATCAATGGCAAGGGCGAGTTGATTGGTATCAACTTCGACCGTACTTGGCGTTCTACTATGAGCGATATGGAGTTCGATCCCTCGATTTGCCGTAATATCTCGGTAGATATTCGCTACGTGTTGTTCGTTATCGACCGCATTGGCGGTGCTTCATATCTCTTCGACGAGATGACCTTGAAATAACATCTCGCAGAGTGATAAACTCGGAAAGAGGCCCCATTTGGGAGCCTCTTTCTGCTTTTTTAGGGGTATTACGCACTTTTTTTATAAAAAATTTTGCGAATTAGGAAATAGTACCTATATTTGCACACCTTTTCGGCGGAGATAGCCTCGTGCGATGCCCCGCTAACATAAAAAGGCCCAGGTGGTGAAATTGGTAGACACGCTACTTTGAGGGGGTAGTGAGCATTAGCTCGTGCAAGTTCGAGTCTTGTCCTGGGCACCGTAGGTTGGCAATGTTGCTAACCTTTTTTGTTTTCTATCAACTATAAATCGGCGCCAGTAGATAGCGTTACGATATGAAAAAAAAGTATCACCAAGACCACAGAGACTTGGTGATACTTTTTTTGTGCTGAATAAAACGCTACTCCTCCCAGCGAGCCGAAGCAATCGAGCGGGCGGGTAGGGTGAGGGTGAACTCACGCTTTGAACCCTTGACAACGATATCCTTCTGCTCGTCGCCACGGTTGTAGGCTATAACAGCCAGTGATGAGTCAGGATTTACAAACGCCGCCATCTCTACTCCCTCGGGTAGTGCCGACTCGGTCTTGATGCGATAGGCGTCGGGGCGTATTACCTTCGAGCAGTGTACTATATTATAGTAGTGACTCTTGCGGTCGAGCGAGGCGAAGTCGTAGGTTTGTGATGAAATCTCTATTGCGCCAAAGCAGGTGCGGCAACCCTTCGGGCGGTTGGGGGCTCCCTTGTCGTCGAGGATAAGGTTCCATAGCGTTACGCCACGGCCGCCACGAGCCATCGTGCCGACAAATATCGATGCAAAGTCATTAACCAAGCACTTGCCAAAGTCGTAGTTCCATGTTCCTATCGAGGCCTCGGTAAAGACAATCTCCTTGTCGGGGTAAGCCTCCGCGATGCGGTCGAGCTCCGACACACGGCCGCCGTAGTTGTGCCATGCCGAGCCGTCGATATATTTCGATGCCTGCTCGTCGGCAAAGATATGCAGCGGGTAGCCCTGCTGGTCGGGGATGTTGTCGTAGTTGTAGTTGTGGTCAAATACCCATATCTTGGCGTCGATGTCATTACGCTCGAACTCGGGACCCAAATGGTCGCGGATAAAGTCGCGCTGCTGCTCCCAGCCCATATAGAGCGACATCGAGTTGCCTCGGTTGAGTGGCTCATTCTGAATCGTTACAGCAAAGATGGGAATACCCTCGGCCTCCATCTCACCTATCCAGCGCACAAAGTACTCGGCATAGTCATCGTAATACTCGGGGTTGAGAATGCCTCCTGTCCAACTATCGTAGGGTTCACCTCGCTCCTCGTCGATTTTCATCCACTTGGGGCACGACCACGGCGAGCCGACGATACGAATCGAGGGGTTAATCTCCAGGATACGCTTCAGGATAGGTAGCAGGTCGCGGCGGTCGTACTCGTGCAATTCGAAGAACTCGATGCCCTCCTTGTCGCAACAGGTGTACTCGTCGAGCGAAAAGTCCGACGCGCCAATCGAGATGCGGATAAAACTCATAGCCATCTCATCGGGCGAGAAGCACTCCTGCAAAATCTTTTCGCGATCCTCCTCGCTCATCTTGAGCAGATTGTAACAGGTAGAACCTGTGATGGCGGCACCAAAGCCGTAGATGGGTTGCAGGGTGTTGTCGCTCAGCAGTTTGATGTAATCGCCCTGGGTGGCGGTTACCTTGCTTAGCTCGGCATTATTTAATTGTGCAAAACGGAACTGCACATCTCCCTCGGCCGAAGTGACATAGACCTCGGCGCGCTTGTTGCAAGCGGCAAACATCAACACGCAAAGTGCAACGCACAAAATGCGTACAACTGACAAATTCTTCATATATTCTCCTTGTTTGATTACTCTTCCGATGTGGGCTCAGCAGGGGCTGGCGCCTCCATGTCGCGCACCTTTTTCAGGCCACGCTCCTCGGCCAGACGCTCCATCAGGGCATAGGCCTCGGCGTAGTCGTTGTGAATCTCGCCATCGAGTATGGCATTCTTAATCACCTCTTTAATTTCGCCAATGGCGCTGCAGGGCTGCAGGTCGTAGCACTTCATAATTATATCGCCCGTGATGGGAGGTTGGAAGTTACGTACGCGGTCGCGCTCCTCCAAATCCTTCATCTTGCGGCGCACCAGCTCGAAGTTTGCAAGATAGCGCTTCACCTTGGCATCTATACCCGACGTGATGTCGGCCTCGCACAGAGTCATCAACGCCTCGACATCGTCGCCCGCCTCAAAGAGCAGACGCCTAACGGCCGAGTCGGTGACCATATCCTCAGATAGGATAATCGGGCGCAGATGCAGATACACGAGCTTCTGAACAAACTTCATATGCTCGTTCATCGGCAACTTAAGACGGCGGAAAATGTCGCGCACCATCTTCGAGCCGACAACCTCGTGCTGGTGGAAGGTCCAGCCTATCTTGCGGTCGTAGGCCTTCGTTAGTGGCTTGGCAATGTCGTGCAGCACGGCTGCCCAGCGAAGCCATAAATCGTTGCTTTTGCGTGCGACGTTATCCAGTACCTTGAGTGTGTGGCGGAAGTTGTCCTTGTGTGCGTGGTTGCCCACTCTGTCAATACCGCACAGGCGCTCCATCTCCGGGAAAATCAAATCCAAAAGGCCTGTAATGTGTAGTAATTCGAAGCCGATGGAGGGCACGGGCGAGAGAACTATCTTGTTGAGCTCGACCATAATACGCTCCTTCGATACAATCTTTATGCGCTCCTTGTTGCGGGCAATGGCATCGAATGTCTCCTCATCAATATCGAAGCCCAACTGCGTGGCAAAACGCACTGCTCGCATCATTCGCAGCGGGTCGTCCGAGAAGGTGATATCGGGATCGCAGGGCGTACGGATGATGCAATCCTCCAGGTCGTACATACCCTCGAAGGGGTCGACCAACTCGCCAAAGCGGTCGCCATTCAGACACCACGCCATAGCGTTGATTGTAAAGTCGCGGCGGCGCTGGTCATCCTCCAGCGTGCCAGGCTCTACCTGCGGCTTGCGAGAGTCGTGGGTGTAGGACTCCTTGCGGGCTCCGACAAACTCCACCTCCGTGCCGTGAGCGCGCACCATAGCTGTGCCGAAAGTCTTGAAGACCGACACCTTGCCCTTAACCTCACGTCCCAAAGCCTCGGCAACCTCGATACCGCTACCCACAACCACAACATCGATATCGGTCGAGGGGCGACGCAGGTAGTAGTCGCGGACAAAACCGCCCACGACATAGGCCTCCACACCCAGCCGATCGACAATCGACGAGATGGTTTTGAATATGGGATTCTGCAGAGGTGTAACTACTTCGTTCATTGGGTTTTATTTAAGTGAAGGAATTAAGCAGCGACGATACAACTGCACCGTATTCTCCAATCCATAGTAGAGCGCATCAGCAATTAGGGCGTGACCAATCGACACCTCATCGCACCACGGAATACGCTCGGCAAAATAGGTCAAATTCTCAAGGCTCAGGTCGTGGCCTGCGTTGAGTCCCAGGCCCACTCTGCGAGCCGCCTCGGCTGCAGCAACGTAGGGGGCAATGGCCTGCTCACGGTTAGCTTTGTAGCCGGCGGCATAGGCCTCGGTGTAGAGCTCCACGCGCTGAGCCTCACACTCCTTAGCCGCCTCGACCATCTCGACAACGGGGTCGACGAAGATAGAGGTGCGGATGCCCGCATCGTTAAAGCGCGAACATATCTCTCGCAGATAGTCGCGATGGCGAATGGTGTCCCAGCCGGCATTCGATGTGATGGCATCCTCGGCATCGGGCACGAGCGTAACCTGTGCAGGACGTACCTCCATCACAAGGTCGATGAACGAGGGGATGGGGTTGCCCTCGATGTTGAGTTCGGTAGAGATTGCAGCCTTCAGTTCACGCACATCGTCATAGCGGATGTGGCGTGCATCGGGACGCGGATGCACGGTGATTCCCTCGGCACCAAAACGCTCAATGTCGAGCGAAGTGTGCAGTACATTGGGTACATTGCCGCCACGAGAATTGCGTAAGACGGCAATCTTATTTACATTAACACTAAGTTTTGTCATAAAATCGTTATCTTTGCCTGCGTAAAGTTACTTATTTTTTTTCGAGCCGAAGATGAAAATCGTACTTTTTTCCCGCCCGCAAATTGCAGAGGCCGCCGACGACGTGCGACGTATGATGCAACTTTTTGAGCAATATAACTTCGATTATGCAATAAATCAGGAGTTTGCCGAGGTTGTAGAGCGTATTATGGAGTGTACCATCGACCCATCAAAAATATACACATCGACAACGGGTCCGCAGCCCGATGCCGACCTTATGCTCTGTTGTGGAGGCGACGGCACCCTGCTCGAAGGCATACACCGTCTAAGTAACCGCTCGATTCCCGTGGCGGCCATCAACTTCGGCCACCTGGGATTTCTCACTTCGGCCACACGCGATGGCGTGGAGGCTCTCTTTGAGGATGTGGCCAACCATCGTCTTACAATACAACCCCGCACGATGCTCGAGATAAGCGGCATCGACGAGGTGGCAGGCACCGTTACGGCCCTAAATGAGGTGGCGGCGCAACGTGCCGAAGCGACGATGATTAAGGTGGTGGCAAAGGTTAATTCGCAACTTGTGGCACAATATAATGGCGACGGAGTAATACTCTCAACACCAACAGGTTCTACAGCCTACTCGCTCAGTGCAGGAGGCCCTGTCGTAGCACCCGAGTGTGGTTGTTTTCTGGTCACCCCGTTGGCACCTCACAACTTTGGTGTAAGGCCCGTCGTGGTGCCCGATTCTGCCGAGGTGGAGTTAACCATCCACACACGTCACGGCAACGCTATGTTTTCGGTGGATAATTGGTCGTTCCGCATAAGCGATGGCACCAGCATTAAGGTGCGCCGTGCTAAGGAGCAAATTTTATTGGTAGCCCCGCACAATATATCATTTTACGAGACGTTACATAGTAAGATGATGTGGGACGTTGACATCAGAAACTAACTCTCTCATCCCCTCTAAATATCCGCTAAAAGGTGTTGTGCATCGTCAAAACGGTGCCAATGAGGTGGTTTTGTAGATAAAAACACGAAAATTCTTTAATTTCCGAGTAAATTTATCTAACTTTGCGAGTTATTATGAGCCAATATAGGAATATACCGCAACATATTGCCATCATTATGGATGGTAACGGACGATGGGCCAAGCAGCGAGGAAAGGATCGCAGCGAGGGCCATTTTGCGGGTATGATGGCTCTGCGACGGACGGTGATAGCCGCTGCACAGAAGGGTGTGAAGTATCTCACCGTGTATGCATTCTCGACCGAAAATTGGGGCCGCCCCCAGGCCGAGGTCGATGCTCTGATGGAGCTGGTATGCACAGGCGTAGAGATGAATGCCGCCGAACTATGCGAGCAGGGCATCAAAGTGGTGGTTATTGGTGAAAGAAGTCGTTTCTCTGCAAAGGTGAACGACGCCATTGAGCGTATTACAAGCCAAACCGCCGCAGGCGAGCTTATGACACTTGTGTTGGCGCTCAACTACTCGTCACGCAGCGAGATAACAGCTGCCGTGCAGTCTCTGTCCAAGAGAGTAGCTGCAGGCGAGTTGCAGGCTGAGGCTATCGATGAGCAGACCATCACACAATCGCTCTACACGGCCTCGATGCCCGACCCCGACCTGATTATCCGCACCAGCGGTGAGTGCAGGTTGAGCAATTTTATGATGTGGCAGGCTTCATATTCGGAGTTCTATTTCACCGATGTGCTGTGGCCCGACTTTGGTGAGCAGGCGTTGCAGGAGGCTATCGATGCCTATGCCGGCCGCGATCGCCGTTATGGATTAGTAAAGTAAACGAATTGTTTGAAAGATAATGAAATACACCGTTAGATTATTTCTTGCTATCGCCGCCGTTGTGCTGCTGGGCGTGAAGAGCTCGTCGGCACAGGTCAAGGAGGAGAGCGACAGCGTAAAGATAGAGTTCACCGACCAGACACCTATGATGTCGGCTCGCGAAACGCCCAAGCGTTATTACATTCGCAAGGTGAATGTGACAGGCGTGAAGAACCTTAACGAGAACCTCATTCGTTCGACCTCGGGCCTTATCCCGGGCGACTCTATCTATCTGCCTAGTTCGTTCATCGGCAACTCAATCTCACGTCTGTGGGGTCAGCGCTATTTCGCCGATGTGAAGGTGGGTGCTACCATCGAGGGCGACAGCGTCGATTTGGAGCTTGTGTTGAGCGAGCGTCCTCGTGTCTACAACTGGGATATCGTTGGTGAGGGTATCAGCCGCTCACGCAGTAACGATTTGCTCGAGAAGTTGGCCCTGCGTCGTAACTCCGAGCTCTCGGATTATGTCATCGATCGCTCTGAGCGCCTGCTCAAGAAGGAGTATATCGATAAGGGTTTCCGTAACGTAGAGGTGCGTACCCGTATTCAGGACGACACCACAATCAATAACGCCGTTAACGTAACCTTCGTGGTGAACCGCAAGGAGAAGGTTCGCATCGGTCAGATCAACTTCACCGGTAACGAAAGCTTCAAGGCATCGCGTCTGCGTCGTACCTTCAAGAAGACTCACCAGAAGTCGGCCCTCTTCTTCCTGAACACCAAGCTTAAGACCGACGACTATAAGGAGGATAAGAACCTGTTGGTGGATTTCTATAACTCTAACGGATTCCGTAATGCAACCATTCTTCGCGACTCTATTTACGATATCAACGAGAAGCGAATTGGTATCGATATCGATATTTCGGAGGGTAACAAGTTCTATATCCGCGACGTTAAGTGGGTGGGTAACTCGGCATATCCTACCGAGCAGCTGAACCAGTTGTTTGGCGTGAAGAAGGGTGATTTGTACGATAAAAAGTCGATGCACAAGCGTTTGGGTGTGGGTCGCGAGGTTGACCCCGAGGGTGTATCGGTTGCAAGTATGTATCAGAACAATGGTTACCTGATGTCGCAGATCGACCCCGCCGAAATTGTCGTTGCCGAGGATACTATCGATATGGAGATCAAGGTGTTCGAGGGTAAGCAGTTTACCATCAACGAGGTGGATATCTCGGGTAACACCCGCGTAAACGATGAGGTTATCCGTCGTGAGATGACCATTTACCCCGGTACACTCTACGACCGTTCGATGTTGATGTATACACTGCGTCAGATTATGAATATGGGTCACTTCGACCCCGAGCAGTTGCAGCCCGATGTGCAGCCCGTGACCGACGAGTTGGTAAATATCGGCTTCCCGCTCGTTGAGCAGGCCAGTGACCAGTTCAATATTGCCGGTGGTTGGGGTGCAGGCTCATTCGTGGGTTCGGTGGGTATTACACTCAACAACCTCTCGACTCGTAACTTCTTCAAGAAGGGCTCTTGGCGTCCCTATCCCGCAGGTCAGAACCAGAAACTCTCTATCTCGGGTCAGTCTAACGGTACCTACTATAAGGCTATCTCGGCTAGCTTCACCGATCCGTGGGTGGGCGGTCGCAAGCCTAACTCGTTGTCGGTGTCGGCACACTGGTCGGAGATGAACAATGCATACTACATCTGGCAGACATCTACTATGCACTTCCGTACGTTTGGTGCTGCCGTTGGTTTGGGTAAGCGATTGAAGTGGCCCGATCCCAACTTTACACTCTATGCACAGTTGCAGTACACCCGCTATGCGCTTAAAAACTGGGACTACTTCATTATGAAGAATGGCTCGGCTAACGATATCTCTTTGAAGATTGCCTTTGGTCGTTCGACCGTCGACCAGCCTATCTATCCCCGTTCGGGTTCGGAGTTCTCGGCTACAGTTGCCGTTACACCTCCCTACTCACTTTGGGATGGCCGCGACTATAGCGATACCAATTTGTCTGACGAGAAGCGCTACAAGTTCATCGAGTACCATCGTTGGCAGTTGAAGGGCCGCTGGTTCCAGCCCCTCTCAGCTAACAACAAGTTGGTGTTGATGGCCGCTGCCGAGATGGGATTCTTGGGTCACTACGATAAGAATAAGGTATCGCCCTTCGAGCGTTTTGAGGTTGGAGGTGACGGTATGAGCGGTTATACTATCTATGGTGTGGATATCATCGGTTTGCGTGGTTACGACGACGGTGAGCTCGACCCCGTTGGCAGCAACTACTCGGTTGCTTACAACAAGTATACGCTCGAGTTGCGTTACCCTGTTATCCTGCAGCAGTCGTCGCAGATCTATGTGCTCGGCTTCCTGGAGGGTGGTAGCGGTTTCAGTTCGTGGAAAGAGTTCTCGCCCTTCCGCATCAAGCGTTCGGCCGGTGTTGGTGTACGCCTCTACTTGCCTATCGTAGGTCTTTTGGGTATCGACTGGGGTTGGGGATTCGACGCCCCGATGGGTGGCACCGAGCGTAGTGGCAGCCAGTTCCACTTCTCGATGGGTCAATCATTCTAATGCAGATTGGCAATATTTTTGGAAATATTTCGTATATTTGTATATAGGACCTATTAAACCGTACTACTATGAAGCGATTTATTTTAACACTGACCCTTATTTGGGGAGTTGCCTTTGCTGCATCGGCTCAGAACTATGCAGTGGTCAACAGCGAAAAGATTTTTAAGTCGATTGCAAAATACAATGAGGCTATCACCGAGCTCGATAAGTTGGCTAACGACTATCAGACTAAGGTCGACGCCAAGTTCGAGGAGGTGGAGAAGTTGTACAATACCTATATGCAGCGCCGTTCGCAGCTTTCAGCCGCATCGCAGGCTGCCAACGAGGAGAATATCCTCAAGCTCGAGCAGGAGGCTACCGAGTATCAGGAGTCAATCTTCGGCACCGAGGGTACTCTTATGCAGAAGCGTCTGGAGCTTATTCAGCCTATTCAGAAAGAGGTCTTTGCCGCCATCGAGAAGTATGCCAAGCAGAAGGGTTACGATATGATTATCGATATCTCGCAGAATGCTACGATGCTCTACTACTCGGAGCGAGCCGACCAGACCGATGCGATTATCGAGATGCTTAAATAGAGGAAGAAACACAAAGTAAATTACACACAATAAAAATTATGAAAAAAGTTTTGAAACTAACCCTTGCGGTAGTATGCGTGATGTTCTCGACATCACTTTTCGCACAGAAGATCGGCTATGTAAATACCGATGAGATCATTGCAAATATGAAGGAGACTCAGGATGCTTATACGCAGTTGGAGGCTTATGCAAAGGATTTGCAGGCACAGGCTGAGACCATTCAGGTTGAGTTCAACAATAAGTTGCAGGAGTACCAGAAGTCTGCTGAGACTCTTACCGACGCTGTTCGTCAGCTCAAGGAGAAGGAGCTCACCGACCTTAACACACGTATTCAGGAGTTCCAGCAGGTAGCACAGCAGGACTTGCAGCAGAAGGAGAGCGAGATTATGGCTCCCATCTATGAGAAGGTAAAGAACACTATTGACGAGGTTGCCAAGGCTGGCGGTTACGCTGCTATCCTGCCCGGTGGCGCGTTGGTATATGCTGATCCTGCTCAGGTGAAGGATATCGGTTCTGAGGTTAAGGCTAAGTTGGGCGTTACTACTCCCGCTGCTCAGTAATCGACTGAAGATTAACAATACCGAACAAGGCTCGCTAACAACTTCGTTGGCGGCCTTTTTTATTTTATGTCGCTTGTGTAGGTGCGAAAGAGTGGTTGTGGGATGAATTATTTTTTGTATCTTCGCAAAAGCAGAAACTAATTTTCCGAAATATGAAGAACCTTATTCTCATAGCCGCCCTGATGGCCGCTCTTTTTGCGGCTCCTACTGCGCAGGCGCAGAGCATATCTAAGCTTGAACGTGAAATAGCCTCGGGTCCCTTCAAGGCGGGACACATTCAGGGCATTGCCTTGGATGCCAAGCAGGAGTATATCTACTACTCTTACACCACTATGCTCATCAAGACTGATCTTAGGGGCAACATTGTCGGTACGGTTACAGGCCTTTTGGGTCACTTGGGCGATTTGGATTACAACCAGGCCGATGGTCGTGTGTATGGCTCGCTCGAGTATAAGAACGACGCCATTGGTCGTGGAATTCTCAATATGGAGAATAGCACGCGCACGCTTGATAACGCCTTCTACATCGCCACCTTCGATGTGGATCGCATCACAAGGGTGGGTATGGATGCCGAGAAGGATGGTATTATGACTACGGTATATCTGCCTACGGTGCTCGACGACTACCTCTCGGAGGTGGAGCTTGGCACAGAGAAGAAGGCCCATCGCTTGGGTTGTAGCGGAATAGATGGCCTCGCCTTTGGCCCCAAGTTCGGCTCTGCGACGGGCAAGGAGTACCTCACTGTGGCGTACGGCGTATATAGCGAGCTGGACCGCACGGATAATGATTATCAGGTGCTGTTGCAGTACGACGTAAGCGCGTGGGCAAAGTACGAGAGACCTCTGTCGCAGGAGGCTATGCACCAGATGGGACCCAAGAAGCCTACGGGACAGTATTTCGTCTTTACGGGTAACACCAACTATGGTGTGCAGAATCTCGAATATGACACCTACACTCGCTCGTGGTTGTTGGCCGTATATAATGGTCGCAAGGAGCACTATCCCAACTACTCACTCTACGCCGTGGATGCGGTGGCTAAGCCCGTGAAGCAGACACTGCAGGGTGTGCCCTACATCAAGAAGGGTAGTGTGGTGCCTCTCAAGGAGTCGGGTCTGAAGGACGAGAAGACAGGGCTAAGAGGCTGGATGTTCCCCGTGGGATCGACCGGTATGACATCGCTGGGCGAGGGATATTTCTACTTCTCGCACAACTATAACTCGGAGCAGGGACAGGGTAGTACAATTCGTATGTATCGTTACTCGGGACGCCCCGATGCAGCATTTGATGTGGTAAAATAATGACACGAGACAAGGCTATAGCAGAGATTGAGTGGTACCGCCAGCTGGTGGTACGCAAGCTGCGTACGTGGGGGCGCGACCTAAATGCCGACACACGACAACTGCTCATCGATAATATCGACGCTGTGATGGAGTCCGATGCTCCGCTGCAATATAAGGAGTATGACGATGGTTACTACATAGGCGAGGTGGATGAGGATGGTCTGCGCGAGGGCTATGGAATCTTTACTCACACCACCGATAAACGCGACCGCTGGACTATGCAGGCCGGCTTTTGGCACGAGGAGCGGGCGATGGGTGTTCACACCTTCTACGATTCGGATTGCCCCAAGGCGCATCACTATCTGGCTGCCATACGTTTTCGTGGCAAGCGCCGTGAGCGAGGAATGGTCGAGCTCACACTTTCGGAACGAGGCATCAGCACACGTCCGCACAAGTATCGTCGTTGGGAGGGATTCTCGTTCACGACACTGCTTGTGGGCGGGTTGATAGTGTATGTGTTCCTGCTGGCCACCATACGCAATGCCCGCATAAGTCTTATCATAGTGGGATTTGTCGCTGCGCTCTACTTCCTTGGCTCGCTACGCGGTCGCGACTAACAGATTACAACCCTTTGCGTGCAATATGCCACGCCAACCAATTATATATTTGATACACACATCCGCGCATACCTCTAGGTAGGGCGTTAAATAGTCGTACCTTGCGCTCGATGCGATGCGACAGGCGGTTATAGGCGAAGAAGTCGAGCGCTCGCTTGGCCTCGGCCGTACCACCACGCATGCACTCCACCAGAGCTTTGCCCAATGCCACACGAGCGACATACTCATTACTCATTGTCTCGGCCTCGGCGTCGTACAAATCCTCCAACGAGTAGGCCGACTGCTCGGCACGATAGATTGCTACCGAGCGATTCTCTGCCGAACGTGAATATATGGCCAGGGCGCGTGGCAGAAAGGCAACCCGTGCAACGCGGGCTATCTTGGTCCACAGATATTGATCCTCACCCATACGCATACCCTCGGGAAAGCCTCCCAACGATAGCGCCAACTCTCGGTCAAGTGTGGTGGCCGAGGGAATAAGCACATAGCAACTCATTGCAAGGCGGAAGAAATCGACCACACCCTCCTGTTGGGGAAAATCGCCCATCGTACGGTGGTTGTCGGTCTCCACCCAAAAACCTGTGCCGTAGGCCCCGCAGTCGGGATATGCGGCTATGAGGTGTTCCACCTCTTGCAGATAATCCTCCTCCCAACAATCGTCGCCATCGAGCAGAGCCACCCAGCGTCCTGTAGCCTGAGCTATAGCACGGTTGCGTGCAGCGCTAACGCCCCGATTCTCCTGACGCAGGAGTTGCACAAGAGGCGAGCCGATGCGCTCCACAATGCTGGCCGAATCATCGGTCGAGCCATCATCCACCACGATAATCTCACGTGGCAGCACACGCTGGCCAAGCACCGAGCGCAGAGTGCGTTCGATGGATGAGGCCTTGTTGTAGAGCGGTATGATGACCGATATGTCGGATGCGGAATTCATAGTATTGCAAATTTAATAAACTATCGCTAATTTTGCAATAGAGTAAATAAGACCACTATGCGCCTGACTGAAAAAATCATAGCTACGCTGCAGAACACCTTCGACACGCTAATCTTCTTTGCGACGATGGCCGTGAAGGAGGATTTCCGTAACTATGTGATGCGTGCGGGTGCCAACGATATGCATCCCTCTCGCCGTCTGGCTATTCTGGGCAACGGCCCTTCACTCAAGTGTCAGATGCCGGCGCTCATCGCCTCGCGCGAGTGGGAGAAGGCCGATATGATGGCCGTAAACTTCTTTGCGCTGAGCGAGGAGTTTCTTACTCTTAAGCCCAAGTACTACGTTATCTCCGACCCTATGTTCTTCCGCAAGGCGGGCTACTCGGAGCGAGTAGAGGCTCTCTATCGAGCCCTCGAGGAGCGAGTAACGTGGCCTATGACTCTCTATGTGCAGTACTACAACCCCGAGCATTTCGACTACGCTAATGCCATAGGTGGCAACCCCAATATCCGCATCGTGCCGTTCCACACTACGCTCTTCCGTGGCTTTCGCTCGGTGGAGTTCTGGTGCTATCGCCGAGGCTTGGGCTCGGGTAATTTCGGTACCGTGGTGCAGAATGGTGAGTTTATAGGTATCTTGTTAGGCTACAAGCAGATAGACTTGTATGGTGTGGACCACACCCTGCTCGATGGCTTGTGTGTAGACGACCAAAATCGCTTGTGCCGCATCAAGAGCCACTACTACGACACCGAGCAGGCCGTAGCAGAGCCCATCTATGTCAATGCCACCAACCCGCCACGTCCTTACACTATGCACACCTATCTGGCCGAGACAGCCGAGCTGTTCCGTGGTCACGAGGTGCTCCGCGACTGGGCCACGGAGCAGGGTGTAAAGATTGTAAACCGCACCCACTCATCGATGATTGATGCCTATTGTCGTGAGCCTATGCCATAGCATTATCGCTGTGAGCATAATATCATCGGCACGATGTGCGTCTTGTGCAACACCACTCGTAGTCGGGATTGATCTGGTAACGCAGCAACTCTCCATCCTCGCTATAGAAGATATAGGCCTCGCTCTCCACACCACCGAGTAACCCTTCGGCAACGATTATATACTCGACGGGCTCATCATCTCGCTCCATCTTCACCACCTCATCGACTCCCCACGCTGCATAGTCACCAGCTTCGAAGGCAGCCCTGACGGTTAAGGGTAGGGCGTTATAGGCTATCTCCAACTGCGTCATACGCCACTCGCCAATAGGTGTAAACCACGCCTGACCTTCGACACCACTCTCGGCAAGGTAGAAGTCGGCCACAAGATAACCTCCGTTGCTTGCCCACGTAACACTGCGGGCATCGGGAAATCGTGCGTGGAAGGCATCCAGCACAGCCGAGTTTAGTGGAATGGGGTCGTCGCCACAGGCAGTAAGCAGGGCGAGAGAACAGAAAAATGTGAGGAACTTTTTCATAGCAAACATATTAGGGTGTTAATCATCTACGTCGATAAGTCTGAAATATCTGTCGAACTTAAGCTCAAAGCCATTTGCCAGCCCCACCTCCCACTCTTTGCGACTACGCTCGATGTGCTGAATAGGTTGTGTCGGGTAGTGTTCGCTCACGTAAGCCTGAATTGTCGCTGGCACTATGCCTTGAGGCAGAGCCTTGTGACTTGACACCTCGCGCCACTCGCCAGTGGACGAAAATTCGATGTGTGTACCGTTGTGAAAGAATACATCGTACTCGCGACTAGCAAATGTACCTTGCTCGCTCACTGTGGCAATATCAGCCGAGGGGAAGTATTTGCTCAGAAATTGCTCTGCAGCTACGGGCAACTGCTCGCGCGTAATCATCCTCTCGGGTTGTGCCGAGCCTTGTGCCGAGCAAAATATCAGCAGAAAAAAGGATAGAAAAAACGATCTCATAGATAAAAAAGTTTTAACGTTTTATCTACCCGTTACAAAAAGCATACAAAAGCCCTTGAAGGTGCTGCTATAAAAAAGAAGAGTTCGGAACGTTTAGTCCCGAACTCTTTTATTGTATCGACCTTTATATTAGTGGTTATAAGGCACGTATGGCATATTCTGCACATTGAGTGTCTTGGGTAGCCATACGCGGTAGCGCTGGGTCTTGTCCCACTCGTTACCGGCCGACGAGAAGTCGCAGATGTGAATCTTGTTGGCCATACCGTTGCCCTCGAGATCGGTGCCCAACACCGCAGGTGCAGTGAACGACATCCACGCAAACGATGAGTCTACGGCAGTGAGCTCTACATAACCGTCCTTGCTCTGGATAACCGATGTCTCATCAACGAAACCATCGCCAAAGCGGCTGTCGCGAGCAAATACTACGGGACCACGCACGATGGCCTGATGGTCATTGAGCTCTATAAGGCGAGCACGCAAATCAAGCGTTACAACAATCTTGTCGCCCTTCTGCCACTCGCGCTCTAATGGCAAATATGCACCCTGCATAACGCTACTCTGCTCCACACCATTAACCTCTACGCGTGCAATCTTGCTCCACGAAGGTATGCGAACTGCCACTGCAAACGAGGCCTTGCGAGCGGGGTCAACCTCAATCTCGATGCGATCCTCTACGGGGTAGGTGGTCTTCTGACGCAGGGTAACCTCCAGCGGCTTGCGCTGTGCCAAGGTCATTGTAGCCTCCGACTCGGCGTAGAGGTTCACGCGGATAGCGTTGCCAGCAACCTGGTAGGCATACTGCGGCAACAGGGCAAAGGCACGGGGGCCGTTGGCATTACAGCAATTGATGTGCATGCCGCACTGCTCCTCACCCTCGGTGCGCCAACCCTCCAGCGGGCTGTACTTAGCAATCTGCGAGGCGTCGTCCTTGAGCGAAGCCATCAAGGCGTTATATGCAGTAATCTCGATATAATCGGCATAGAGCGCATTGCCCGTAAGTTGCAACAAACGGTTGCAGAGTTGCATCCAGGTGAATGTTACACAGGTCTCCATAGTGTGATATGTGGGCAGGGTCTGACGCTCCGCTCCGCCATACCAGCACTCGAAAGCCGAGCCCGAACCCGCTACGTTAATCTCTTCGCGAACGATATGGCCCACGGTCTTCTCCACCACCGATAGCAAAAGGGCATTGCCCGTAATCTTATACATCTCGAGCAGACCCTCGTAGCACGACATCATCTCGTAGGCCTTCTGGCCATTCTCGCGTGAGAACCACGACTGCGGATGGGGGAAGCGGTTGGCTACGGCCACCTCGTCGATAGCCTTGGTGATGAGCTGCGGGCCCTCCTCGCTGTTGAGCTGCTCGACGATGTAATTGGCAAAGTCGAGGAAGCGTTTTTCTCCCGTACGCTTGTAGAGATATACCACCGGCTCAAGAATAGAGGCGCTGGCCATACCACGATAGTTACCCGTAGAGATGATTGACACCTTGCCGGGGCCCACCTGTGTCATCAAGTGGTCGATAAGGCGTGTTGCTGATGTAAGTGCACGCTCGTCGCCCGAGAGGTCATACCACGCAATGAGTCCCAGCGCAGAGTACTTTCTGCCCCACACATCCCACTGCTTGAGCTGATGCTCCTCGGCGTAGTTACCAATGTAACCATTCTCGAGCTGGGTGGCCATCAATGCCTCGGCGCCCTTGCGGATAATCTCATAGAGCTCGGGGTCGCGGTTGTAGCGATACGATGCTATGGCACCCTGAATCCACTTGCCCCAGAACTCGCTCTGCCAGCGTGACGACTCGTTCTGGTGGCGGAAAGGCTCTACCAGATGGTCTACATCCTGCGCCTTTACACGATGCTCGATGCAATCGTCGATACGTGAACCCATATATCCGCCAATGCGAACATAGCATACAGGCGAATCAACAGCTACCTGAGCCATAGCCGTGGTGGCCAGAGCAACGGCTGCAATAAGAGAAAAAAATCGTTTCATAATCTATAGGTTGTTAATTTTGTATGCAATTCTATCACAAAGATACTATTTTTTCCTGCGTAGGCTATGCTCATTATAAAAAAGGGCGAAAAAATTGATGCTAAGCCTCGGACGATGTGAAAAATAGCGTCTTTCGTGTGGCTGAATACCATTTTACTATGCATCTAACGCGGTGCGGAAGGGTGTTGTTTGGGAAGTTTTATGTTCCATTTGACAAAGTGTAGAATTATTTTGCCTTTGACTTAATAATCATAGCGAAATATCGTTATATTTGTCACAAAATAAAATAGTAAACTTAAAAAACGTAATACTTATGAATGTAAACAATGTAATGGCCGAGCTCGAGCGCAAGCACCCGGGTGAGAGCGAATATCTGCAGGCAGTACGCGAGGTATTGGAGTCAATCGAGGAGGTTTATAACGATCACCCCGAGTTCGAGAAGGCTAAAATTGTGGAGCGTATGGTTGAGCCCGACCGTATCATCACCTTCCGTGTAACGTGGGTTGACGACAAGGGCGAGATTCAGACCAACCTCGGCTATCGTGTTCAGTTCAACAGCGCCATCGGTCCCTACAAGGGCGGTATCCGTTTCCACGCAGCAGTAAATCCTTCGATGTTGAAGTTCCTCGGTTTTGAGCAGACCTTCAAGAATGCACTCACGACACTTCCTATGGGTGGTGCAAAGGGTGGCTCGGACTTCAGCCCCAAGGGTAAGTCTGATGCTGAGATTATGCGTTTCTGCCAGGCATTTATGCTTGAGTTGTGGCAGAATATCGGTCCCGACACCGATGTTCCCGCAGGTGACGTGGGCGTAGGTGGCCGCGAGATTGGTTATATGTACGGTATGTACAAGAAACTCGCTCGCGAGTACAACACTGGTGTCTTGACCGGTAAGGGCCTCACGTGGGGTGGCTCACTCGTACGTCCCGAGGCTACCGGCTACGGCGCACTCTACTTCGTGGAGCATATGTTGCACGAGGCTGGCAAGTCAATCGAGGGCAAGACAGTTGCTATCTCTGGCTTCGGTAACGTGGCTTGGGGTGCAGCACAGAAGGCTACCGAGCTCGGCGCCAAGGTTGTTGCAATCTCTGGTCCCGATGGCGTAATCTACAACCCCAATGGTATGACTGAGGAGAAGATCGACTATATGTTGGAGCTTCGTGCTTCGAACCGCGACATCGTGGCTCCCTTCGCTGAGCGTTTCCCCGATGCAACATTCATCCCCGGCAAGAAGGCGTGGAGCATCAAGTGCGACATCGCTCTGCCTTGTGCCTTCCAGAACGAGCTTACTGGCGACGACGCAAAGGAGCTCTTGGCAAACGGCACTTGGTGTGCTGCCGAGGTGTCGAATATGGGTTGTACACCCGAGGCTATCGCCGCTTTCCAGCAGGCAGGTATCCTCTTCGCTCCGGGCAAGGCCGTGAACGCTGGTGGTGTGGCTACATCGGGCTTGGAGATGACTCAGAACGCGCAGCACCTCTCTTGGTCGGCCGAGGAGGTGGATGCAAAGTTGCACTACATTATGTCGCAGATTCACAAGGCTTGCGTGATGTATGGCGAGCAGCCTAACGGCTATATCAACTACGTTAAGGGTGCCAACATCGCTGGCTTTATGAAGGTAGCACAGGCTATGTTGGAGCAGGGTGTAATCTAAACCCTTCGCCACTAAAATAGAAAAGGTTGTCCCGCGGGGCAACCTTTTTTGTTATACTCTGTCTAAAATTCTGCGAACGGCAGGGATCTTCAGTATGGGCAACAATGCCCACGCGGGAAGCACATAGCAGATGGCCGCCTCGACCTTGGTAAGAAATCCCGGCAGACAACGTCTGCGACCACGGAACATTGCCCTGAAGGCCTTGCGTGCCACACTCTCGGCCGAGAGCATAACACCGACGCTGCGCAACAAACGACGTTGCTTCTGCTCCAGATTGTAGAACGGCGTATCCACTGCCGAGGGGAACACTGCCGTCACGGTCACGCCCTTGTCGCGCAACTCATACCACAGCGAGTCGGCAAAACTCTTCAGGTAGGCCTTCGTTGCGGCGTAGTGCGATATGGTGGGGTAGGGTGTCCACGCCGTAACCGACGACATCAGTAGGATGTGTCCCCGTCCACGACGCACCATTGGCTCGGCAAAAAGACGACACAACTGCGTAGGCGTGGTGCAATGCAGTGCAATTATCTTATCCAACGAGGCATACTCTGCTCGGCATAGTGTCGAGAAGAGCAGCATACCCGCATTGTTGATTAGGATATCCACTTGCAACTCTCGCTCCATCACATAGTCGTACACCTCGCGTGCCGCCTCCCTTCGCGTAAGGTCGGCATATACGGGCAATGCGTCAACGCCATACTCCGAGCTTAGAGCCTCGGCCACACGGCGGTTGTCGTCGGCTTGGTTGCCGACAAGAATTAAGTTGTATCCCTTCGAAGCCAACGCTCGGGCATACTCCAATCCGATACCTGACGAGGCTCCTGTTATAAGCGCATAATCGTTGTTCATTTTGTTTGCGTTGAGATAGTAAAATTAGTAAATTTGCCGAAAACTTCATAATTATGGCAAAGGAGATTGAACGCAAATTCCTTGTGCAGGGCGATTTTGAGCCGTATGCCACCTTTTCGTACCACATCGTGCAGGGCTACATAGCGGGCTCCGACTCTCTAACGGTACGTGTGCGAGTGCGTGACGACAAGGGGTTTCTTACTATCAAGGGACGTAGCGATGCCGCAGGCCTTGAGCGCGACGAGTGGGAGTGGCCTATTGCCGCCAGCGAGGCGCGTGCACTGCTAGGGTTTAGTGATGGTGTAATCGACAAACGTCGCTATATCATTCCCTTTCAGGGACACACCTTCGAGATAGATCGTTTCTATGGCTCCAACGAGGGCCTCATCTTAGCTGAGGTGGAACTCTCCTCGCGCGATGAGGAGTTTGCTCACCCATCGTGGCTCGGCGAGGAGGTTACGGGCGACGTTCGCTACTATAACTCGCAGCTCCTCAAACACCCCTACTCCGAGTGGGAGAAGTAGTTGCCTTTGCTCTGGGGTGGGGTATCTATTGTGAGAGGTTTAGCCACAAAAAAAACTTTGATGATACTTCATCAAAGTTTTTGAAAAATCCCCAAATTGATTAGGTCCCAAAACCTAATTTTGTGCTGGAACAGACCATTAACGAGCGGCCATCTTCTTTTTGTTCCATAAGTGCACGACCAAACCGAAGTTAATGTCGGCTACATTTATTCTAAACTGCATCTTCGATGCGTGGCGTGAGCCGGTCTTGACACCCGCTTCGTCGAACTGGTTGATGGCTGTATATCTCAGGCCTCCCAATCCTACCGAAACAGTAGCACATACCGATGGGAAGATGTAGACCGCAATACCGGGGTTGAAGCCCAGCGCAAGTTTCAGATTCTCGCTGCGTGTGTACTTCTCATCCTCGCCAGAGCCGTTGATGAACTTACCCTCGCCATACTGCAACGAACCTTCGATCTCGGCAAAGAGACCAAACTGGCCCTTCTGGTCGAGTGCAAGGTATGAGCGGTGGAACAAGGCAGTCGAGAAGCTGTTACTCAATAGGTTCATATCACCTACATTCATAGAAATGTCGTTCTGCTCGCCCAAGTCGAGGCTCAGGTTGTCCAACTCGCCGTTGAGATATTGGTAACCGAGACGCAAACCTACACAGCGGTTATCACGATAGAAATAACCGAAGAAGGGTTTCACCGAGGTAATACTTCCATTGAGGTTGATGTCGTCGAGGAACACCATCAGGTTAGTATCCTCGCTCGAAAGAGTGCCGTACGATGCGGTCAATCCCAGCATATACTCGCCCTTGTAGGCAAAGGTCGCACCCGACCTAATCTCGCGGTCGATTCGTCCTTCGCGTCTTGAAGAATTTCTATTTTGAGCCTCGGCCACCGAGCCACACAGCAGAGCCAGCAGAAGGCATATTATGAGTTGTCGTTGCTTCATCGCCTCTATAAATAAAAGGATACTCCCACACCAATCGAGAGTAGATTAACCTTGTAGTTCATATTACTAGAGCGACGGTTACCCGTTGCCACCTGATTGTGTACCTGCTTTACGTTGGTAAAGTCGATGCCTATAACACCCACATTCACCTCGATGGCCACATCGTTCGATGCAAAGGCCATAAGTCCGGGCGAGATACCTACCGAAATTGAGTAACCATCCTCGTAGGTTCCCTGCACGGGCTGGTTGGCGGCAAATATCGACTGTGTGCCGCCTGCGCCTAACGAAATTTCGTTGAAGAGGGCGAAGCGTTTGCTCTGTCCCAGCGGGATGTACTGTCGCCAGATGGCTGCCACCGTGTAGGAGTGCTTCACCACCTTGTAGTTGTCGACCGAAATCTCGGTGCCTGTCTCCTCGTCGCCAAACGAGAGGGCGGCTTTATCCACCGTAAGGTTCGAACGAGAGTATGTACCTCTCAAACCCAAGGCCATATTATTGCGGAACGCATATGCCACCATAGGGCTCACGCGGAAGTTATAACCCTCCGATGCAATGCCCTCGATGATGGCGAAGTTGTAGTTGTCGTTGTTGTGGTACGAGTACGAGATGTTTGCTCCCGTAATCCAAGTGCCCTTCTTGATGAATGTATGCGACGTGTCGGTCACACCACGCTGGCTGATTTTCTGGGCTCGTGTGAGAGTATCTCGTGCGATGACCTCAGAATGTTGGGCCACTGCGTCGAGCGAGATAAAACCAAGCAGCAGGATGAGCAATAATTTTGTATATCTCTTTGCTGTAATCATCGAATTGTGCGGTTAAGTGTCGCAAATATAGAGGAAATGTGGCACTAAATGATAAAAAAATCAACGAATTGCCCTAATTTCATAATCAAAGCCCATAAGCAATTCCACTCGCAGTCGTTATGGTGGTGTCATTTTTGTTTTGACATTAGTTAATATATATATTGGCACAAGTCGGGTCTGCTCGGCCAATGGGCATTTGGAGCTCTTTCTTAAGAGGCAAAATGCTGACTTTGTGATGAAATAGCCACGTTTGGTTGATTTTATTTTTTGCATAAATTGTATGTTTCTATTTTTGTATGCCAAATTACAATTCGAACGGAAATATGCGATTGAGAAATATCTTATACCTATTCATTATCGTGGCTCTTGTAGCTTGTGACAAGAACGATAACAATACCACCTCTTCGGTTGAGGTTGTTTTGCGTGCTTCGCAGAACTCTACTACCCGCACATCATTGGGCGAGGAGACCGATGGTCAGCACACCATCAACTGGAGTGTGGGCGACGAGGTGAAGGTGTGGGCCAAGGCTACCGATGCCCAGGAGTACACCATCGAGAACAAGTCCTTCAAGTTCGCTACCTACAATCCCACCTACAACAACGCCGACTTCAAGGCAACACTCGGCGCTGCGATGCCTGCCGACAAGCAGTACGACTACTACGCTATCTACCCCGTTCCTGCCACAACCTCTGGCACAACGGTGTCGTATAGCCTGCCCGCCGAGCAGAATGGAGAGTATAACCCTGCGCTCGACGTTATGTACGCCTCGACAACGGGAGGTGCGCTCATCCATCGTGGTGGCGCGGAGAACTCTATTGCCTACGCAGAGCCTTCGCTCGCATTTGGCCATCTGTTCCATCTGCTGCGAATCCATATCCCCGAGGGTAAGAATAATCTCGATATCCCTATCAAGCGTCTTGATATCACCTTCCCGCAGGGCGTGGTGGGCGACGTGGAGCTCGATGTGCTGACAGGCGAGATTGCATGGGATGAGGCCGCTACACAGAATACCATCTCGATTGTTCTCGACGACGACAATCTTATCGACGCCGGCAAGGGTTATGTGTGGTTGCATGTGTTGCCCCGCGAGCTGAGTGGCGAAATCTCGTTTGTGGCTTACAACGAGGCAGGTGTGGTGTCGAACGCCATCACTACTAATATAAATAAGGTACTTGCTCCGCAGAGCATTACCCCCATTGCGTTGACCATTCCCTCTTCGCCGTTTGCACCTATCACCTACGTCGATATCAACGAGACAAAGAATAACCTCGGTGAGGAGTGGAATACGATGACCTTCAGCGGTCGCGAGTTCATCGTACCCTATGCAGGTACCACTACCACAGAGTTGGTCGTTAAGCCTAATGCCGACAAACGCTATACGTTGGCCATATGTGCCGCCCCCGCAACTATGGCCGGTCAGTCGCTGGCTATGGTTTACGACTCGCCCAACACCTACTTCAGCGATCCCGTGGCGCTCGGGTCGGCATCGGGTAGCGTCTATAAGGTCAATAAGGTTGTACCATATCTGTTCGAGGAGAACTTTTCGAGCATCACCAACGAGCAGAACCAGGATGGTAACAACGATTACGACTCAAACGATAGCAACCACTCTGGCGCAGCGTTGAGCCAGCTCTCGGGCTGGGGTGGCGCACGATTCTGGGTGAAAAATGGTGCTGTACGATTGAATACCCGATACCAGGAGGTTAAAATCTTTATGTCGTTTGCAACGGAGCTCTTTGGTCGTCTGGACTCAACGCCGCTCACCAAACTCAAGGATGGAGCGTCGGTAACCGTATGCGTTAATTTCGATGCGGGTGCTTATGTTCACTCTAGTAGTAGTTTTACTGTAAATAACACATATCTGAATGTCGCAACCCATAACGATAGTGCAAATCCTATTAAGGGTATGGCCGAGGGTAACTATCTTAGTGGTTTGAGTCTTAAGTCATACACTAATACCCGTGCGGAGATGGTGACAACACAGTCTACGGTAGAGGTGGCAAGTGGTTATGGTGAAGACGTATTCGGCCAAACATACCAGAGCTATTCTACAGGCAACAATGTGGTTGGCGTAACTCGCAATACACGATTGTGTTTCTATGCCAGTTCGTTGCACAGCTCGGGCGGTATTGGCAACTGCGAGTCGAATGTTTACCTCGACAATATCCGTGTATCGATTGCAAAATAGAGTAAAATACAAACAACAAAAAACCTAATAACATGACAAACAAAAAATTATGGATGTTGGTGGCCGTGGCTTCAGCATTGGTTGGCTGTAGTGCCGACGATAAGCCCACGATGCCTGCCGATGGCAAGGGCAATGTGGAGTTGCTCTGCTCGACATCCTCTTCAATAGCAAGTGTGGTGACACGTGCTGGCGAAGAATTTGCCCTGCCCGAGAGTTTGGTGCCCACAAGCGACGAACTCATTCTTACCTTAACAGGTACATACACATTCAAAGACAAGCAGCAAGACGATGCCCTTACTCAGGCGACCTATGAGTGGGAGCATAACGGTACAGGTACCGTGGCCGACTATGCGGCCGAGAATCCCGCATTGGAGGCTGGCGTATACGACGTGGATACTCACCATTACAGCAATGCCTATGAGGCCTCTGTAACGTATGGTAATCCCGACGAGGAGGGAGTAGGCAAGCCCTACTTCGAGGGTGCATCGCCCGAGTTCTATATATATCCCGAGAGAACCGAGGAGGTGAACATCGACGTAGAGCTCGCCAATAGCTGTTATACACTCTCAGTATCGGAGTGGATGATGAACTACTACACTGATGTAGTGCTTACCATTCATACAGCCGACAATAGCTTTACCTTTGAACCCGATGCGGAGAATCTTACCGCTGAGCTTATCTTCGTGAAGCCCGGACAGATGCTCTCGCTGAGTGGTTCGGCTACAAAGGCGCAGAATGGTGTGGAGGTAACCTTCGATAAGACCACCATTGGCTCGGAGGCTCTGGCTGCCAAGACTCACTATGCAATCGAGGTTGACCACTCGACTGCGGGCGGTGGCAGACTTGTTATCTCGTTCGACGACACCTTCACCGAGGTGGAGGCCGAGTCGGCAGAACTTAATCCTGACAACAACTAATTGTGATAAATAAAAAATAGAGATATATGAAGCGTTATCTGAAAAGTTTGTTGCTAATGGCCGTTGTGGCCTGCGTAACAGCCTGCAGTCTTGACAAGTTGCCCACCGAGGTCGATGGTCCCGATGTTGAGAAGGTAGGTTATCTGCAGATTAGCGGTGTGGCCGTTAGTGCCGACACCGAGATTGCTATTATCGGAGGCAAGAAGGCCTCTGCGACACGAGCTACCGAGGAGGCTGCCGACTCATACTATATCGAGGTGTGGCCCAAGAACCCCGTCGAGGGTGAGGCTGCTGCTTGGTCGGGCAACTATTCCGACCTGAAGCAGGGGGAGCAGGCGAAGGTCATCGGCCTGGAGCCTGGCACCTATGTAGTCTATGCCTACCAGACTTCGGCTAAGGCTCCCGCCCAGGGTGCTGCTGCCGATGCGCCCTACTATGTAGGTCACTCTGAGGATGTGGTTATCAACCACCGCACTCACACACAGGAGAATCCTGCTACAACTAGCGTTACCTGCCGTATGTCTAACATCAAGACCACGGTTGAGTTGTCGGCTGACCTTAAGACCGTCTTCAAGACCTACGAGGCTGCCGAGGATAACTCTCTGGATGAGAAGCGCCTGAAGACCGTCGTTGAGGTGGGTCGCGAGGCTGAAAATGGCGCTATCGAGGGTAATGCCTACACCTTCGAGAGCGATGCTACACACTCATCACCGCTGGTATATTTTGCCGATGTTACAGGCGCTAGCAATACTATGGTCATCACACTCTCGGGTACATACTACACAGGTGATCCTGTTGACATCCTCGAGAACCGTGCTGACGAGAGCCTCTGGAAGGAGAATGTAAAGATGGTAAAGAAGATCACCGGTGTGCGTGCAGCGCAGTGGCGTAAGGTGTCGATCGATATCGATCATAATACAACAGGTGATGCACAGTTCAAGTTCACCATCGATGGCTACACCTATGATGAGACCATCACTGTAGATGTTGTTACACTCTACGCAGCGCTGAACTTCGAGGAGACTATTCCCGATGATGACGAGAACAATCCCGCCGCTCCGTTGGTTACTATCGACGGTCGCGATGACTTGACCTATGCGATTAACTCATCGTTGTATGATGCCGATGGCGAGTTCTGGTCTTCGGTATTGAAGTTGAAGGTTGCTGCACAGGACAACACTTCGGTTAGCGAGGTATATGCTACACTCATCGAGAACGAGGATGGTAGCATCAGCAACTCTTTGCTCTCAGCTATCGCATCGAATGGCTTCGAGGAGGGTATTATCCCCTTGTATCCTGCCGCTACAGCTGCCTCATCGTATGTTAATGCTGCTGCCGATGGCTCGCTTATTACGCTCAAGCAGGCTGGTATGGATGCCCTCTATAAATATAATGGTACTCATACATTCCGCGTATATACAGTCGATAGCGACGGCCGTCGTGGCTTTGCCGATGTGGTTATTACCGTAACGGCCGATGCTGGTCAGGGCCCGTCAATCGTATGGATGAGCAACGGAGTGCCTTCTAATGCCACCACAATCGAGTCGACGGATGCCACAGCAAAGGCTATCGTCACATCGCAGGCGGAAGAGGGTGTAATTGGCCTTCGCGTGAACATTATCAGCCCGTTGTTGGATGCCGAAGAGTTGGGTAAATATGGTCTGGCACAGGAGATGGATGTGCTCGAGCCCGCAAGTGCTGTTATGGAGACACGTCTTCGTGCCTTCGGTTTCTTGCCTATCGAGAACTTCGATCCCGCAGGTAAGAGCGATGCGGAGGTAAGTGCAGCTGCCGAGTTAGCCGACAACTATCGTATCTACGACCCTGCCACAGGTGAGCGTATCGAAGGTCGTGTGAGCCCGTTGAAGAATAAGATGGCGCTTGATTTCGAAATTAGTAAATTCTTGCCCTTGCTTAAGATGTTGGGTACAGGAGTGGACGAGAACACAGGAGAGGAGAGAGAATCAGTAACTCATACATTTATATTGCAGGCTACCGATAAGGATGGAACAAGTAGCAGTACATTTGTAATTACAGTTAATAAATAACTATTGAGTTATGAGAAGATTTCTAAAACATATACTACTTGCGGGTGTGGTTATGCTCACGGCTGCTTGTAGTAAGGACTCTGTTGCAACCGATGATAAGGGTGCGGTGCACTTCGACATCAAGATGTCGTCTGCCGCTGGCCCCGACACTGATAGCTTTGCCCCCGAGACACTCAAGGTGCGTATCTATAATGGCGAGGGTTTGGTGCGCCGTTACACCTCGATGGAGGAGATTCCCTCACCGTTGTACCTCGTTGCAGGTAATTACTCGGTTAAGGTTGAGGCTGGTAACACAAAAAATACCGCATTCAAGGCCCCCACGGGCGAGAATGCTACGGAGCGTCTTAAGCAGATGTTGTGCTACTACGGCACACAGGAGTTTGCAATTGAGGCTCATAGCACAGCCGATGTTGCGGTTGCTTGTCCCACTATCAATTCAAAGATTAGCGTGGGCTTCACCACCGAGAATGATTACCAGAATGGTAAGAAGGTATACGAGAATGGCTTGCTGAGCAATGTGAAAATCTCGGTTGCAGCAGTCACTACCGATGCCACAACGGTAGCCGATTATGAGTCGGCTGTCGCTGCAGCGAAGGCTCCCATGCTTACGTTTGATGGCTCGGGCGACGGCTATTTCATTATGCCCGAGGATGTAACCTCGCTGGTATGGGCTTTCGAGGCTACGCACTCAACCGATGGTGCTGTGGCTCGCGTAGGTAAGATTGATAATGTTGAGGCGGGTAAGGGTTACAAGGTGAACTTCTACTACTCGCGCACATCGGATGGTTATACCGGCATCACAGTGAATGTCGATGATACCACCGTAGATATCGAGAGCGACTTTAATTTCAAGCCACAGCCCGAGATTTCAGGTGAGGGCCTGCTCGCCGATGGTGTAAACGTCTACACGTTCGGTAGCGGCGGCGTGTCGCTCGTATGTGAGTCAATCAACGATTTGCAGAGCTTGAAGTTGGGCGATGTAGCCTTCTTCGATGGTGGCGAGGTGGTTGCCGACCACGGCATAGCAGGCTTGGTGGTTACTAAGGAGTCTGCTACAAAGGTAACTATGGCTATGTCGGACGATTTCTTCAAGTCGTTGCCTGGCGCTATGCATACCTTGGAGTTCGATATGCTCGATGCGGGCGGTGAGCCTGTTGCACAGAGCCTGAAGTTCAAGAAGCGTGGCCTTATGCGTGAGTCTATTGTTCCCGACTTGTGGGCAAACACTGTAGCTCTTGAGGCCTTTATCCCCGAGAGTGGCGTGTCGGCAGTTAAGATTCGATATCGCCGTAGCGGTGCTGCAGAGTGGATCGAGAAGGAGTTTGCTCCCGCGGCTGATAATACCTACATCTTCAACACCACCACCGAGTGGGTTGAGAGTGCCAATGATAAGGGTTATAAGGTATATACACCCAATCTTGAGAAGGGTATTTTTGCTAATAGTGTTTACGATTGCGAGTTGTACGTCGATGGCGAGTGCGTCGAGACATACGCATTGGATACACACATCGACCAGCCAATCCCTATGGCAAGTTTCGAGGATTCGGAAATGGATTGCTTTGAGGATTTGAGTTCATCGGGTACAGCTGCACCTTGGGGTAGTGGTACTAATAGCACAGGTAAGTTGTGCCATTGGTACAGACCTGATGTAGACAGCGATGGTATTTATGGCGTGACAGGTGAGGCGTGTGCTAAATTGACCGCTCTTAGAGCAGGTATGCTTGGTATCTATACCCTTGCTGCCGGTAACCTCTTCCTGGGTAACTTTAAGATGTCGGGAACTGATGGTGCCGTATCGTTTGGTATTCCGTACACTTGGGAGGCTCGTCCTACAGCGCTCAAGCTAAAGTATTTCACCCAGTTTGGCAAGATAAATATGAACTACCACGGTTATGGCGGTAGTGAAAGTGTAAATAACCTGAACGAGGATAATTTCGATGAGGGTAGTATTTACGTTGCAATCGTGGAGTGGGGCACACCTCACGCAGTTACCTCTGGTATGTCGAAGCCTAAGGGCGTATGGAGCCCCGATAATGGCAGCGTTCAAGATGCCCTGAGTAAGTCAGGTAAGATTATCGGCTACGGAATTGTTAACCCTCGTGGTACTACGAATGGTAATGAGTTGAAAGATTTGGAGATTCCTATCTATTATTATGACACCTCTGCAGTTCGACCTTCGAGCAAGCTCTCGTTGGTGATTGCTGCTGCTACCAGCCGCTATGGTGACTATATGCTCGGCTGTACACAAAGTGTTATGTATGTAGATGACTTCCAGTGGGTATACGATACCCCGAAGAATCTCTATGATGAGGAGAATAATCAAACACTTAAGGATCTGAATGAAATTAATTAACCGCGTATTAGTTCTGTTTGCCACAATGGTGGGCTTGGTGGGATGTATTGGCAACGATATTCCCTACCCCGTGGAGGAGATTGCCATTCTCGCCTATGAAGGCAACGGATTTAGTGCACACATCGACCCCGTAACACGTACGGTGACTCTTACGCTCGACGAGCAGACCAATATGTCGGCCGTTGAGGTGACCAACGTACAGATTACCGAGCACGGCGTATCCTCAATCAATCTTACGGGTACGTTCAACCTCACATCGCCCTTGAAGGTCACTCTGTCACGATATCAGGATTATGAGTGGACCATCCGGGCCACGCAGACCATCGAGCGATATTTCACTGTTATGGGTCAGATTGGCTCGAGTGAGATCGATGTCAGCAGTCGCACCGCTACGGCATATGTTGCCGAGGGTACTGACCTGAGCAACATCGTCATCACGTCGTTGAAGTTGGGCCCCAAGGGGGTTACAACTATGGAGCCTGCGCCCGAGAGCATTGTCGATTTCTCGACAGTGCGATATATCTATCTGCAGTATCCGGCTCTCTCGGGTCAGACTCAGCGCTGGCAACTCTATGTCAAGCCGACCGACGTGAAGGTGCAGATTACAAAGAGCGATGTGTGGGCTACCTGTGCGTGGTTATCAGGTGCTGCCGAGGAGGGTACAACAGTAGGTTTCCGCTATCGCCTCACGGGTGATGAGCAGTGGATTGATGCTCCGCAGGTGGAGACTGCAGCGGGCGTGTTTACCTGCAAGGTTACAGGCCTTGAGCCTTTGACAAGTTACGACTTTGTTGCCTACTCTAACGACGACCTCTCGCCCATTATTACCAAGAGCACCGAGGGCACCATCGATTTGGTGAACGGAGGCTTCGAGCAGTGGAGTGTTATCAAGGATATTATCTATCCCTACGCCGAGGGTGTCGATCCCTATTGGGCTACAGGTAACGTGGGTGCAAGCATCGCAAATGCCGTTCTTACCGAGGGTGTCGATGACATACGTCCCGGCTCAAGTGGCAAGACTGCAGCGCGTCTTGCGTCAAAATATGCCAACGTTTTGGGTGTGGGTAAGTTTGCCGCGGGTAACCTCTTCATCGGTTCATACGTAAGAAACGATGGTACGCACGGTATAGTGCATTTCGGACGTCCGTTCACGGCCCGTCCTACAGCACTGAAGGGCTGGTTTAAGTATAATTGCGGTATTGTGGACCACGTATCTGCACAGCCTCCCGGTGAGACCGTCAGTGAGGGCGATGCCGACACGGGTATGATTTATATCGCTTTGGGCGACTGGAGTGCTGCCGATTATGGTGGTACCGAGGATAGCCCTGTTGAGATTGTTACACGTCGTATTGACGAGACAGCGTTTGATATCAACTCCGACGCGGTGATTGCCTATGGCGAGATGCCTCTTAAGCAGAGCGTGAACGACTGGACCGAGTTCACCATTCCTCTGGAGTATCGTGCAACGGATCGTGTGCCGACACACATCATTATCGTATGCTCGGCTTCGCGTTATGGCGACTACTTTACAGGTAGCTCGAAGAGCGTGATGTGGCTCGACGATTTCGAGCTTGTATACGAGTAAATACACCTTGGCGTAGATGCACTGGCTATATGCCTGCGACAATGCATAAAAGCCTGCCTAACATCGTTAGGCAGGCTTTATTATTGGAGTGTGTGTCCCATTGCAGCGGATTATGCTTCTATTCCTTTATACTTATGCTCATTGCTTCGTGGGCGTAGGGTAGGGCAATAATAAACCCGCCCGACCACGATGGTCAGGCGGGTTGTTTTAGTCTATATCTGTCGATTAGTTTATCGACTTTCTATCGGGCGAAATATGTTCAGGGGCGGCAGCCTCCATCTCGTTTTGCATACGCACCATATCGGCCACTTCAGAGGCTGTGGTGCAGTCGCCTACGCATACAGGCATATTCCACGCAATCTGCAACTTGCTCACCGCATCGAGCATTGCTCGGTACTCGGGCGAGGAGTTGCTCTGCGCCAAGATAATCACTCCATCCACATCAGTGTACTCGGCAAAGAACTGAGTCACCATAGTGGCGTTATACACTCGCGGAGCGTGACGCACAAGAATATTCTGCTCGGAGCATCCTACCGCACGCAGACTCTCGATGGTAGCCGTTAGGAAGTTGTGGGCGAAAGTCGAATACTCGTCCACGATGACCACACCAATCTTGAGTTGCTGCTCCATTTGGGGTATTAGTCGCCGATGTAGATTGTAGCCTCGCGTGAGTCGATTGACGCGGGATACTTATCCTGGATAGTCTTAAGGTTAGCATCAGCCTTGGCTGTGTCGCCCATAGCGCGGTAAGCCTGTGATGCCTTGCGCAAGTACATAGGAGTTGTGAACTCGTTGTCGCTTGCAGCGGCAGCCTTCTCGAAGAGTGAAGCGGCCTTTGACAACTCATCCTTCTCAACTGCGATGTCGCCCTTAAGACCGATAGCCATAGCGTTAATCATCTCGCCTGCTACGCCCTTAATGGTTGAGAAATCGTTGATATACTTCTCAGCTGCAGCCAAGTCGCCCATACGCAAAGCGCACGCAGCGGCATACATATTAGCCAAGTTACCAGCGGGGGTGTTGCCATACTGCTCAATTACCTGTGCGAAACCGGGAGCGGTTGCATCGCCATTGAGTGCCAAAGCATAGTCGGCATTCTCCTGCTCGAAACGATACTGTGCCTCGAAAAGCATCTCCTGAGCCTTAGTCATACGGGGCTCAACGATAACCTTCTTGTAGCCGAATACTACGGCTGCCAATGCGAAGATAGCCACGATTGCTACAACGACCATCTTGCTGTTCTTCTCAAAGAAGTTCTCGGTCTGTGCCTGAGCTGACTCGAGCATCTCCTCCTGGGGTGTTACTACCTCTTTTGCCATAAAAAATATCAGTGTTTTAGTTTAAATCATCTTGATTCAAAGTGCAAAAATATAACAAAAAAAGCAAAAAACATCGAAAGTGACTATTAAAATGCTTTTCCAAGGCCGAAAAGGGTGTCAAGTCGCCGAAAAATTGTACCTTTGAGGTGTAAAAACTGTTGCTATGCGCCTTAAAAAGTTGTCACTCATAAATTTTAAGAATCTTCCGCAGGCCGAGATTGAGCTTTCGGAGGGTATCAATTGTTTTGTGGGCGACAATGGTGCCGGCAAGACCAATATCCTCGACGCCATCTACTATCTGTCGATGTCAAAGTCTGCCTTCACGATGACCGACGGCCAGAATGTCAACCACGATGGTGAGTTCTTCGTAGTGGAGGGAGCCTATCGCACCGATGGCGGTGGTGTGGAGCAGGTCGTGTGTTCTTTCTCGCGTCGTGCCGGTAAGGTGCTCAAGCGCAACGGCAAGGAGTATGAGCGTATAGCCGACCACGTGGGTGCTTTTCCCGTGGTTATCGTCTCGCCGCAGGATACGGAGCTTATCACCGATGCGGCCGAGGAGCGTCGCCGTTATCTCAACGGCTTCATCTCGCAGTTGGATAGGGCCTACCTAAACTCTATGATGCGTTATAATGCTGTGCTGGCCGAGCGTAACCGTTTTCTGAAGAGCTCGTCGGACGAGACTATGTTGCAAATCTACGATATGCAGCTCAGCGAGCACGGTACGCGTGTCTATCAGGCACGAAGGGCTATGGTCGAGCGTATGCAGCCTATGGTCGAGGAGTATTACCGCACGCTGGCCGACGATCGCGAACGTGTCGATATATCGTACCGTTCGGAACTGGGTGAGATGCCTATGGCGGATGTGTTGCTGCGTTCACGCGAGCGAGACATTGTAAATCAGTTCACTACGGCTGGAGTGCATCGCGACGATTTGATATTCCGTATTGGCGGCTACCCGCTTCGCAAGTATGGCTCGCAGGGTCAGCAGAAGTCGTTCCTCATAGCGCTCAAGTTGGCGCAGTATCGCCTGCTTGCGGAGTCTACGGGCGAGAAGCCAATTCTGTTGCTCGACGATTTGTTCGATAAGCTGGATATGAACCGAGTGAAGAAACTGCTCGAGATTGTGGGCGGCGATGACTTCGGTCAGATATGTATTACCGATTGCAATAAGTTGCGTCTGGAGACAACCCTCGAGCGTGCCGACCGAGGCTATGCTCTCTTTATGGTCGAGGGAGGCGACGTGAGGCGATGAGGCGCACGAAGACAATGCTCGTGGGCGATGTGCTCAAGGAGTTTTTCTCGCAACCTCACATCGCGGCTAAGGTGGCCGAGGGACGTCTGCCCGATACGTGGCGTGAGGTCGTAGGCGATAGAGCTGCCGATGTGACTCTGCAGTTGCGATTAGAGAATAGGGTTCTCTATGCCCATATCTCGTCGAGTGTCATTCGCTCAGAGCTATTTATGCGTCGTGCAGCACTTGTCGATGAGATTAATCGTGTTGCAGGCGTGAGGCTGGTCAACGTTGTTATTATCAAATAGTCAAATAGAAGGGTACCCTTGTGAGGTACCCTTTTTTGTTGCTACTTTACGATTACCACCCGATTGGTTCCATTTATGGGGAAGATGTTGTCGGTGGCGCCCACACCTCTCCAGCTAAGACGACTCTTGTCGATACCCTTACTTATGAGATAGTCATACACGGCCTTTGCTCGCTTCTCCGAGAGGCCTTGGTTGTATGATGGTGAACCCGTCTTGGGATCAGCGTGGCCTATGATTGTGAATGTCTGATCCTTAGGGGCTTTGGCAATGGTGTTGCACAACAACTGCATTGTAGCCTTGGCACGGTCGGAGAGTCGGGCACTGTTGATGTTGAAGAATATGGCCACGGGAGTCACGGGCATAGGCTTAAGCTCTTCGGCCTTGAGCTCGGTACGTAGTGTGGCACTTGCCTGACGTGCTTGCTTGGTGGCAGCCTCCTGCTCGGCAAGTTGCTGGGTGAGCTTACCCTCGGTGCGTTGCGCCTCGATCAGCCCCACCTCCAGGGCTGCTATGGCAGCCAGGTAGGTGTCGACCTCCTCCTGGGTGTATGCACGGTCCCAGCCACGTTTGTTGAAGCGATAGCTTAGACCCAGCGTGGCCGAGTAAATCTGACCATACTTGCCTGCAAGGGGTGCTATGGCACGTGGCATATCGCGGCCAGCGTTTAAGATTCCCTTTAGCTCCAGATTGATGTCGAGAAAGTCGCACACTCGAAACGTGTTGATAAGACCTGCCGTGGCGGCAAAGCCCGACGAGGCATTATCGTTCACGTTGACAATGCTTACACCGCCTCCAGCGAACAATTTGGCATAGTAGACTCTATCCTCGCGATAGCCGCCAATCCAGTTCGAGAGGTTGAGCACCGCATCGGCGTGCGGCATAATCCAGTTGCTCTTGCGGCCATCGTCATCCGAAGCGTTTAGGCGTCCACCCGCAAATTGTACACGTGCACCGACAATGGGATTGAACCATTTGGTCAGGCTACCCTCGACCTGCCAGCCTACGTCGCCCGTCGATTTCTGTTTGTTGCCAATGCCGTGCCACGCCGTTGCGTTGACACCGCCTCCAAGGTTAATCTCCCAGTTTGACCAGAAGTTGTTGCCTGTGACATCACTCCAACGAAGTCCCTCGGCTGAATTCTCTTGAGCGCAGAGGCCCCCGACGGCAAATACCGCAATAGCGATAGAAAGTAAAACTCTTTTCATAATTAACATTTGTTTATATACAGTGAGATTGTATGCGTTAATTATTTGAGGTTCTGCTTCGTCTATCATGTTCGGGATAAGTCTGTTTTTGTTTGACTGCAAAAGTTCGGCAAAAGTGCAAATAAAAAAGGCGAAAAACAAGTTGGCCACTGCCCGAAACCTGCTTTTCGCCCTTTTCTGTTATATTGCGGACGGTGCGTACCATCCGCCTATGCTACTAACCGCATTTTGAGTAGCCGCACGACATACATGTGAGGCAACCATTCTGGTAAGCCATCTCCTCCTGACCGCACTGCGGGCACTTGCCCTTCGATTTGGTACCGTCGGCAATGTACTGCTTCAGAGCACGCTGCACACCATTCTTCCAGGTGTTGATGCTCTCGCTGTTGAGGTGCAAGCCGTCGATCAGGTGTACCACCTTGTCGATAGGCATACCGTGACGCAACACACCCGAAATCAACTTAGCATAGTTCCAGAACTCCTCGTCGAAGAGTCGTGAGATACCTCCGATAGTGTTCACGTATCCGTAGCGGTCCTTATATTGGAAGTCGTAACGCTTCGAGCCATCCTCCTCGCGTACCTTGAGAATCCAGCCCTTGGTAATCTTGGGAGGGATGTACATGGCATCCTCCTCAATCTTACCAGTGAAGATCTCGTAGGGACGCTCGTCCTGAATGCCCACGAAGGCAATCCACGACTCGTTGCCGTTCTTGAAGCGAACAACATCGGCGGGAATCGACTTGGGACGCTTGAGCTGTGAGGGCTCGCTGCAATGCTTGGGCTCCTCTTTCTTCTTCTTAGTATCGATGAGCACGCCCGTACGGCAGCCGTCACGATATACGGTCACGCCCTTACAACCGCACTCCCAAGCGGTGCGATATACGTTGGCAACCAACTCCTCGCTAACATCGTTGGGGAGGTTTACCGTAACCGAGATAGAGTGGTCTACCCACTTCTGAATAGCACCCTGCATACGCACCTTGGCTACCCAGTCGATGTCGTTAGCCGTAGCGCCGTGGTAGGGTGAAGCCTCCAGCCACTTGGCGAGCTCGTCGTCAGAGATAGACTGCAACTTCGATGTGTCGTAGCCGTTGCTCTCCAACCACTTAACGAACTGGTGGTGATATACATAGTACTCCTCGAACTTCTCGCCCATCTCGTCGATGAAGTCGGCCTTCTTGCCTCTATCCGAGGGGTTAATCTTGCGACGACGCTTATATACGGGACGGAACACAGGCTCGATACCTGATGTGGTCTGCGACATAAGCGATGTGGTGCCTGTGGGGGCAATGGTAAGCATAGCGATGTTACGACGGCCGTGCTTAACCATCTGCTCGTAGAGCACGGGATCGGCCTCCTTGATACGCTCAATCATCGGGTTCGAAGCCTCGCGAGCAGCATCGTAG
>JAZQSN010000036.1:0-15320 GCA_045630065.1 Alistipes sp.
ACCTCACTGAGAAGATGCAGGTTATCATCAATACATGGTATGGTGGTGAGATGAAGAAGGGTATGTTCTCATACATGAACTACCTCCTTCCTTTGAAGGGCATCGCTTCTATGCACTGCTCGGCAAACACTAACGAGAAGGGCGAGACAGCTATCTTCTTCGGTCTCTCTGGTACAGGTAAGACTACCCTTTCAACAGATCCTAAGCGTCAGTTGATCGGTGACGACGAGCACGGTTGGGCCGACGAGGGCGTATTCAACTTCGCGGGTGGTTGCTACGCAAAGGTTATCAACCTTTCTAAGGAGAACGAGCCCGATATCTGGAACGCTATCCGTCGCAACGCTTTGTTGGAGAACGTAACTGTTGACGAGAACGGTAAGATCGACTTCTCTGATAAGTCAGTAACTGAGATCACTCGTGTTTCTTATCCTATCTACCACATCGACAACATCGTTAAGGGTGTATCTAAGGCTCCCGCTGCAAAGAAGGTTATCTTCTTGTCAGCTGATGCATTCGGTGTATTGCCTCCCGTATCAATCTTGACTCCCGAGCAGACTAAGTACTACTTCCTCTCTGGTTTCACCGCTAAGTTGGCTGGTACAGAGCGTGGTATCACTGAGCCTACTCCTACATTCTCAGCTTGCTTCGGCGCTGCATTCCTTTCATTGCACCCCACTAAGTACGGTGAGGAGTTGGTAAAGAAGATGGAGGCATCTGGCGCAACTGCTTACCTCGTAAACACTGGTTGGAACGGTACTGGCAAGCGTATCTCTATCAAGGATACACGTGGTATCATCGATGCTATCCTCGATGGCTCAATCGACTCAGCTGAGACTAAGCAGATTCCTATCTTCGACTTCAAGGTTCCCACAGCTCTTCCCGGTGTAGATCCCGCTATCTTGGATCCCCGCGATACTTACGCTGACGCTTCAGAGTGGCAGGTTAAGGCTGAGGACTTGGCAGGTCGTTTCATCAAGAACTTCGCTAAGTTTACTGGCAACGACGAGGGTAAGTCACTCGTTGCAGCTGGTCCCCAGTTGTAATCATCAGATTGCGATATAACCAAAGAGGTTGCTAACTACGGTTAGCAGCCTCTTTTCTTTTGCGTTCGGGGCAGGGCATATCGGCAAAATCTATTTATATCTCATCACATTTCGTCGAAAACATTTTGCTGTCTGCAAAATTCCGCTAATTTTGTAATAAGCAATAACCTGTAAAACTACACGCCTTATGAAACGTAATTTTATTCTTTTTGCGATTCTCTTCGCATTCGCACTCGCAGTATCGTGCGAGAAGAGCGACCCGCCAGCCGACCCTGGTGGCAATGGCACAGGCACCGAAAACAATGGTGGCACAGAGACAGAGAAGCCCGAGGAACCTGACGAATCGCTCACAGCACCCGCTCCCGAATCGGAAGTCACAGATATAGTCATCGCAGCAGGCTCTGATGGTTCGCTGGGAGGTATTCTTATGGGTACACGCTACTCGGTAGACTACGATAACAACAACGCCAAGAGCGAGGAGGTGAACACCAAACAAAACGTCTTCGACCGAAACTTCTCGACCTACTTCGCTTCGTTCAACCGCTCGAGAACGTGGGTGGGCCTTGATTTGGGAGAGAAGCACATCATCGAAAAGATTGGCTATGCTCCGCGCAACAGCCAACCAGAGAGAGTGCAGTTGGCCATCATCGAGGGCGCCAACAAGAGCGACTTCAGCGATGCTGTGCCCATCTATCTTATTCCCGAAGCAGGCGTAGAGCGCCAGATGAACTATGCCGAGGTCGACTGCTCGCGCGGCTTCCGCTATGTGCGCTACGTATCACCCAACAATGTTCGTTGTAATTTGGCTGAGCTGGCATTCTACGGCACACCAGGCGAGGGAGACGATACCCAGTTGTATCAGCTCACAAACCTGCCTACGGTGGTAATCAACACCAAGGACGCCGCCAACATCTCATCAAAGGAGAAGGAGATACCGAGTACGGTCTATGTGATTAGCGAGGATGGCACCAAGTTCCACTATGCCGAGGAGACAGGCGCACGTGGTCGCGGTAATGCGAGCTGGGATTTCGACAAGAAGCCCTACCGCCTGAAGTTCGACAAGAAGGTGCAGTTGCTCGACGCACCCGCGAAGGCGAAGAAGTGGACCCTTATTAGCAACCACAGCGACAAGTCGTTGATGCGTAACATACTCGCATTCGAGATTAGCCGCCGTGTAGGTGCTAAATATACACCCTACTGCCACCCCGTTGACGTTATCGTGAATGGCGAGTACAAGGGCTGCTACCAGCTCTGCGACCAGATAGAGGTGGATGAGAACAGAGTGAATATCACCGAGATGGAGCCCGAAGATATTAGCGGCAAGGCGCTCACGGGCGGATACCTCATTGAGATTGATGCCTATGCATACAATGAGCCCGAACACGCCATATTCTACTCGGGCAAGGGCATTCCCGTGACCATCAAGTCGCCCGACGATGACGATATCGTTAAACAGCAGAAGGAGTACATCGAGAACTATTTCAAGCGTTTTGAGAATGTGCTCTTCTCTGACAGCTTCACCAACGAGGATTATGGCTACCGTACGATGTTCGATACCGAGAGCTTTATCAAGCACTTTATCGTTGGTGAAGTAAGTGGCAATACCGATACCTATTGGAGTACATATATGTACAAGGAGCGTGGTGACGACAAGATTTACACAGGCCCTGTATGGGATTTCGACATCGCATTCGAGAACGATGTGCGTACCCACCCCATCAACAGCCACAACGATTTCATCTACGCCACATCGGTATCGTCAGCTGCTGGAGGCGACATAATGAAGAAATTTGTATCGCGCATCATCAAAGAAGATCCGGTAGCTAATGCTCAGCTCAAGCAGATGTGGAACGAGCTACGCGACGATGGCACTCTCTCGGAGGAGGCTCTCACGGCCTTTATTGACGAGACAGAGGAGCTGCTCGACGAGTCGCAGAAGTTGAACTTCAAGCGCTGGAAGATTTTGAAGATACCATTCCACGTGAACTTCCAGGCTCTGGGCTCATACGAGGCCGAGGTAGGCACGGTAAGAGATTACATCAACGAGCGCTTAGGTCGATTGGATGAGTTAATCAACAGATAATCACAATAAAAAGGGTGTCCCCAACGGACACCCTTTTCATTTTTATAAAATGTGCATCATCGCATTTCGAGCAAGCCAGATGCCCAAATAGCCTTGTTAGACATTTTTACAATTGCTCCTTATAGCGTGAGGGAGATACTCCCGTGCGCTGCTTAAAATACTTACCAAAGAACGACTGCGACACAAAGTTTAATCGCTCCGACACCTCCAATACGCTGAGTCCCTGCTGGCGAAGCAACACCTTTGCCTTGCGGATAACGGCACTATCGATAATCTTCGATGCATTCAGGCCCGTACGTTTTTTGCAGACAAGCGAGAGATATTTAGGTGTTATACCCAAATGCGATGCGTAATACTCCACACTGCGCTCGCGCTCGCACGAGGTGTTGATGAGTGCCGTAAAACGACGCATAATATCGTCGGGACGCGACAAACGCTCGCGCTTATCGAGATTTGCTGTGGCATATTTCTTCATTATGGATACCAACGCATAGAAGAATGCGTCGAAGAGCGACGACTGCACCTTGCGGTCATATTCGTCGGTATTTATACCCACGGTCTGGATGAAAGCAGAGGCTATGCTGTGAAGACGCACGATATCTGTTTCGCACACCTGCAAGCACGGGCTACGGCCAAATATTATATTGATAGTAAGCCAGTCGGTAGTCACAAGGCTCGATGCGGCCACAAACGAATTAGGATAGGTTATGTAGTAACCCATACAAGCCTTGCTGCACTTGAACTCGCTCACCACCGAGGAGTCGTGTATAACCATCATCGAGTTGCGACGTAGTTCGAAGTGCTTGCCATCGATGGTAATCTTGACCGTACCACTGCATATCATACACACCATCACACCGCTGAAGGTTCTAATATCACTCTCCAACGCCTGCAGATGCATCATCGGGGTAAGCACAAAATCATCATATGAGAAGACCTGCCCCGAACCTCGACTCAAATCCTGCGAAACGGACACGGCACCAACTTCCTCACGAATACTCTTTCTCATTATAAATGTAGATATTATTATACTCCAACTATTTATCGTGCGGGCACACTATGTTGAGCGCGCCTCGCAAACACTTCACCTTCATCGGAAAACGACCTCCGCGCTGACCATCGACATCGGTATCCTCGCGCGTGGGCGACATAAGAATCAACTCTCTGGTGCGTATATACTTAACAGCAGCCGTCTTCACACCCAATACATACAACAACATATCGAATGCCGACTGGAAGGCAGTCTTGCGCTTACGCAAAAACAGGCAATCAAAAACACCATCCCTAAGACTCGCCATACGCGCCAACGGCATACGTCCAGCCGTCTCGCCATTGAAGACCAGACCCATCAGCGTGGGGTAGTAAAAAGCCTCCTCCTCGGAGGTAATGGTGAGCGGAATAGCGTAGAGTTTCTTTAACTCCCTAAAACCCTCAATCATATAGGCAGCACGTCCCAAAATGTGTTTCAGCTCCTTGGGCGTGTGTTGCGAGGTGGTAGTAAAGATACCAAAGCTGAAGATATTGACAAAATACTTGGGTGGCAACTCGGGATGGTTCATCTGCTCGATACAGCCACAGTCGATAGGCTCGGCCGTGCCGTAGGCAATCTGACGAGCAGCCTTGAGAATCTTGTTCGACATACCCAACGCACCGGCAAAGTCGTTGGCCGTACCTGCGGGCAGGATGCCCAGAGTTAGGTTCAGACCGCGACGCTTCATAGCATTTACCACATAATTCAGCGTGCCATCGCCACCGGCCACAACTGCCAAATCGACATCCTCGTGACCTTTGAAGGGATTGTCGTCGAAGCGGATAGCAATAGGTACCATATCGTAATCGGCGTCGGCAAAAATCGAGATTATGGACTCAATTCGGCGTTCAATGCGACCACGTCCGGCATAAGGGTTATATAATAATATCGCCTGTTTCATTCTTCTCTACAATTAAATGGCTCGATAACCATCGGTCTGTGCTAGCGCATCGGCCAAACCTTTAGTATAATAGACCTCAAACTCATTGTTCTCGCCTGCAGCAATAAAATATGCCTGTACACCCTGCTTCTCCAGCTCGCGAGCTGTCGCTATAGCCTGCTCAAGAGGCATTGCCATAAACATAGTTCCGTAGGCGTCTGCCTCAGCACAAGTAGGTGCTACAACAGTTGCCGAAAGCAGCTGCGTAACGGCACTGCGACCCGTGCGCGGATTGATAGTATGGGCAACCTTACGGCCCTCATCATCAAGATAATAGCGGCGGTAGTTACCCGATGTGGCCATCGAGCAATTGCTCAGCGAAATCACCTGCTGCACGTAGGCTCCCACCGTATTATTTCCGTCGAACGGAGTCTCCACTCCTACTCTCCAGGCGCCACCTTTGGCATTGACTCCACTACATCGTACCTCGCCTCCGATATCAACTAAATAGTCGGTCATACCCCACTCTTCGAGAGCACGAGCAGCCATATCGACAACGTATCCTTTGGCTATTGAATTGAAGTCAATTCTCACTCTGTCATCCGTTTTAACCAGACGTCCATCCTCAATGCGTAACTTGTCAATTCCGACAAATTCGAGCAACGAATCGACGTTCACTTTCACCTGACGATCCTTGGCCGCAAAGCCATAGGCCTCGACCAGCGGCGCCACCGTAACATCGTAAAGACCACCACTTTGCTCGCTCACTCGGCGTGACAACTCAAGGCAGTAAGCAATGTGTTCATCGACCTCATCGGTGAGGTTATTGTTAAGGCGAGAGAGCAGCGATTGCTCATCGAAAATCGACATCGAAAGCTTGGCCATCGAGTCAATCTGCATCATCAGCGAATAGACCTCGGCCGAGGAGCGCGACGTGCGAGCGCTGACCTGCATAAAGGTGCCGAGCATCTGGCCCTCGACCTTGATATAGGGCTGTTCGGTGTGCGAGCAAGCCACCCCAACCCAAGCAACGACCAAGAGGAAAATGCGGCTAAAATATGTAATCAAAGTTCTCAAACTGCAATATAATTTTTCTCCTGCGAGCACTCATACCAGAAACCTACTCAGAGTGCATTCTTCTGCAAATATAGTAAATTTTGAAAAAAAACTTAACATATGAAAGTCAAATAGGATTTTACCGAAAAAAAATAGCGTTTTTAACACTAAAATATTTGGCTCTTAACTAAATTACGATTATTTTTGTGGCACGCTCTGGTGTTATCCACAGTAAGGGGGATGCATCGTAGAGTGGAACCCGAACTCTGACCGTCCGGATTGGTTACGGCTGAGTTCATAAAATCTTAATTTTTTATGGCTTATTTAACAGCAGAGAAAAAGCAAGAGCTTTTTGGTACGTACGGAAAGTCTAACACCGACACTGGTTCTCCGGAGAGCCAGATCGCATTGTTTTCTTACCGTATCAGCCACCTTACTGAGCACCTCAAGCAGAACAAGCACGACTACGGTACACAGCGCTCATTGTTGCGCTTGGTAGGTAAGCGTCGCAAGTTGCTTATGTACTTGAAGGAGGTTGATATCGAGCGTTACCGCGCTATCATCAAGACTCTTAACCTCCGTAAGTAATATTTGCGAGGTGAAAAAGGGCTGTGGGCGCATAGCGTTCCGACAGCCCTTGTTTGACAATTTTTATTTGACGATTATAAAGAAGTATGGAAGAAAACAAGTTGTACAACGCTGTACAAAAAACTATCACGCTCGACGATGGTCGAGAGATTATGATCGAGACCGGCAAGTTGGCGAAGCAGGCTGACGGCTCGGTAGTTGTGAAGATGGGCAACACAATGTTGCTCGGTACCGTGGTAGCCGCCAAGGATGCTAAGGAAGGTACTGATTTTATGCCACTCCAGGTGGAGTATAAGGAGAAGTTCGCATCTTGCGGTCGCTTCCCCGGTGGTTTTATGAAGCGTGAGGGTAAGGCCAGCGATGCCGAGATTCTCGTAGCGCGTCTTATCGACCGCGCATTGCGTCCCTTGTTCCCCTCGGATTATCACGCAGACGTATTCGTTACGGTAAATCTTATTTCTGCAGACAAAGATATTCAGCCCGATGCATTGGCAGGTTTGGCTGCTTCGGCTGCATTGGCCGTGTCGGACATTCCCTTCGGTGGTCCCATCTCGGAGGTTCGCGTAGCTCGCATCAATGGTGAGTACGTTATCAACCCCAATTTCTCGCAGATGGCTGATGCCGATTTGGATATTATGGTTGGTGGTACCATCGACAACATCTTGATGGTTGAGGGTGAGATGCACGAGGTATCTGAGGAGGTTATGCTCGGCGCAATCAAGTTCGCTCACGAGGAGATTAAGAAGCATTGTGCTGTTCAGATCGAGCTCTCTAAGGAGTTGGGTAAGGACGTTAAGCGCACATACTGCCACGAGAACAACGACGAGGAGTTGCGTCAGCAGATCATTGCTGAGCTCTACGACAAGGCTTATGCAATCGCTACAAGCGGTAGCGCAAAGCACGAGCGCGCAGAGGCTTTCGAAGCTTTGGAGGCTGAGTTCGCAGCTAAGTTTACAGAGGAGGAGTTGGAGGAGAAGGCTCCCCTGATTCACAAATACTTCCACGATGACGTGCAGAAGATGGCTATGCGTAATATGATCCTCGACGAGGGTAAGCGTTTGGATGGCCGTAAGACTGACGAGATTCGCCCCATCTGGTGCGAGGTAGGCTACTTGCCCGCAGCACACGGTTCTGCAATCTTCACTCGTGGTGAGACACAGTCTTTGACTACTGTTACTTTGGGTACAAAGCTCGACGAGAAGATGATCGACGAGGTTTTGGTACAGGGTACTGAGAAGTTCACCTTGCACTACAACTTCCCTCCCTTCTCAACTGGCGAGGCTCGTCCCGCTCGCGGTGTAAGCCGTCGTGAGTTTGGTCACGGTCACTTGGCTTGGCGTGCGTTGTAGCCTATGATCCCCACAGGCGAGGAGATGCCCTACGCACTCCGCGTAGTATCAGATATCTTGGAGTCGAACGGTTCGTCATCAATGGCAACAGTATGTGCTGGTACATTGGCTTTGATGGACGCAGGTGTTAAGATCAAGAAGCCCGTATCGGGTATTGCAATGGGTCTTATCTCTGACTCTGCTACAGGCCGTTGGGCTGTATTGTCGGATATCTTGGGTGACGAGGACCACTTGGGTGATATGGACTTCAAGGTTACAGGTACTGCTGACGGTATCACCGCTACTCAGATGGATATCAAGGTGGATGGTCTCTCTTACGAGGTGTTGGCTACCGCTTTGGAGCAGGCTCGCAAGGGTCGTTTGCACATCTTGGGTAAGATTACCGACACTATCGCTGAACCCCGCGAGGACTACCGCGAGTTCGTTCCCCGCATCGTTCAGATTCAGATTCCTAAGGACTTCATCGGCGCTGTTATCGGCCCCGGCGGTAAGGTTATCCAGGATATTCAGAAGACTACAGGTACTACAATCACCATCACCGAGAACGATGAGTGCGGCGTAGTAGATATCTTCGGCGTAAACAAGGAGGCGTTGGATGGCGCACTCGCGCGTATTAAAGGTATCGTTGCCGTTCCCGAGGTAGGTGAGGTTTACGATGGTACAATCAAGAGCATCGTAGCTTTTGGTGCATTCGTTGAGATTTTGCCTGGCAAGGAGGCTCTCTTGCACATCTCAGAGATCGACTACAAGCGTTTCGAGACTATGGAGGAGACCGGCTTGAAGGAGGGTGACAAGATTGAGGTTAAGCTCATCGGTGTTGATCCCAAGACTCAGAAGTACAAGCTCTCACACAAGGCGTTGATGCCTAAGCCCGAGGGCTGGGTTGAGCGCGAGCGTAAGCCCCGTGGCGACCGTCCCCGTGGTGAGAGAGGCGAGCGCGGCGAGCGTCGTGAGCGTAACAACAAATAGTTAACCATTAATGTTTAATTATACAACAAACTTATTTTTATGAAAAACTGTCTTAAATTGTTCGCTGTTATCGCAGTAGCTGTTGTAATGACAGGCTGTAACTGCTTCAGCAAAATGGCAAAGAATCAGGACGACGTGAATATCACTTGCACTCCTGAGGTATTGGTTCTCAACAATGGTAAGGTAGAGGCTGACATCACTGTTACTTTCCCCGAGAAGTACTACAACAAGAAGGCCGTTCTTAAGGTTACTCCTGTTATGGTATTTGAGGGTGGTATGGTAGAGGGTGCTACCAAGTACTTCCAGGGTGAGAAGGTTAAGGACAACTACACTGTTGTTTCTAAGAAGGACGGCGGTAAGGTTACTCAGCACGTTGAGTTCCCCTACGACGCTCGTATGGCTAAGAGCCAGTTGGCTCTCTTGATCGAGGTTAAGTGTCCCAAGGGTAAGTGCAAGGAGTTTACTTTGGTAAACGCTAACAACGGTGAGCTCCCCACAAAGGCTGAGGCTGCTGCTTTGGCTGCTGGTGGTCAGCAGGCTGAGGCTATCAAGGCTGCTTTTGCATTGCCCATCGCTTACGGTGTTAACACTCTCCAGAACGATTTGGCTTACGGCGACGCTATGTCAAACGCTGCTAACAACTACAAGAACGTAACTACAGTTGTAACTAAGGCTGACATTATGTACGCTATCAACTCTTCAGTTGTAGGTCGCAAGGCTACTGACACTGAGGATATCAAGGCTTTCAAGGAGAACGTAATTGCACAGCAGAGCAACGACCGTGCAACTCAGAAGCTCTACGTTCACGGTTACGCATCACCCGATGGTCCCGAGAACTTCAACGACAAGCTCTCTTCTGCACGTTCACAGTCAGGTCACAAGGCTGCTGCTAAGGTATTGGAGGAGACTGGTATGTCACTCGACCTCGCTTCTTACGGTGAGGACTGGGAGGGCTTCAAGGAGTTGGTTGCCGCTTCTGACATCGAGGATAAGGCTATCATTCTTCAGGTATTGAGCCGCTACGATTCATCTACACAGCGAGAGGCTGAGATCAAGAACATGTCAGCTGTATTTACTCAGCTTAAGAAGGACATCCTTCCCAAGTTGCGTCGTGCTCAGTTGGTTAACAGCACCGACATCAAGGGTAAGACCGATGCTGAGATGGCTGCTTTGATTAACGCTGGTCAGTTGAACGAGCTCACAAACGAGGAGTTGCTCTATATGGCTGAGAGCGTTTTGGAGGATTGCAAGGCTAAGGCTACAGTTCTTGAGTACGCTGCTAAGAAGTTCAACGATGCTCGCGCATACAACAACCTCGGCGTAGTTTACGCTAAGTTGGGTGAGTACGCTAAGGCACTCCAGAACATTGAGAAGGCTGCTCAGATGGGCTTGAACAACAACGAGGTAAACAACAACCTCGCACTTGCTAACCTCGCAAACGGTAACGTTGCTAAGGCTCAGCAGTATGCTTCTGCAGCTGATGCAAAGGTTAAGTCTTTGATCTCTGCTGCTCAGGGTACGTACAGCGCTGCTGCTTCAACCCTTTCAGGTTACAACGCTGCTATCGCTAAGGTTATGAACAACGACCTCACTTCTGCTAAGAGCGCTATCGCTGCTGACCAGTCTGCTAAGGCTGACTACTTGCGTGCTGTTATCGCTTCTAAGGAGGGTGATTTGAACACTGCGAAGTCACAGTTGCAGAGCGCAATTGCTAAGGATGCTTCTTTGATCGCTAAGGCAAAGAACGACATCAACCTCGCAAACTTGTTCGCAAGCGGTTTCTCACTCTAAGAGAATACTAAAAGCATAATATGGAGCCTGCCCAGCAAAAAGTTGGGCAGGCTCTTTTTGCATAATTTGTGTTTATGGGGAGATATTTGTATATTTGCAAAAAGTAAAACCTATCACAATGGAGTACGCCAACCATCTCAACGACTACATTGCGGCACCTTCGTGTGACGAAGTAGCACAAGCCGTCGGCGCAGCACGCGAGGCTGCGGCCAAGAATCACCGCACCGAGGTGTATGAGTTCTGCCTATCGGCTATCGACCTCACGACGCTCTCTTGCAACGACTCGGAGCAATCGGTTGCCGCTATGGCACGCCGCGCCGCCGAGTTCGGCATCGACTACCCAACGCTACAAAATGTAGCTTCGATATGCGTCTACCCTCCCTTCGTGGAGACCGTTGGACTCGCCATTGACGGCACGCCGCTGAAGATTACCGCAGTGGCTGGAGGCTTCCCCTCGTCGCAGACCTTCCTTGAGGTTAAGATGTTGGAGGTTGCTATGGCTATTGAGAATGGAGCTGACGAGGTTGATGTAGTGCTCAATGTAGGCAAGGTACTTACAGGCGCTTACGATGAGGCGGCCAACGAGATTGAGGTACTACGCGAGGAGTCGGAGGGTGCTACCCTGAAGGTTATCCTCGAGACGGGAGCACTGAAGACGCCCGAGCTTATTTACAACGCATCGCTGCTCGCTATGGCGGCAGGTGCCGATTTCATCAAGACCTCGACAGGCAAGATTGACGTGTCGGCTACGCCCGAGGCCGTTGTGGTGATGTGTCAGGCAATCAAGGCTTACCACTCGCTCACCTCACGCAAGGTGGGTATCAAGGTGGCAGGCGGTGTACGCACGGCCGAGGATGCGGCACTCTACTACACTATCGTCGAGCAGATTTTGGGCGAGGAGTGGCTCAACACCGATCTGTTCCGCATCGGAGCCTCATCAGCAGCAAACAACATTCTCTCGGCCATCGTAGGCGAAGAGGTGAAATACTTTTAAGCAAACATACCTTATAAATAAAGGGTGTCCAATTTCTTGGACACCCTTTACTTTTACAATATAGTCAAAATTTACTTAAAGTACTTATCGGCAAAGCGCACAAACTGCGTCCAATCGTAGAGATTGATATCGTGACCACCCTTACGGATATGGTAGCCTACGTCGCCCTCCTGCGACGGCTCCTCAACGGCAGGCATTGCACCACTAAGGCCCTGCTTGCCATATAGCTCGTAAACGGGCGAAGCGTAAAGCGCCGAGAGGAACTCACCCTCGGGGTCGGCCCAATCATCCTCAACAGCACTTGCCACATATACGGGGCGGGGCGCAATGAGGGCGATAAGGCCCTGCTGATCAACCATCATTGCCTCCTCGTTATTGCTGTATTTATTGTAATTGTCACAGAACCAATGCGGGAAACTCTTGTTGATGGCTTCAACCGTCTCGCCGTGCTTGCGTATCGAGAGTGCTGCACCACCACAACCCGAATCATTAGAAATAACGATGGCAAAGCGAGGATCGGTAGCACCTGCCCACAGCGATGTCTTTCCCAGGCGCGAATGGCCAAATACGGCAACTCGCTCGGCGTCGATATCGTCGTCCTTCTCCAAGTAATCCATCACACGGCTCAGGCTCCACGCCCACGCACTAATCGTACCCCACTCATCGGCCTTGGGCGAAGTCTGCCCCTCGGCATAGAAGAGGGGATGAATGCCATTCTGGAAGCCATCGTCATAGTCGGGATCAACGTCGCCACGATATATCGTAACAAGCGCATAGCCACTATCCATCAACATCTCCAATGGCCAACGGCTCGTTGCGGCTCCTCGCTCGGGGTCGGCACCAAGCTCCGCACCCTTCGGTGCGTTTGAAGAGATGGTTATCTCGGGATCAACATTAATCTGATGGTTACCCTTGAAGTTCATACCAAGAAATGCGGGCACAGCACCCTCACTGTTGGCCGGCAAATACATCAAAATAAGCACAGGAGTAGGCATCCCCTCGATATGCATCGCCACCTCGCGACGCACGGCCTTGCCACCCAACGCCTCTGCCTGGTTGAGTAATTCGTAACGGATGGGAACCTGCTTCTCGGGCATACGGCCGTATACCTCGGTCTCGAAAAAGTCGTAGATGGCAGGACGATGTACTCGCTCCCATTGGCGAAGCGATGAAATCTCAAGCGGGTCGGCACCGTATTTGCGCGGCTGTTCATCACACGCCGTAATGCATACGCCAACAAGGAGCAGGAGTAAAGGCAGTAGGTTATTTTTCATAAGCTGAGAATTTTGAGTTTACACAAATATACAAAAAAGTATCTTGCTTTATGCATAAAATGCGATAATAGAGCCATTGCAAAGCAATAAATATCGACTTTTTTGTTATCTTTGTTGCCACGCAGAGCACTCTTACTCCCACGTGCAATATCGGGTGTCCTGCTTTACAACCTTTAATTGAGAATTTTATGTCAGGTTTTTTTGGATGTGTTTCGCGCAACGAATGCGTTAACGAGGTATTCTACGGGACTGACTACCACTCGCACCTCGGTACAAAGCGAGCAGGTATGGCCTTTGTAAAGGATGGTAAATTCGTCCGCTCAATCCACTCACTCGAGGATGGTTATTTCCGCAACAAGTTTGAGAGCGAGTTACCCCGCTTCGAGAATGCCAATATGGGTATTGGCGTAATCTCTGATTGCGAATCGCAGCCTATCACCATAACATCACACTTGGGCCGCTATGCAGTTGTTACGGTGGCTCGTATCGACAACATCGCAGCTCTCACACAGGAGTTGCTCGACCAGGGTCACCACTTTGCGGAGCTCTCAGGCTCGACAATCAATGCATCGGAGCTTATCGCAATCCTAATAGGACAGGGCAAGACCATCAAGGATGGTATCGAGATAGCCCAGAAGAAGATTAAGGGCTCGTGCTCGATGCTTGTGCTCACCGACCACGCCATCTATGCAGCACGCGACCGCTTTGGCCGTACGCCCATTATCATCGGCAAGAACGACAAGGGTTATGTATGCGCCAGCGAGAGCTCAAGCTTCGACAACCTCGGTTACGACTATGTACGCGACTTGGGTCCCGGCGAGGTAGTGCAGATTACTGCCGACGGCGTGCGTCAGATAACACCTCCGGGTAAGCGCAAGCAGGTATGTTCGTTCTTGTGGGTATACTATGGTTACCCCTCGGCTTGGTATGAGGGTATCAATGTAGAGGATAGCCGCTACCGCTGCGGTGCTGCTATGGCACGTCGCGACAACGACATTGAGCCCGACTTTGCAGCCGGTATCCCCGACTCGGGAGTAGGTCACGCCGTGGGTTACTCGAACGAAAAGTGCATTCCCTACAAGCGCCCCTTCGTTAAATACACCCCCACTTGGCCCCGTAGCTTCATGCCGCAGAACCAGAAGATGCGCGACCTGGTAGCTAAGATGAAGCTTTTGCCCAACAGCAAGTTCACTCACAATCAGAAGATTGTGTTTATGGACGACAGTATTGTTCGCGGAACGCAGCTCAAGGATAATGTTGTAAAATTGCTGGATTCAGGTGTTAAGGAGGTACATATGCGTATTGCGTGTCCGCCACTCATTTTCCCCTGCCGATTCCTCAACTTCTCGACATCGCGTAGTACATACGACCTCTACGCTCGTCGTGTGATTCGTGATATGGAGGGCGGAATGGATAATATCCCCGATTCAGTATTTATGGAGTACGCCAACCCCGACTCGCCCAAGCACAAGGAGATGGTTGAGATTATGTGCCGTCACCTGCAGCTCACCTCGCTCAAGTTCCAGCGTCTGGACGACTTGGTAGAAGCAATTGGTCTTCCCAAAGAGGATTTGTGTACACACTGCTGGGATAACTCAAGCTACGACGAGTAGAAGATTATACTACATAAACAAGAAAGGTATTCAAGATAACTTGAATACCTTTTTTATTTCGCTTAGATCAACGATAAATCTACCTGTTGGGCGATTTATTTAAGTGCCTCAAGCATTCGCTTCAACACTACCGTTGCCGAAATCTCACGATTGGCTGCCTCGGGAATAACGAGTGAGCGGGGCGACTCGATAACATCATCGGTAACAATCATATTACGACGCACGGGCAGGCAGTGCATAAAGTGAGCGTTGTTCGTTACGGCCATCTGTCTTTCGCTCACCGTCCAGCTCATATCCTGCGAGAGAATCTTGCCATAATCCTCGGGGCGTGTCACGCCGGGGCAGCTCCAGTTCTTGGCATACACGAAGTCGGCACCCTCAAAAGCCTTCATCTGGTCGTACTCCACCTTTGCGTCGCCTACAAACTGCGGGTCGAGCTCGTAGCCCTCGGGATGGGTAACAACGAAATCCACATCGGCTGCATTCATCCACTCGGCAAACGAGTTGGGCACAGCCTGCGGGAGAGCCTTCGGGTGGGGAGCCCACGTCAGGACAACCTTCGGGCGCTTGCACTCCTTGTACTCCTCGATAGTGATCAGATCGGCAAACGACTGCAAGGGATGAACCGTAGCGCTCTCCATAAAGAAGAC
>JAZQSN010000037.1:0-1765 GCA_045630065.1 Alistipes sp.
ACCCATACAGCGAGGTATGGTGTACATAGAGGTTGTGATTGAAAATACAACATACAGACTGTATCCCGAAGCCAAACTGCACATTGTGCGTGATGGCAAGGAGATGACTATTACAGCCGATAAATTGAGTTGTGGCGATGACATCCTATTAGACCGCCGAGATTGCTTGTGGAACTTAAAGGAGATAGCCAATGAACAACTACGAACATCATAGCCCCTATAACGGCTGCGACATCTACCAGGGCGATGCCCTCGATGTGCTTCCTATGCTTGCCGAGCAAGGCATCAAGGCAGATATGATACTCACAGACCCTCCTTATGGCACTACTCACTGCCGTTGGGATTCGCCCATAGATATAACGAAGATGTGGCAGGTGCTTCGTGGCGTTACGATGCCATCGATACCCATACTGCTCTTTTGTCAGCAACCATTTACCAGCGTGCTTGGAGCCTCAAACCTCAAGCAGCTACGCTACTCGTGGGTGTGGGAGAAGACACAGCCCACGGGCTTTCTCAATGCTAAGCGTATGCCTATGAAGGCACACGAAGATATACTCGTATTCTACGACAAACTACCTACATACAATCCCTTAAAGACCGATGGTCATAAACGCAAGGTTGTTATGGCAGCACACCAGCGTAAGTGTAACGCTGGGGAGATATATCATAAGCACGACAACTATCGGGACTACATCTCCACAGAACGCTTTCCACGCAGTGTTATCAAGTTCAAGACCGATAAGCAGACATCGTGCATGCACGCAGCACAGAAACCTGTGGCACTGCTTGAGTACCTAATCCGCACCTACACCAACGAGGGCGATTTGGTGATTGACTTTGCTATGGGTAGTGGCAGTACCGCCATTGCCTGTCGAAATACAGGACGCCGATTTATAGGAATAGAGATTCAGAGAGACATATTTCAAACCGCATTAAAGCGAATAACAGATGAACAGTACCCAGGAGATCTGGGTGGACATTAAAAATTATGAAGGGTGTTATCAAATCAGTAACAAAGGCCGTATCAAGAGCCTCGAAAGGGAGGTTGTTTCGGGCGGCATTACACGCACGCAGTCCGAGCGCATACTTACGCATTGGTGTGGCAAAACATCGCTCTATGATTGCGTGAGATTATACAAGAATGGCATCGGAGAGAAATTCTCTGTACACCGCATTGTGGCCGAGCATTTCCTCAATGATTGGGATCCTGAGTTGGAGGTAAACCATATCGACGGTAATCGCTATAACAATGCGGCAGATAATCTTGAGATGTGTACTCATCAGCGCAATATAGAGCACGCCATAGCCAATGACCTCAAAAATGACTATGGCGAGAAAAGTAGTAATGCAAAACTAACCAACGCACAGGCAGAACGAATACGCGAACGCTACTATGCAGGTGGCGTAACGCAGTTGGAACTAGCCATTGAGTATGGTGTATCGCACCAGACCGTGAGCTGCATTGTGCGACATAAAAAGTATTACAGATGAAAGTAACCAGTGTGAAAAGAAGACGAGCGACAACCCCGATGAAGGTGATTGACTCCTTTGTGGATAAGGGGCTTGTCGAGGGTGGGCACGCCTCGCTCCCTGATATCGATGTCGATTATGCTTCGGACCGGCGTCAGGAGATGAAAGACTACCTCGAACAGCGATACAATGTAGGTGGTCGTCAGCGTGTGTTCTCGGCGGGAACATTCACTACGCTAAAACTTAAAGCTGCTCTTAAAGATGTGGCGCGAGTACACCGTGTACCGCACGGCAC
>JAZQSN010000038.1:0-28156 GCA_045630065.1 Alistipes sp.
ATTACACTTATCTCTGAAACTTTAACGGTGGGAATTACTGTAACCTCAGCCTCGGCCTTTACTCCACTGCCATCATTGGCGGTGGCTGTGATTTTAGCCTTACCAGGGCTAACGGCTTTTAGTAGAGCCAGCGAGTAGTTGTCCTCGGTTTTTGTGTACTCAACTGTTGCTACCTCGGGGTTGCTGCTTGTAAAGGTTACGGTCATATCTGTTGCATCGGTAGGTGTAATTACTGCCGAGATAGTGGTACTACGACCCTCTTTTGCTTCAGTTGGCACACCCACCAACTTTATCTGCGTAACTTTTACTGCTTCGGGGGTTACCTTTACGGTAGCGGATGCTGTAAATCCACCATCGTTTGTTTTGGCCGTGATGGTTGTCTCGCCTGCGGCAACACCGCTCACAACACCATTGTTTACCGTTGCTATGTTTTGGTTTGCCGAGCTCCAGGTAATCGATTTGTTGGTTGCATCCGAGGGCGCAATTGTAGCCGTAAGGGTAGCCTTCTCGCCAATCTTAAGGCTGAGCGAACTCTTGTCGAGTTTTATTCCCGACACGGGGACGGTTGTCGAGACACCATCATCACCACCGCACGCCGCAAAGAGCAGTGCCACGATGGCAAATGCTGAAAGTAAATACTTCTTCATAATGCTATAATTTTAAGTTTATGGATTTAATCTTGCGACACAAAACACTTTGTGCCCGCATCTACGGATGCAGGCTTCAAATAAAACGATATGTGATTCAGATTAGATAATACAACACCTATTCCTCTGTAAATCAGAGAAATACCCCCCCCCAGAGAAATTTTCAAGGAGACGAGAGTATAGGCGGATAGTTGTCATTTTCAGCATAAAGTTAAGCAATAACGGCCGAAATTGCAACTAAATGCCCAAAAATATTACACTTTGGTAAGACGACGTCGAAACTCAGCGCAGACAATACCTGTGGCCATTGCCACATTGAGCGACTCGGAGCCCTGACGCTCCGCCGGGTAGGCGGGAATCAGGAGTTTATGCGTAAAACTCTTGGCGCACTCGGCGCTCACGCCTCGGCCCTCGTTGCCCATAACGATGACGCCAGCCGACGTGAGGTCGGCCGAGTAGATATTATCGCCATCGAGCATCGTGCCATAGACCTCCACCCCACTCTCGGCCGTGCGGCAAAGAAAATCGGCCAGTGGCAAGTAGTGCACTCTAACGCGCAGAATAGCGCCCATAGTGGCTTGCACGACCTTGGGGTTGAAGCAGTCGGCCGTATCCTCGGAACAGAATATATCCTCGACGCCAAACCAGTCGGCAAGGCGTATGATAGTGCCCAGATTACCAGGATTTTGCACTCCATCCAACGCCAAAGTCAGGCGGTCGGCAGGGGCTTTTGCAGGCGTTTTATGACGTGGTTGCTCCACAACAGCAAGCGAAGTTGAAGCCGTTTTGAGTTGCGATATGCGCTCCATCTCCTTGGCCGTAACACACTCGGCACGACCTGCGAAGTGGCCATCGAGAGCATAAAGGCTTCTCACCTTGAGGTCGGAGTGCAAAATCTCATCTATGAGTTTGTCGCCCTCGGCAACAAACAATCGTTCCTGGTCGCGGGTGCGCTTATCGGAAAGCGAACGAATGAATTGTATCTCAGCCTTTGTCATTGTTTAGTGGCTTTAGGTTCGATAAGAAATGTCTCGCGCTCGCGGGCAATGTCGGTAGCAGGGAATATCTCGCGACACTCAGCCTGCAACGCCTCCAAATCCTTATATCGCGACGAGAAGTGACCGATGATGAGTCGACCCACACCAGCCATCTGTGCTACCTTGGCGGCATCGACCGTAGTGGAGTGACCTCGCTCCTTGGCCGTTTTGCGCATATCGGCAGAATAGGTGGTCTCGTGGTAGAGCATATCGACACCTTCGACCATCTTGGCAAGGCGTGCCGAATAGTTGGTATCGGAGCAATAGGCATACGAAAGCGATGCGTAGGGGCGATAGGTGATGTCGGCATTTGCCAGCACCTCGCCCGAGGGCAGCACGACATCCTCGCCTCGCTTGGCCTGCACAATCTGCTGAACAGTAAGACCATAGCGCTCGATGGAGAACTTTTTGACGTTAAGCGCAGGCTCCTTCTGACGAAAGAGATAGCCCGCCGTGGGGATACGATGACGCAGGGGCAGCGACCAGACCTCGGTAGTGTCGTTCTCAAATATTATCTGATGCTTGGTGGTATCAACCTCCACCCACTCTATCTGGTAAGGTAAATCGCTCTCGCAAAGGCGCAGAAAACCATCCAGCATCTCGCCAAAGGGGCGCGGAGCATAGACCTTGAGCGCCGTGCGACGGCCATACAATCCCAAAGTAGAGAGTAGCGGAAAGAGCCCAAAAAAGTGGTCGCCGTGCAAGTGTGAGATGAACACCGCACGCAACTTCAAAGGCGAGACTCCGCAACGTGCCATCTGACGCTGCACGCCCTCGCCCGCATCGACAAGAAAATACTGTTCGTTGACATTCACCACCTGCGCTGAAGGGTGCCCCGACGCAGTGGGTTTAGCCGACGAATTGCCGAGTATGGTGACTGCAATTGACATTACTTGCTCAACAGATAACGCTCACAATCAAGAGCTGCGATACAGCCCGAGCCAGCAGCCGTAATAGCCTGACGGTAGTGGGGATCCTTCACGTCGCCAGCAGCAAAGACACCCTCGATATTGGTCTTCGATGTGCCAGGGATAGTCTTGATGTAGCCCTCCTCGTCGAGCTCCAACTTACCCTTGAAGAGCTCTGTGTTGGGATGGTGACCAATGGCAAGGAAGAAACCGGTAATGTCGATGGTAGTCTGCTCGCCCGATGAGTGACGCAACAGAGCTCCTGTAACGCCATCCTCGTCGCCCAACACCTCGACGGTGTTGTACTCGAACATAACCTTGATATTGGGAGTGTTGAACACACGCTCCTGCATAGCCTTCGATGCACGCAAGAAGGGTTTTCTAACGATTAGGTAGACCTGCTTACAAATTGAAGCCAAGTATGTAGCCTCCCCGCAAGCGGTGTCGCCACCACCTACAACAGCTACGTTCTGCTTACGGTAGAAGAAACCGTCGCACGTTGCGCAAGCACTAACGCCCTGACCACGATACTTCATCTCCGACTCCAAGCCAAGATACTTGGCCGAAGCACCTGTAGCCACGATAAGTGACTCAGCCTCAATCTTCTTCTCGCCATCGATAGTTACCACGAAGGGGCGCACGTCGAAGTCGATGTCGGTCACAATGCCGAAGCGTACGTCGGCGCCAAAGCGCTGTGCCTGCTTCTTCAAATCGGCCATCATTGCTGTGCCTGTGATACCCTCGGGATAGCCGGGAAAGTTCTCAATCTCGGTGGTTGTAGTGAGCTGGCCACCAGGCTCGATACCCTCGTAAACGATGGGTGAGAGGTTGGCGCGCGATGCGTAGATTGCGGCGGTAAATCCTGCGGGGCCGCTACCGATAATAAGACATTTTGTCTGCTCCATAATTTTCTATATTTTTTATTACTCTTTAATCTTCATTTCAGGGACAAGCGCTGTGCCGTCGATGAGTTGCAAATCCTTGACCATATGCAGTGTACCCTGCTTATAATGCTGAAAATGCGGGGTGGCAATGTGATGCTCGTAGGCAGCTCGATCGCGATAAATCTCAAGGATGGTGATGTGGCAGGGACGCTCCTTCTCCTGCACGCTAAAAAGGGTTATAACACCCTCCTCGCGCTCGAATGAGAGACGACCCACCTCGCCCACAAAGGTAAGGTATTCATCCAAATACTCTTCGTGAATCTCCAACTTAGATAGGCGCACTATGCGCGAATCATACTCCGTCGACAATTCGACTTGTTTTTGTTGCCCGCAAGCCACCATAAAACAGAGACAATTAACTATTAACACTCTAATTATTTGCATAGTATAATTTATCACATCCTATTTTCAGCCATTTTTCCTATCCCGCAAGATGGATAATCGGTGGTCTCATCCGACCTTACGACAAAGCCTTCATAATCAAATACTATGCACTCATCGCCACGCCAAGCAGTAGTGCGACCACTACGGCAGTCATACTCAACGCTATCATATATAGGCTCCACTATGGCCTTCCCTCGGTAGTCGATAACGCCCATTCCCGACTCGGCCTCCACCTCAGCACGTCCTTCGCTAAAGTTGCCAACCCACACATAACGCGACTCGATGACAACCCTATTATGGCAATCAACAAAGCCCCATCCCGACTCATCTTCAACGGCAGAGAGTCCCTCATGCATAGGTCGCACATAGAGATGGCCCGTGAGTTGGGATTCGACATTATAGGCCATCGCAGCTGGCTCGCCAAGCAGCATTGTATCGGCTTGCGATGCTATCTTCGAGCGCAGATGCTCAAACGCCTCGTCGTCACCACCCACACCCGCAGTGGCATAGTACCAACGGATCAGATGTGCATTGCCTCGGCTATCAATTATCACATTATCCTCACGCACCGCATTGTGTGACACATCGGCACACAACAATGCTCCCTGCAACTCATTCAAGGCGCTAATCAGACGCTTGGCATCGGCCTCATCAACAATGGAATCCACGGCACTCTTTAGGCTCTGGCCTTCAACGAGCGGTTCACGCAGGATATCGCACGCGAACTCACGCCCCAGGCTATCGGTAGTTATCATCTCGCCACGCAAAATCTCCAATCGTGGCACACGCGAAGTGACGAGTTCCCTATGCAGAGGGATAAATCGCTCGACACGCCTAAGCGACGAAGAGGATAGCGGCATAAAGAGCCTATAACGTGCTCCATCGCACTCCACCTCACACTCGGCAAAGTAGGTCGAGCGCACAATGCCTGTGCCACTCCACTTAAGGTGCGACATACGCCTAAAGCACTGTTTGGGCGAAGCGAGCACCGCACGCAGGGATGATATTGTAACCATACTATGCCATTCGTGTTATGCTACGCGAGCCAATGTTTATAATCGAGAGCAACTCGGCCACCGTAGCGTTGTAACCCATACCGTAGTAGGGCGGCACAGCGCCAGCACCCTTCAAATCGTGGATAGCCTCGGCAAAAGCCTCGGGCATAATGCTCGAACACTCGGCAAGCACACGTGCCGAGCGACCAGCCGATAGCAGCTCATCGGCCATAGGGTACACCATCGACGAAAGAACGTCGGAGGTAGTAATGTGTATATTGAGCAACAACACATTGCCATCGTCGGTGCTTATGTCACGCACCTGCGAGCAGATGTCAAGCAATTCACGATCGTTGCAATCCGAGGGCTCACCATCGGTTATGTTTATCACTATGGGTGGAAAACTCTCCCTATTCTCACTCCTGCTACACCAATCGGAAAGCATATCACGCACACGCAGCATAGCCTCATACATAGGCGTTGTGCCCTCGGCGTGTGGCTCGACCCATTGGGCACGACTATGTTCGACCATAGCCGAAGTACCGTTGGGCATAAGTGTCTCAATAGAGATACGACTCATACGCGGCTCTCGCAAGGCAAGTGTATCGACCGACACCCAACCGCTTTGATCGAGCAACATATCGACACTATCGTTGCCATAGCCCACAACAGCCACATCGTAGTAGTTGCGCACGCCATCGGTTCGGTGCGAGCGGTCTACCAACTCTGAAATGAGAGCATTGGCAGTGAAGGCAACCGCCTCAGCCTTTGTCATCATCATACGACCGAAACGCACGCGCCCCTGCATCGAGGCCGAGCGGTCGAGCATAACTACAAAAGCCGTTCGATGGCGGCGTGTAATTTCTTGGGCGTACATACTGAAAAATAAGATGGTTCTGCAAAGATACTTTTTTTAGTCGAATTTATCAACCACTATTCTCATTATTCTCCTCTGTCCATCGACCGTGCATAGCGTAGTGCAGCCATCGCGCAGAGGGCCCACATTCGACGCCTCGTCAAACGATGCCAACACTACCCCATCGTTAAGTCGCACAAAATGGCGATATGTGCCTAACCCGAGCAATGCAACACCCTCGGAAATACCCACGCCCGAGGTGTAGAGAGGCGGCAGAATCCACTCACCTGCAACCTGCACCCCCCAGCGACCCTTGCCGTCGAACTCCAGCGTTGGCTCATCATCGCACTCGCATATTGACACGGTAGCAGAAAATATATCCACCAAATCACCCAATCGCACAAAAGGCGAACGCAGAAGCATAGCCACCTGATACTCGCGAGCCATTCCACGGCGGGCAAACTCATCCACAATCTGCCTATGTGCCTCGGTGCTCAACCAGCCACCTCGCGGAATCAGCTCACGCGGATGAAGCGGCGGCTCACGATTAAGGGCATACCCTGCCAGCGACTCTGGGTTCACCGCAGCGAGGTGCAGAAGCGTAGAGATAAAGGCTATGGAGTAATCGTCGATATGTTTGTCATAAAACAACATATCACGCAACGGATGCTGATAAGCGGCCGTACCCGTTTCGAGTGCCTGGCACCCAGCAAAGGCCGGCACAAAGGCCGCATCCCAATCGATGGCGGTCATCGCACCATCATCCCCGACAATGATATTTTCAGGTTTCAGGTCACCGTGCGCACGCTCCGAGCTAAGGATATCAAGTGCCATACGATCGAACGCCGTGGCAAGAGAGGCAAACTCCTCGGCTGTAGTGGCAGAGGCCATAGCCTCATCCAGCGTGCAACCTTCAATATACTCCACCATAAGGCAATCAACCCAATGGTAGCGTCCCGCAAAGTCGATAACGCACAACTCCTTTGGGTGAAAAGCCTCACCATAGATGGCCGCAAATCTATCATTTGGGCGTGTATAGCACTTGAGCATATAACGACGCTCCTTATAGCACACAACAAACGACACGGCGGCATTGCCCGCAACAAAGCGTGGGCGTGCATCCAACATCTCGGGCTCGAGGCCGTGGAGTGTGCGCCACACGGTGTAAGGTGCAGCTACAGCATCGACTATGTCGGCAATGGTCAGCATATTAAAGGTTTAACATTATGCTAAGTTAATAAAAAATGACCCGCCAAACAACATCTGGCGGGTCAATATAGCAAAAATAGGGATTAGTTGCAGCAGCCCTCGTGGCCCTCGCCGCAGTTACCACCTTCACAACCACTCTCGCAGTCGCCGTGGCAGCCGCAGTTGCAACCACCCTGTGATGCCAAATCCTCGGGAGTTACGTCGCGTACCTCAACAACCTCAACATCGAAGTTCAAGGTCTTACCAGCCATAGGGTGATTGAAGTCCATCTTTACGGTCTCCTCGCCAACCTCCTTCACAACGCCCATCATACGGTTACCCTGTGCGTCGCTCATAGGAATAACATTGCCTACAACGAGCAGATTCTCTGCCACCTTGCCATCGATCATAAAGATGCTCAAGGGAAGATCAACCACAGCCTCGGGGATGATCTCGCCGTAACCATCGGCGGGAGCGAGTGTGAACGACACCTTGTCGCCAGCCTCCTTGCCCATGATAGCACCTTCGAACTTAGGAAGGAGCATACCTGTACCACAGATAAACTGCAAGGGCTGACCCTCGCGTGACTGGTCGGCAACCTGACCATCAACGGTCAGTGTATAGTGCACTGACACCATCTTTGAATTTTCTACTTTCATATTTTATTGTGTTTTAGATTTCAATGCCGCAAAGATAGCAATTATTTTGATTTTTTATATCGTCCAGAGAAATCTGTTGTATTGAATATTTCAAGATAAAAATTATTTGCGTCCTCAGATATCACTACGCGGGCGTCTTTGTCATATCTGATAGATAGCTTATCGTCGTTCAACGAATACTCGTATCGCATATCAAGCATACCATATACCATTTGTATAGCAGTATTGAATTTGGTAAACTCTATAGGATTTTCTTGACCTGTAATAGGTGTCCATTTACCAATGATATATGTCGGATATGCACTCTTGTCAATAACCGTCGCATTGATTTTAGCGGGCTGGGATGCTAGACGATATCTGCCTGAAAAATCATTTGAATTGTATATCTCCAAATATGTTGCACTACCCTCCTTCAAAATCTTAAATGTAGCATCGTCGTATCGAATTTTCATTTTATCGCCCGCGATTCGATAGTCATAGCGCATCTGAAGGGTTCCATATGAGGTTTGGATGACGGCGCCGTATTTAGTGAACTCCAATGGATCTTTAGCACCCTCAACAGGTTGCCATTTACCGACAATCATTTCGCTATCCGACATAGTTCGTGCAACAGGCTGAGCTACTTGTCTAGGCGACTCATCCAATGCCACATCCTTTGCCACAGGCTCTTGCTGTGGAGCCGAAGTCTGCTTCTTGACGGGCGTACTTGGGGAGGTTGCGGGAGCACTTTTGGTGGCTACGGGAGCACTCTTCTTTTTTACAGGCTGCGGCTCGGTAACCTTATTACGGGTTGGCTCCGCGGCGCTACTTGGCTGCGGCTCCTCTTCCTGAAGCGCATACTGCTCCTCTTCCAACACTATCCCTTCGTATGCTGATTTAGAGTCCTTGTTATATGCCCAATAGGTAAAAACCGACCACCACAACAAAGATGTTAGCAGAAATGTTAAGATTACACGTCCCATAGTACTTGTTTTAAAGTCTGTTATACAAATTTAAACACTTCGTCGGGAAGTGCCAAATTACAAAGAAGTTTTTTTCGGGGAATATATTGCACAAAACAACAGCCTGCTCCGATGGGGCAGGCTGTTATTTTTATATAATATTTTTTCGAATGATTTTCATCCCTTACAAAGAATTATTCCAAAACTAATCAAAATAATTGATAACTTTGTAAGACCTCAATTTCACTTGTTATCAACATCTCAAACATGGGATTTTGCCTAAAATTTAACAACTAATGAAACTCCTATTACCATACGCACACGACACTGACCAAAAATTAGTGCACATTGACGATGCTCATAAAGGATTGAAATATACTTGCCCGCATTGTGCCGCTGAACTGTTATTAAGAATTAGCCGAATACCTGAAGGGCAAAAACACCATAGGCGAAACCATTTTGCACATAAAGGTAATACCGATCATCATTGCTCTGAATCTTTCTTGCATAAATTCTTTAAAGAAAAATGCACGGAGTTAATCAAGGAAAGACTCGATAATAAACAAAGTCTTAATTTTGTATGGCAATGCATAAAATGCCAAAGTAAACAAACTGAGAACTTGTTAAATAATATTGTAGATGTTATTATAGAATATGATTTAGGAATTTGTAAACCTGACATTGCATTACTTGATAGAAATGGCCAAGTAATAACCGTTATTGAGGTTATCGTATCGCACAAACCATCATCCACTGCTTTACAATATTATAAAGATCATAAAATAAAATGCATACAAATTAAGATTGATAGTTTTGAAGAATGTGAAAATATTGAACACATATTAACTCTTTCAAAAAAAATCAATATATCTCCAAATCAGATATGTGATAAATGCTGTAAAATTGTAGACAAACCAGACAACAACAAACGACGCAAGCGGAATATAATACCAACTAACCATTCTGAAGTATTAAAAGAACAATTAATTCAAAAATTAGAAAAACAAGGTGGCATGATCTGCAAGAGATGCGGGTGTCAAATGCAAGTTATGGAAAAATGGAGTGGATATTTATTTTTAGGCTGTGAAAATCCAAAATGTTATTACGAGCAACATATTGACACCATCATATGGTAAGGCTAATTCCCAATCTTAAGTATCACATAGAGAATAAACATAAATTTTATTTGCTATAACAATAAACAGCCTGCCCTTAAAAGAGCAGGCTGTTTGGTTTTAGGTAGATTCCCATCGCCTTGCTACGCAAGTCGTGGAATGACGTATATCTTCTGAATTTAGTCAATATTACAACATACCAAGTTGCGGTCACCGTAGCCATTGTCAATCTTGGTTACGTAGGGGAAGAACTTCGATACCTTAACCCACTCCAAGGGGAATGCGGCCTCCATACGAGAGTAGGGATGTGACCACTCGCCCGCAAGCTCAACGGCTGTGTGGGGAGCATTAACCACTACGTTGTCCTTCTCGCCCGATGCGGCTGCAGCCTCGCACTCGCGCTTAATCTGAACGTGCGCCTCCATAAAGCGGTCCATCTCAGCCTTAGGCTCCGACTCGGTAGGCTCAACCATCAACGTCTCGTGCACGGGGAATGAGAGCGTAGGTGCGTGGAAGCCATAGTCCATCAAGCGGTGTGCAATATCGCCACAGTCGATGCCGTAATCCTTCTTGAAGTTTGTAAGGTCGAGAATCATCTCGTGACCTACACGGCCAGTCTCACCAGAATAGTAGGTGCGATACTCGCTCTTCAAGGCTGACGACATATAGTTAGCATTAACGATAGCCATCTCGGTTGAGTGACGCAAGCCCTCCTCGCCAAGCATCTTGATGTAACCATAGGTGATAGGCAGAAGCATTGCCGAGCCCCAGGGTGAAGATGAAACGGCTGTGATACCATCCTCGCCACCGGTAGTCATAACAGAGTGTGAGGGGAGGAACGGAGTGAGGTGCTCTGCAACGCAGATAGGACCTACACCGGGACCACCACCGCCGTGAGGCATAGCGAAGGTCTTATGCAGATTGAGGTGGCATACGTCAGCACCGATATAGCCGGGGTTGGTAAGACCAACCTGTGCGTTCATATTTGCACCGTCCATATAAACCTGACCGCCAGCATCGTGAACTGCATCTACGATCTCGCGGATGCGGCTCTCGAAGACGCCGTGAGTAGATGGATAAGTAACCATCAAACCACACAACTCCGATGAGTACTCCTCAGCCTTTGCCTTCAAATCATCGACGTCGATATTACCGTTAGCATCGCACGCAACGGTTACGATTTTCATACCTGCCATAGCAGCCGATGCGGGGTTAGTACCATGAGCCGATGCGGGGATGAGGATGATGTTACGATAGCCCTGGCCGCGACTCTGGTGGTAGGCACGGATAACCATAAGGCCTGCATACTCGCCCGCAGCACCTGAGTTGGGCTGGAGTGAGCAACCTGCAAAACCTGTAATGGTAGCCAAATCCTTCTCAAGCTCAGCGATGAGCTCTGCATAACCCTCAGTCTGGTCGGCCGGAGCAAAGGGGTGCATATTCTGGAAACCAGCCAACGACAGAGGCTGCATAATAGCAGCAGCGTTGAGCTTCATTGTACAAGAGCCGAGCGAAATCATTGAGTTGGCAAGCGAGATGTCACGCAACTCCAACTGCTTGATGTAACGCATCATATCACTCTCAGAATGATACTTGTTAAATACGGGCTCCGAGAGGATAGCCGACTGACGTACCAAAGCGGCAGGGAGTTTAATCTCTGAACCAATCTTCACAGCCTTGGCCTTCTTACCCTTAGCCTCGGCAAAGATAGCCACTACGGCCTCAACCTCGGCAGGGGTTGTAACCTCATCGAGTGAAAGGCGTACAACGCCCTCCGACGGGTAATAGAAGTTAATGCCTGCGGCAAGTGCTATATCCTGAATTACGGCAGCCTCGGCCTCAACCTCGACTGTATCGAAGATATTCTGATTTGTAACCTTGTAACCCAAAGCCTCCAAAGCCTCCTTAACGGCTACAGCTGACGAGTGAGCCGTCATAGCAGCACGACGCAAGCCCTCAGCACCATTGTAGATACAATAGAAGCCAGCCATCGACGCCATCAAAGCCGAAGCGGTACAGATATTTGAGGTAGCCTTCTCGCGCTTGATGTGCTGCTCGCGCATCTGCAATGACATACGCAGAGCCTTGTTGCCCAAGCGGTCAACCGACACTCCGATGATACGGCCGGGGATGTTACGCTTGTAGGCCTCGCGGCAAGCCATATAACCTGCAGAAGGGCCACCAAATCCCATCGGGCAACCCAAACGCTGGGTAGAACCTACGGCAATATCGGCACCCCACTCGGCGGGAGGAGTAAGGATAGCGAGCGAAAGAATATCGGCATCGGCAGCTACCAATGCACCTGCAGCGTGTGCCTTCTCGGCAAAGGCTGTGTAGTCGCGCACCTCGCCCGAACCTGAGGGATACTGCACCAAAGCACCAAACTCCATACCGTTGAACTCGTATGTAGAGTAGTCGTCGATAATGAGCTCAATACCGAAAGGCTCGCTACGAGTCAAAAGCACGTCGAGAGTCTGCGGGAAGATATCCTTATCAACGAAGAGCTGGTTGCGACCCTGCTTCACAGCCTCGCGTGAGCGCAGAGCGTACATCATCAGCATAGCCTCGGCAGCGGCGGTTGCCTCGTCAAGAAGCGAGCAGTTTGAAATCTGCATACCGGTGAGCGAGAGGATAGCGGTCTGATAGTTCAACAAAGCCTCCAGACGACCCTGCGAAATCTCGGCCTGATAAGGGGTGTATGAGGTGTACCACGCAGGGTTCTCAAACACGTTACGGCTGACAACGGCAGGCACAGCCGTAGGATAGTAACCCATACCGATGAACGAACGCAACTGTCGATTCTTGGCTGCGAGCGACGCAACGTGCGATGCAAACTCATACTCGCTCATACCCTCGGTGGGCAGTGCAAGGGGTTTCTTCAAACGGATTGAGGCGGGAATAACCTGCGAGATAAGCTCCTCGACAGACTCTACGCCAATGACCTTCAACATAGCGCCGAAGTCGTCAGAATTAGTAACGCCAATATGGCGATCCATAAATTTGTCTAACATTTCACTGTAGTTTTATTGATTTTATTTTGTTAATCTTTTTCGCTTTAGGTTGTTCGCTAATACTTGAAGCTGCTGCCGCCGACAAACTCTCGCAGGATAGAGGTAGGAGGAATCTCGTCGGTATAGAGCGGCGTAAAGTTATCCAAGAACTTGAGCAGACGACGTGCCTCGCCATACTCGGGCTCAGTGTCGGGCACCTCTCGCAGGATGGGCTCAATCTTGGGGCGCAGAACCATAATCTCGTAGAAGAGCGAGGTGTTGAATATCACATCGGCATTCTCTTGATAGGGGAATATATGGCGCTCCTCGCCACGGCGTACGCTCGGCCAGCGTTGCAACGTTGCCAGGGCATTGGCTCCACGTGTAGCGTAGTCGCGCGTAATGCGACGCAGCAGGCGATTGTCGGTAGTCTGGATTCGTGTGAGGTTATCCATAGCCACCGATGTCAGGCACGAAGCATAGATGCCGAACTTATGCTCATGCGGAATGCTGGGCGTGAGGTTGGGGTTAAGGGCGTGGATACCCTCCATAATGATAATCGAACGCTCACCCAACTGTAGCGGATGCTCGTGCCACTGGCGTGAGCCTGATATGAAGTCATAGCGGGGCACCTCAACGCTCTCACCGTCCATCAGGCGCTTCAAATCACTATTGAGCAGTGCAAGGTCAATAGCCTCCAGAGCCTCGAAGTCGTAGTCACCATTTTCGTCACGTGGAGTGCGATCGCGGTCAACAAAGTAGTCATCGAGCGAAATGAGCACGGGCGTAAGGCCCAAAATTCGCAACTGCACACCCAAGCGCTTCGATGTGGTGGTCTTACCACTCGACGAAGGACCCGAGATAAGCACTACGCGGGCTCCGCGAGTCTTGTTGGCCTCGAATACCTGATCAGCCATAGCCGCAATCTTCTTTTCGTGGAAGGCCTCCGAGATTTTTATCAACTCGCTCATATCGCCATCAAGCAACTTGGCATTGAGGCGTCCCACGGTGGGTACTCCCATAATCTCGGCCCAGTCGTGATACTCGGCAAAGACATCACGCATCTTGTCCCAATGCACGTTCATGTCGAGTTTTGAGGGATTCAGACGTGTGGGCAGAGCGATATAGAAACCTTCGTGATAGCGTTTCATATCGAATAGGTGAATATATCCCGAATCGGGAGCCAAAGCGCCATAGAAAAAGCCTACGGTATCGTCCATACTATAGATGTCGCTATAAAGACGCGGGCGGGTATTGAGCAGAGCGACCTTATCGTCGTAGCCACATTGGCTATAAATCTCGTTAATCTCTGATGTAAGTTTACGACTGCGCGTTATGACATAGCGGCTGTCTATAATCTCCTGCATACGAGTGCGGAGCGCCTCAATACCGGCATCGGTAAGCTGCTCGCCATCGGCAAACTCGCAATACAGGCCACGACCCAATGAGTGGCGCACGTAGAACTTGCGCTCGTCGTAGAGATCCTTCACGGCCTTCTGCAGGACGAAGGTAATGGTACGCTGATAGACACGATAGCCCTCGAAATGGGTGATGTCGATAAAACGCACCACCATAGGCTTGAATATGCGATAGTTCAACTCCTTGAGTCGATTATTGACATATGCGGCCAATATAGGATACTCGCCCTTAAAATCGAGTTGCGAGAGCAACTCCAACAACGATGTACCCAACTCCACCTCAAGCTCGATGGAGTTGTTTTGGCAAATAACTTTTACTTTATCCTGCATCTTGTAGTTCGTATTGGTGTGTAAAGATAAGAATTTTATTCTTAACTCGCGCCATAGGCAAAAAATAATTTCTCGAAACCCAACCTCTTGCATAGGTACCACACAGAGCAAAATGGGCACATTATAGATTTTACTTATAATTGCATAGAAAAATATGATTTGCACTTATGGCAATTTGTATTAATTTTGCAATGTGAAATTAAAACAAAGAGCATAAAAAACAGCGAGGCCACAGGCCTCACAGACAAAACAAAGATTTTGATGATGACCCCACCGAGCATTGACACGAGTACACGCGATGAGCGTCGGGAATTTGTACTCCACCAATGGCGATGTCTGCACAACTGCGATATATGCGGCAAGTGCAGCATCCTGCGGGGTCGAGAGGCAGAGCTGGTCTATGCCGACTACATCGAGGGCCGACGCCCCTATATGGAGATAACATTTGAAATTAGAAACAATAACTACTAAAAACATTTACGACTATGAACGCAAAAGAGACAGTATTGGCAGTAATGAAGCAGGCAGCAACTCCTTTGAACGCAGGTAAGATTGCAGAACTCTCGGGACTCGATCGCAAGGAGGTTGACAAGGCTATGAAGGAACTCAAGGAGGAAGGTGCTATCATCTCGCCCGTGCGTTGCAAGTGGGCTCCCGCTGAGTAATCCACACCACTGTGCCATCGAAAATATGGGTTGCCCTCTCAGCATTCAGGGGCAGCCCATTTTCTTTACTAAGTGGCATATGGGGCCCCTATGAGCGGCAATTTGGCCACTTATAGGCGACACCTGCCACATAACTATACCAAAAGGGCTCAATTATTGTCACGCCATAAAAACTCAAGATTGAGTTCTATTGAAAATTACTATATTTGCAACGTCGCGATAATTTTTAATTATTAACATTTTAGATGACAAAGATAAAGGATAACTGTGTCCTCATTACAGGAGGCGCATCGGGCATCGGTCGTATTATGGGACGTATGGCTCTGGAGAAGGGAGCCCGCCAGTTGGTAATTTGGGACATCAACGAGCAGAGCATTGCAGCCACCGAGGCTGAGTTCGCGAAATTGGGAAACGTTAAGGGCTATGTAGTCGATGTAGCAAACGACGAGGCCATCGAGCAGGCCTATGCCGACACCTGCCGCGACTGTGGCTCGGTAGATATTTTGATTAACTGCGCCGGCATCGTCACCGGCAACAAGTGCTTCGACGAGCAGACCAGACGCGACATCCACCGCACGATGGATATCAACGCCACGGCCCCGATGATGATTGCACTGAAGGCATTGCCCGACATGATTGCCCGTGACCACGGTCACATATGCAACATTGCCTCGGCTGCGGGTATGATTTCCAACCCCCGAATGTCGGTATATGCCGCCAGCAAGTGGGCTGTAATCGGTTGGTCTGACTCGGTACGTATCGAATTGCAGGAGCGTGGCAGCAATGTACACATCACCACTGTAGCCCCCTACTACATCAACACAGGAATGTTCGACGGCGTTCGCTCGCGCATATTCCCCATCCTCGAGCCCGAGAGTGCTTCTCGAAAGATTTTGAAGGCCATCGAGAACAACACCAACTTCCGCGGTATTCCGTGGAGTTCGCACTTCATCCGCTTCTGGCAGGGTGTGTTGCCCACATCGTGGTTTGACACCATTATGGGCCGTTGGATCGGTATCTACTCGACGATGGACCACTTCACAGGACGCAAATAACAATGACAAGACCACGACTTATGGAACTAGGATTCAATATCATAGCACTACTCTTCGCCACAGGAATAATCCTTGTAATAATTCTGATCGTTGCCGGTTTGGCAATGCTGTGCGGCGCATCCTTCAAGCTCTACCTGGCAAGGGGTGCCTGGTTTCTGTTGCTTCCTTGGGTGGCGTGGTTATACGGCTCATTTATCGAGCGCAACTGTTTCAGGGTAAAACGAGTAACTATCCAAAGTGAGAAGCTTCCCGCCGCGTTCGATGGCTACCGCATAGTGCAGATTTCCGACGTGCATCTCAGCTCATTCGATGGACGCGAACGTGCGCTGCAACGTGCCGTGAATAAGATTAATGCCCTGCAACCCGATCTTATTGCTGTTACGGGCGACTTGGTGTCGATGGGACATTGGGAACTCGACGGCAAGCAGGAGATTCTCTCTGGGCTGAAGGCCAACGACGGAGTATATTCCATTATGGGCAATCACGACTATAGCGAGTATCACCGTTGGAAGTCGCAACAGGATCGTAATGAGGCTCTGGAGCAACTCCAGCGTCGAGAGAGAGAGATGGGCTGGAATCTGTTGCTCAACCAGAACAAAACAATCGCACGCGGTACTGACTCAATATCAATCATCGGCGTGGAGAACATATCGGCAGGCAGACACTCGTTCCGCACCTACGGCAACCTGCAGGAGGCTATGCAGAACGCCAACGGAGCCTACAAAGTGCTGCTGAGCCACGACCCCTCGCACTGGCGTGCCGAGGTGTTGGAGAAGAGCGACATCGATTTAATGCTTGCGGGTCATACCCACTCAATGCAGGTATCGCTACTGGGCTGGTCGCCCTCTTCGCTCATTTACGATGAGTATCGAGGACTCTACACCGAAAACAATCAGCACCTATACGTAAACGTAGGATTGGGTGAAACAGCCTTTATGGCTCGCATAGGTGTTATGCCCGAGATTACGCTCATCGAACTAAAATGCAAATAAATTATGCCAATCAAGAATACTTCACCCCAGCAGATTGCCTCGATTGTAGAGGCGCAACACAAATTCTTCCTCACGGGGAAGAGTCGCAAATACGACTTCCGTCGTGAGCAGTTACAAAAACTGCAGAAGGCACTCAAGCAGTGGACACAACCCATCTGTCAGGCTTTGTGGCAGGATTTGCACAAGTCGGAGCAGGAGGCGATCATAACCGAGCTGAGCATTGTCGAGGGTGAGATTAAGAATCATCTCCACAACCTAAAAGGTTGGATGCGAGCAAAGCGCTGTCACACACCGCTGAAGATGATGCCGTCGCGTTCGCGCGTGGTGAGCGAGCCCTTGGGTACGGCACTGATTATCTCACCGTGGAACTACCCCGTGCAGTTGCTACTAAACCCGCTGGTGGGTGCCATATCGGCTGGTTGTACGGCTATTCTGAAGCCTTCGCCCTATGTTCCTAACACTTCGCTGGTTATCGAGCAGATGATAAAGGCTACATTCGACGAGCAGTACATTGCCGTAGTGCAGGGTAACCGCGAGGTGAACACTTCACTACTAGAGCAACGCTACGATATTATCTTCTTTACGGGAAGTCCCTCGCTCGGACGTATCGTGATGCAGGCTGCAGCGAAGCACCTCACACCCGTAGTATTGGAACTGGGTGGCAAGAGTCCCTGCATTGTGGATAAGGGCGCCGATGTGAAGATGGCAGCCCGCCGCATAGCGTGGGGCAAGACTCTCAACGCAGGCCAGACCTGCATTGCCCCTGACTATCTGCTCATTCACTCGTCGCTACAGCAGGAGTTCATCGAGGAGTTCAAACGAGCCGTAGAGCGTCTGCACGGCACAAATCCCCGCTTGAGCCAACACTATGTGCGACTGGTGAATGACCGCGCCTTTGAGCGTGTGTCGGCATACCTAAGCAATGGTCGTGTGGTGGCAGGTGGAGAGACCGCAGCCGAGGAGCGATACATCGCCCCCACACTACTCGCCGATGTTAATCCTGAGTCTGCCGTAATGCAGGAGGAGATCTTCGGACCTGTGCTGCCTATGATTAAATTCGATAAGCGAGAACAGGTACTGGATTTTGTCGGCAAGCGCGAGAAGCCACTGGCATTCTACTACTTCGGTAGCGAGGATAAGGCTTGGAAGATGATTTACAACACCTCGTCGGGTGGAGCCTGCATAAACGATACAATTATGCACATTGCCAACGAGAACCTTCCCTTTGGCGGTGTAGGCAACTCGGGAATGGGAGCCTATCACGGCAAACTGAGTTTCGATGCATTTTCGCATCACCGCGCAGTGGTTGTAACCCCTACGTGGCTCGACTTGCCATTCCGCTATATGCCATACAAGATGTTTGAGATGGTAAAGAAATTATTGTAATTAGCAATAACACTGTATGCAATAGGATGTCCAAAATCTATTTTGGGCATCTTTTTTTTGTATATAGTAAGCCTATTTGGGGGAGTGCTCAACACATAAGCGAGCTTATTGAATGATATTCTGCCACAAATGGCTTATTTATTGTTGATATAGTCAAAAACATTTGACTATGGAAAACAACCCCTTCGTACGCCTGCGCTCGCGCATAGTAACTCTTATGAGTGCGGCTACCGCACGAATACACCCCTTTACGATATTTGTCTCCTGTCTAGGTATCCTTATGGCCTACCTTACGGGCATCTACGCCTCGGGCTCAATACACTCCTCCTCGCGGTGGATGGGTGCTATGCTCGCCTGCACGTCGGTAGTCACGGTGCTGCAAATGCCTTCATACAAGGAGTCGCTTCGCCCAAGTATTATGCGTGTGGTAGGCACACTGCTGGGCGCTATCATCGGATATATCTACCTGAAGCTATTGCCCTTCTCGGTTATCGGTATGTTGTGTGCCGTATTTGCTCTGGAGGCTGTATGTATGTTGCTTGATATTTACAAGTATGGCCGCATAGCCACCATCACGATGATTATCATACTGCTGGTAAAGCAGATGTCGCCCGAGAGCAATGCACTGACCAACTGTTCGCTGCGTTTCTTCGAATCAGCCGTAGGTGTTGGCGTGGGATTGGTTCTGAGGTGGGCCATCGAACGATGGAACGAGTTTCGCCGACGACTGCTGCATATGGGCGAAAATGCCGATGGCGAGAGTGTCGATATGGATAATATGCCACTGCGCTGGGGACATCTGCGTGTAGTGATTGTGGCCTCACTCGGACAACTTACAGGTGGCGCACTGGCTACACTCATTGGTGTGGTATTGCCACTGATGCAGGTTGTGGGCCATCGCACACTCTCATCATTGGAGCAGGGCATATTGGCTTCGATGAGCCTCACAGGCATAATGGTGGGCTCGATACTCTTCGGACGCTGGAGCGATAGGCGAGGTTATCTGCGTTACTTCCGACTCTCACCGCTACTGATTCTTGCAGGAGCAATCATAAGTACGCTATCGAAGCAGAGCGTAGGGCTCGCCATAGGTCTATTTACGATGGGATTTGGTGTTGGCGGAGGCTACAGCCTCGACTCTGATTACATATCCGAGATTGTGCCCCGCCGTTGGCGTCTGTTTATGGTTGGAGTAGCAAAGGCTTCGTCGGCCATAGGCAATGTGGTTATAGCATTCGTGTGTCTATACATCCTACGACACTGGAGGGCCGAGAACCACTGGAGCGGGCTGTTTCTGCTAATAGCCATCTTGGCCATCATTATGGTGCTATGCAGTGTGCGTTTTACCGAGAGTCCCGTATGGCTTATGGCCCACTCACGACGCGAGGAAGCCGAGCGGGCAGCTCGCTACTTTCTAGGTAGCGATGTTGTGATAGGTAGCGTAACAGAGGTCAAGGCCGAGGAGCCGTCGTGGTTCGACATGCTACGCGGAGAGAACCTGCGACGCGCCATACTCACGGGTGTGCCGTGGGCCTGCGAGGGATTTGGAGTGTATGGTGTAGGGGTGTTTATGCCTGTGTTGATTATGGCCTTGGGCTTGGGCAATAACGATGGCGGAATTGGACATATAGCCTCATCGGTAGAGCTCTCGGGGTGGGTAAATCTCTTCGTGGCGGCAGGCTTCGTTGTCGGCCTCGCCATTGTGCGCAGATGGTATCACATACGCCAGCAGGCTATCGGCTTCCTGTTCTCGGCCATGGGGCTTGTGCTACTCATCATTGCCCACTCACTGCATCTGCCGGCGTGGATAATGGTCGTGGGACTGATTATCTTCGAGGTGTTTCTTAACAGCGGCCCACATCTGATTACATTTATCCTCCCCGCACAAATATACCCCATTGCCGATCGTGGCGCAGGGGCAGGATTGGCCGCGGCGTGCGGCAAGGCTGGAGCGGTGGCGGGAGTATTTATGATGCCACTACTGGTCAAGTGGGGAGGAGTCACCTTGGCTCTCGCCACAACAGCAGCGTTGCAGGTGGCAGGAGCCGTCGTGACATCCTATTTAGGTGGAGAGGTTATGCCCTACACCGAGGGCAAGAGTCGCGAGTGGCATCACGACCGATGATGCCACGATGAGTGGTCAGGATTGCGCTCGTCGAGCTGAAACATAGGAAGAAGGAACAACCAAGTAGCCACGCAGAAGGGAGCCGTCAATGTTGCTATGCCCACAGGCTTCATCGCAACATTCATTGCCGCCTGCACAACAACCGTCACCAACACACCCAACATAGCCCACAGAGCCGAGCGCCACGAAGGTTTATAGAATACGGTAGCCAAAGCAATAGCCGTAAGCACAGCGCTGAACGAGTATAGACCTGCATCTATATGGTTAATGGGCACACCCATAACTACCGCCATACCCATCGACAGAGCCGAGCCAATCAAAGCCCATAGAGCCGCCCAACGGTTACTGATAAAGAGGCCTATCAGAAAGAGTAATCCCGTAACCCACGAGTCAATCAGGAATACCTGCGATATGCCACTTAGCCACACTTTGATCACACCCCACACATCGTAGATGGCAAGGTGGGTATGCACCTCTGTCAGCGAATGGGCGATGTGCGATGAGGTGTGCAGTGCAGGCAACGAGTGCATAACGTGCGAGGCCAATAAAAAGAGCCATGTACAGAGCACAAAGGGGAAGGTAAACGAATTTACTTTCCACGGGCGCATAACATTATTAAAGCCCGTGCGCACCCACGTAGTAAGAGCGGCACAAAGCACCAAAGCGAGCCACATCCACACCGTATTGCCCATAAAGGCCGGAAAGGCACAGCCCACCAGCACACCGTTGAATCCCCACAGTCCTTCGCTACCATCCTCCTGTGGTTGGTTGAGTATATAGCCGGTTGCGGTCGAGACCATCAGGCCAAGGAGTGCTCCCCACGCCATATAGTGCATACCCGTGTCGTAGGCACCCCAGAAGATACCTGCAATAAAGAACAGTCCGCACCACGCGCTGCCTTGAAACATAACCTGCGCTGTGCCGCGCATCAGAATCTTGATAAAACCGAAGACTCCGACATCGAAAATATTAGTTTGTGATGATGTTGTCATAGTATTAGTTTTTTGATTAAGGTTTATCGCCACGGAAAATCGGCCGCAAGAGGATATCCCCTGACCGTCTGTCTCACCAGCGACGAGAACTCCCTCACGGCGTGTTTAACGTTCTGACTGTCGTAACCCATTACACGATAGATAAGTCCACACTGGTTGGGTAGCGACGTAATGCCTGTCACAAGTGTCTCGTCGAAACGGGGCTCACACTGCGAGTAGATGCAATCGGCCATAGGCTTTGGCGTGAGCAGTATCACATTCGCCAGCACCTCATAGCCACCCATAACCCCCTCAACCGAGGGGTTAGAAGAGTATGGCCTGATGATAAACTTATCGCAAAAGAGCCTGCGACCATCACCTCGCTCAGCCTGCACACCCACGGACAGTATGTCGTAGTCGAACCTTTCGCCCGACCATCTACGCCCGCAGAGATATATCTCGGCATAGAGCAGGGTGGCCGTAGGAGCAATTGTAATGTGGGTATGGCTATAGAAACGAGATCCACGATGCGGGATGATTGGCTCAGGCAGATACTCCATATATGCACCCTCATCGAGGGTTATATATTGATTGAGCGCCGAGTGGTTATACCGCATCTGCGCAATCTTAGTGGCAGCACCCGTCGTTATGTGAGCAAAGGCATCACGAGCGAGTGAGAAGTGTTGCTCGTAGCGGTCGCCATCGACATTGGGGCCACCCGACGAGACAACATAGACATAGGGTATTTCCCTCCAATAGGGGTCGCAATAGAGTGCCCGCTGCACGATGAGTGGTGCTCGACGCTCCCAATGGCGCAATATCGTACGGTCGCCGTCGCGTTCGAAGCCAAGCGAGAGAAAACCACTTTTACCCACTGCACCCACCCCCATTCGGGGTGTAGCCGAATAGGAGAGCATTTCACGTGCCGTCATCGTTCGAAGAGAGCTTTATGGCGAATTAAATCGACCAGTTCGTCGATTCCTTCGCCTGTGAAACAGTTGGTAAAAACAAAGGGTTTGTCGCCTCGCATAGCCAGCGAGTCGCGACGCATAACCTCCAGATCGGCACGCACATATGGCGCAAGGTCGCTCTTGTTGATGACAAGTATATCGGAGTGTGATATGCCCGGGCCATCCTTGCGGGGGATCTTGTCGCCAGCCGCTACGTCGATAACATAGATAAAGAAATCTACCAGCGCAGGGCTGAACGTGAGTGTCAGGTTATCGCCACCTGACTCGATTAGCACCACGTCGCCATCGGGAAACCGAGACTCCATCTCCTCGACGGCAGCCAGGTTCATCGACGGATCCTCTCTAACGGCCGTATGCGGGCAGGCACCAGTCTCTACGCCTATGATGCGCTCCTCGACCAAGATACCCTTCAACATACGACGCACGTGCTCGGCATCCTCGGTGGTGACTACATCGTTGGTGATGATTAGCACCTTGTGCCCCAACGCCAGCAGACGAGGCGTGATGGCTTCGATAATGGCGGTCTTACCCGAACCTACGGGGCCGCCGATACCTATTCTACAACTATTTTCCATCTCTCTAATTCATAAACATTCTACTACGCCCCTTCTCGTGCAACGACGCTAAGAGATCGATCTGCGGGGCAAAAGCATACATATCGTCAAGCGTAAGCTCCTCGCTCTGGACATAGAGTCCATCGATGCGTGAGCTCAAATCGTAGAGAATTCGTTGTGTAGCAAAATGCGATATACGCATCAGGCGCAACGATGCATTGAGCGTTACAGAAGCTACACTATAGAGTATTGAAACAAACATCTCTCGCTCCGATATGCCACACAGGGCAAAGCATATGCCTTGCCCCACGGCATACGATCCCACCACTTCGCCCGAGCCAATAGCGGCAAGCCAGCGATTTAGCATGGGCTTATCGGCGAACAAGACAGCGAGTTCGGCCAACTTACGACCCATACGTTGACTCATCACGCGTTGTTCAGCGCATAGTTTGCGCTCACACAACGCCCTATCGGCCTCAACGATACTCGCGAAGTCGCCCGCCAGAGTAGCCCTGTATGCCGCCCGAGCCGCTACACAATCCGTCGTCGAGGCGAGTTGCATAGCCGAAGTGGTATATCTGAAAAGAGTATCGGCATCACTCACAACGCCATACTGCACGGCACTCTCCAAAGCGTTGGAGAAGGAAAATCCACCAACGGGCAGGGCCGAATCGGATAATTGCAGCAGATGCAGGAGTTGCACCAGAGAACGCTTACTTTGCATTGTGATGATGTTTTTGGTCGGAGTGCGAGCCTCCCATCAGACGACGCACCTCATGGGGTGCCAGATAAGGGATAATCTGCTCAGCCGAACGGAACGAGTAGGCTATGTGCTCGATGTGGTGTGTACGCATAACGCTCTCCATCACCTTGCGGTCGATAGTCAAGGGAACATACACCCTACTACCCTGCACCACCGCCGGCCAATGCTGATTACCCAAGGCGTGGCCAAGTTCGATGGCAATATCGATGGCACTCTGCTTCTCGATACGCATCAAAGCGCCGAGGTCAATGACCATAATATCGTTCATCCGCAAGCGCACCACAGCCATTCGACCACTCCTCTCGTCGTAGAGCAAAACATCGCCATCGGCAACTGTCGTGCGACGTTTCAGCGCAACGGCATACTCGCCTCCGAGGCTGCCCTTAGCCACAAAACGCGACTTCTGTGCCGTCCATTGGTCCAAGTCGATATACTCGATCTGGGCGTGAGCAGCACGCTCACTCCACTCTTGATCGGATATGTTTCCCAAAATGTCGGTATATATCTTCATCGCCATTAACTGAACCAATAGAGTTGGCCGAGCGAGAAGGATGCGGCAGGCTTAATATCGATACGCTCGCCATTGATGGCCACATCGAAAGTCTCGGGGCTAACATCGATACGAGGCGTAGCCGCATTGAGCACCATATCGTGCTTGGTGAGCTGACGCGTGCGACACACGGGCACGACCATACGATCGAGCTTCAGGCGATATTTGATATCGTTCTGCACGGCAGCCTGCGACACAAACGAGATGCAGGTTCTGGGCATCGTGCGGCCAAAAGCGCCAAACATAGGACGATAGTAACAGGGCTGGGGCGTGGGCAATGATGCATTCGGATCTCCCATATTCGACCAGCTGATAGCTCCGCCCTTGATTACGAGTTTAGGCTTGGCGGCAAAGAACTGAGGCTCCCACAATACCAAATCGGCTATTTTGCCTCGTGCAATGGAGCCTATGCTATCTGCCATACCGAAGGCTATGGCGGGGTTAATGGTTATTTTGGCAAGGTAACGCAGCACACGATAGTTATCGTTCGCATCGCTATCCTCGGCCAAGCGACCGCAGGCGCTCTTCATATAGGAGGCCATCTGGAACGTACGCATAAATGACTCACCTACGCGACCCATAGCCTGCGAATCGGATGTGACAATTGACAACACACCCAAGTCGTGGAGTAAATTCTCGGCAGCCTGCGTCTCGGGACGTACACGGCTCTCGGCAAAGGCCACATCGGAGGGAATCTGCGGATTAAGGTTGTGGCACACCATAATCATATCGAAGAGTTCGGCCTGTGAATTAACGCCAAAAGGCAACGTAGGATTGGTCGATGAGGGCAACACGAAAGGCATCGAAGCCATCTTCAGCAGGTCGGGGGCGTGGCCACCGCCAGCTCCCTCGGTGTGGTAGGTGTGGATCGTACGCCCATCGATAGCGGCGATGGTATCTTCGACATAACCGCCCTCGTTGAGCGTGTCGGTGTGAATAGCCACCTGCACATCGTAGCGCTCGGCCACATCGAGCGACGAGCGTATGGCGGCGGGCGTAGAGCCCCAATCCTCGTGAATCTTCAGACCGCAAGCACCTGCTACAATCTGCTCCTCGATCGACTCCTCGACCGAGCAGTTGCCCTTGCCAAGAAGGCCTATGTTTATAGGCAGCCCCTCGGCCGCCTGAAGCATCATCTCCATATTCCAGCAGCCCGATGTTATGGTAGTGCCATTGGAGCCATCCGATGGGCCTATACCTCCACCCACCAGGGTGGTGATGCCGTTACTCAACGCAGCATAAGCCTGCTGGGGCGAGATAAAGTGAACGTGGCTATCTATTCCGCCCGCTGTAAGGATAAGATGCTCGCCCGAAATGGCATCGGTAGCAGCACCCGTAACCAACCACGGGTCTACATCGGGCATAGTGTTGGGATTGCCCGACTTACCTATACCCGCAATTTTACCATCCTTGATACCCACATCGGCCTTAACAACGCCCAAGATGGGATCGAGAATTGTCACGTTGGTAATAACTAAATCGAGCGCACCCGCCTCCGAGGTGATGGTGTTGGCAAGGCCCATACCGTCGCGCAGGGTTTTACCTCCGCCATATACTACCTCGTCGCCATAGCTGCGCATATCACGCTCGATCTCTACATACAGATTGGTGTCGCCCAATCGGATTTTGTCACCCACCGTTGGGCCAAAAAGATTGTTGTTTTCCTGTCTTGAAATTGTTGCCATCGCTCTATTTTTTATCGGTTGTCTTTTCGGTTGATTGCGCCGCAGGCTGCTTGGTGGTGCACTCGCAAGTACACTTATATCCCGACTTGTGCACTCGGCGGAGTGCTCGCAAGTAGGCGGGGTAATAGGTAGGAGCATCCTCGATACCCGTATAGCCATCGACCAGATTGTTGAATCCGATGATACGCTGCTTGCCGCCGTAGGCTACTATCTCGACACTCTTGCTATCACCCGGCTCGAAACGTATGGCCGTAGTGGCGGGGATGTTGAGATGGCAACCGAAGGCCTTGTCGCGGTCAAACTCAAGGTAGCGGTTTACCTCAAAGAGATGGAAGTGCGAACCCACCTGAATGGGGCGGTCGCCCGTGTTGCGAATTGTGATGGTAGCGGTGCGGCGACCCGTGTTATACTCGATATCGTTAGAGGCTAAAATCACCCCACCCACAGGTACAGCCGTCTTGGGAACGAAACCCCCACTTGAGGGGTACAAACTATTTTTACTCATATTTTCCATCGTGCAGATTATTTTATAGGCTGATGAATACTAACAAGACGCGAGCCGTCAGAGAATACTGCCTCGACCTGTAGCAGCGAAATCATATCGGCTACCCCATCCATCACATCCTTGCGACGGAGCACCGAGGCGGCCTCCTTCATCACCTGCTCAACAGTCTTACCCTCGCGGGCACCCTCGAGCGCAGCGGAGGTGATGTAGGCTACGGCCTCGGGATAATTCAGTTTCAAACCTTTGTTGAGTCGGCGCTCGGCAATCTGGCCAAGCGATAGCAACATCAACTTGTCAATTTCTCGTGGTGTTAAATGCATAATCGATTGATTTTTGATATTTACAACCTCACCATTGACAAATAATGTGCCATCGATTACTCTTCACGTCATCAATCGCGGCACCGAATTTGCTCCGTTACGTTCGGCATTGGTACCCGCACATCTTGCACTGCTCTTTGTAAGGCACAACACACGTATTTATAATGCGTGGAGTGTACCAAACGCCAAATTATTTATAATTTTGTAGAGGATTAAAATTCTATCGCTATGCTGAAAGCTATGTTACTTGCAGGCGTGGGCGGCTTTGTCGGCACCTGCCTGCGCTACCTGACTGGAAAGTTGTGCCACCTGCTCGTGGCGGGAGCATTTCCGCTGGGTACATTTGTAGTAAATATCGTGGGTAGTTTCATCATCGGACTCCTTTTTGGTGCCGCCGAGCGCACGAACACCATCACGCCTGCCGTGAGCGCCCTGCTCATCACGGGCTTCTGTGGCGGATTTACCACATTCTCGTCGTTTGCCGACGACATATACCTACTTCTGCAGGAGCGCCACTACGCAACATTTGTATTGTACACGGTTCTGACCGTAGTTTTGGGAGTATTGTTGGTTTGGGCTGGCCGTTCGGTGGTGAAAGGATGATTCTAGTCCAACGCGCAAAGTGCTTTATATTGCTGGTAATTATGATATTAACTAGTCATTGCCCGCATTATAAATAAAAAAATTGCTTTTTTTTTGTAAAAAGTTTTGGAAGTAACGAAAAATGCTATATCTTTGCACTCGCAATTTGGTAGAGATACTGATTGTAAAGTTCAAACGATAATGCGGAAATAGCTCAGTTGGTAGAGCACAACCTTGCCAAGGTTGGGGTCGCGAGTTCGAGTCTCGTTTTCCGCTCAAAGTGCTGAAATGCACTCCACAAAATATTTGCGGAAATAGCTCAGTTGGTAGAGCACAACCTTGCCAAGGTTGGGGTCGCGAGTTCGAGTCTCGTTTTCCGCTCAACGCACGAAGGATAGCATAAAGCTATCCTTTTTTTTGTGCGTTTCGCGGAAAAGTCCGCGACCATATAGACAATCCCTCCAAACCTCCCTTTGATAAGGGAGGCTTTGCTTGGAGCGGAAAACGAGATTCGCCACGAGAGACCCCAAAGTGCCCCCTACCAGGGGGTTAGGGGGTGTAAATATAGTTCGCGAGAAATGCCCGCGAATGCGGGCTCGTGGCTCGTTTTCCGCTCCAAG
>JAZQSN010000039.1:0-22799 GCA_045630065.1 Alistipes sp.
ACAATCTGGGAGCGTTGGAACTCATATATGGTTGACAAGGGTATGGGTCCCCGCGGTATGAACAGCTTCAATCACTACGCTTACGGTTGCGTATGTGAGTGGATCTGGGAGACTGCTGCAGGTATCGCTGCTGACCCTGCACAGCCTGGTTTCAAGCATATCATCATGCGTCCCATCCCCGACAAGCGTTTGGGCCACATCACTGCCGAGTATAACTCTGCTGCCGGCGTGATTAAGAGTGCTTGGAAGTATGAGGGCGACAAGTGGATTTGGGAGTTCACCATCCCCGAGGGTGCAACAGCTACTGTAACCCTTCCCGGTGAGACCGAGTCGAAGACATACCAGAGCGGTACTTACACCGTTACAAAGTAGTTTTCTACAGATAATTTTGAGCTGCACTTCATTCGAGGTGCAGCTTTTTTGCTCCTTGGGTGAAACCGAAAAGCGGCTGCCACGAATATGGTTGCACGGCTGATGGGTGTGCTGTTGTGTGGTGTGGGATTTGTTGCAGTGGGCGCTATGGATGTTTGGCCTGCGCTTGCGAGAGAGAGGGGAAGAGTATAAAACAAAAAAAGATGTCTTTCGACATCTTCTTTAGTAGTGGATAGGGGATTCGAACCCCTATGTCATGCGTGAGAGGCATGTATCCTAGCCCTTAGATGAATCCACCGTTTTGTTTTGACACTGCAAATATACGGCAAAAAATTAACTCTGCAAATTTTTACACAAAAAAAATGCAAAAAATCGCATTTTTGTCTCTCCAAGAGCTAAAATGCCTTTTTTTTGCGGCCTTCAGACATCCAAATGAGGGGTAAAATTACGAATGCTTGATATATTTTTAGTATATTTGTCATAATGGGTACTCAGGACAGTATGAAAAACTAACTGCTAACAAGAACAAAATATGAAAAGAAAGGATTTTATCGTCCAGACTGCCGTTGGCCTGGCCGCTTTAGGTGTTGGAATGAGTTGCTCGCAGCAGAAGAAAGTCTCGATTCCAAAGTTCGGTCCTCAGACTGCAACTGCTCCGATGGGTGATATTCGCTCACTGCTGCTGCATCTGGGTCGCAATATGTGGTGCGACTACCCCAGCGTGCTTATGGGCGAAAATTATATTGAGGGTTCAAAGACTCTGGTTCGTAAACCCTTTACAAATATGGTCTGGACCGATGAGCGTTGGCGTTATACTGTCGATTATGCTGCTAAGGCCGGCATCAATATGATTGTCATCGATCTGGGCGAGGGTCTGTTCTATCCCAGCCATCCCGAGTTTGCTATCGAGGGTACGTGGAGCGTCGAGAAGATGCGCGAGGAGATTGCATATATGAATAGCCTAGGCATCGAGGCCATCCCCAAGTTGAACTTCTCGACTACGCATAACGGCTGGATGTGCGATTATACCCATATGGTGTCGTCGCAGCCCTACTATCGCATGTGCGAGGAGGTGATCAGCGACGTGATGGAGATCTTTGGTCATCCCCGATTCTTCCATATCGGTATGGACGAGGAGCGAGCAAATTTCCTCGAGGGCGAGCAGTCGCATTATATCTGCGTTCGTAAGGGTGATGTGTGGTGGCAGGATTTTCTGCATATCGTCCGTACGGTGGAGAAGCACGGTGCGCGCGTTTGGATGTGGAGCGACTACTGCTGGTGGAATGAGGATTTCTACGAGCGTTGCCCCAAGAGCGTTATTCAGCAGAACTGGTTCTATGACGAGAAGTATGGTGGCTTCGACATCGAGACCAACACGACGTCGAATGTCAGAATATTGAAGGCCTATGTGAAACTGGACGAGGCCGGTTTCGATCAGGTTCCCTGCGGCACCAACTGGGTAGGGCAGACACGTCGTGAGCTCGGTGTAGGTGCCGACGATGTGATCGGTAAGTTGGTGCAGATGTGTCGCAAAACCGTCTCAAAAGAGCGTCTTAAGGGCTTTATGATGGCTCCGTGGATGTTGGCTATGGATGATGAAGAGACCTACCAGAAGGTGCTGCGAGGCATTGATCTAATGCAGGAGGTAATGAAATAGTGCGCACAAGGCGTAATGATATGTGACGGAGCTGAGTTATGTCGGGCTGCTCCATTTATATATAAGTATAGAAAAACTGCCCAGCCGTAAGGCCGAGCAGTTTTTTATTTTTGAGCCTTGCGAGGCTCGTCAATCATATATTACAACTCCTTCACGCGGATGTTGCGGTACTTGATACCCTCGCCGTGACCGCACAAACCAATGTGGCCCTTCTTGTTGAAGAGGCCGGGGTGGTTGAGCTTATCTACGGTGTAGGGGTTCTTGTCGCTGCCATCGGGAGCCACGTTGTGACCCTTGGTTGCGGTGCGGATGTTACCATCGACGATAACCTGACCATCAACTGTTACGGTGATGCGGTCGCCCTTCACGCGAATCTCCTCCTGGTGCCACTCGCCAAGTGCGCCCCACTTGATGCGCTTTGCGGGGATGATACCATATACCGAGCCGTGTACCTGATACTCGCGCAGGTTCTTGTAGATAGGTGAGTCGTGGTGCAACACCTGAATCTCCATACCGTGATATGCAGCATCTACGCCCATAGGGGTGCGGATACCGATACCGTTGTTCACGCCGTCGCGGTCGAAGCAGAACTCAAAGCGCAGAACGAAGTCGGCATACTCCTTCTTGGTGTAGAGGTTACCTGTTGTGCCATAAGCAGCGGTAACATACATATAACCATCCATAGGCTGGTAAGCCTCCAAGTTACCTGTCCATGCGTCCATGTTCTGGCCGTCGAACAAGAGCTCGAAGCCCTCCTTGCGCTCCTCATCAGAGAGGGGAGTGAGGATTGAGTATGAGCCACGCTCCTTGTTGGCGTTGATGAAGTTCTCGATATCCTTGCGCTTGTAAACAGCATCGCCATCGTTTACAGTTGCGGCAACCTTCTCCAAGAGCTCCTTCACCTCTACCGAGTAGAACTCGGGGTGCTTGGTTGCAATCTCGAGTACGGTGTTAGCCGATGCCTGTGCTGTAGCCTCGTCATCCATATACTCGGCTGCGAGCATCATAGCCTGATATACCTGTGTGGGTGAAAGACCCTTCAATGCGGCGTTCTTGTTTGCTACCGAGGGGTTGATCTCCAAAGCCTTGCGGTATAGCATATACTTCTGATCGTTGTTACGCTCCGATGCACTTACAAGTGCGATGTAACGTGCAATAGCCTTATCCTTGAGTGCAGGAGTGGTGGTAGCCACCTCATACATAGTCTCAATCATTGAGTCGTCGCTAATCAGGCACAAGCTCTCGAATGCTACGCCGTCAACATTGCCAGCCTTGAAGCCCTCAACGATGGGAGCGATAGCCTCCTTTGCGCCTGTGGCTGCGAGGATGGGGTAGTAGAGGTGCTTCTTCGCACCAGCCTTGGCCATACGAGCTTCGACCATCTTAACCTGCTCGGCGGGAGCCTTATCCTGAATAGCTTTTGTGATGGCGGGAGCCATATCCTTACCCTGCTCAAGCAGGTTGCACAATGCCGCGAAGTTAGCCTCCGTAGCGTTGGTTGTAAGGGCGGGGATAGCACTGTCGTCGCCACCGTTGTCAACCCATACCAATACCTTCGATGCTGAAGCGGTGATGCGGCGCTTAGCCAATACCTGCTTTGCGATAGCTCGAGCCGAAGAGTTGGTGTCCATCACGCGAACGAACTCGTCGTTAATCGAGCCGTTGAACGATAGCAAGCCATCAACCAAAGCCTTGTTTACAGCCTCGCTATTCTCCTTCTGCATACGAGCGGTGAGAGCCTTCAACGCTACGTCGCCACCAATCTTCGATGCGGCAGCGATAGCTGTAACGGCAACATCGTCGTTTGTGCAATCCACGTAGGGAGCAATAGCCGAAATCTGCTTCTCGGCGTGGTTAGCACCCAACCAGCTCAAGATATCAATGCGAGCCTCTACGCTTGCCTTGGGCAGCGCAGCAGCGATAGCAGCATAAGTTGCATCGTCGGCAAACTGCTCGGCAACACGCATTGCGCCGTAGCGGTAGTCGCGACAATCCTCCTTCAGAGCCTTCACTACGAGGGGAGTGATGTCGGCACCCTTAATCTGAGCCAACAAATCAAGACCTGCGATGCGTACGTTGGGCTTCTCAACCTTCAGAAGCTGCTTGGCAGCTTTCATAACTGCCTTCTCGTCGTGCTTCATAAGGTGGCCATTCAACAGACGGATATATGCACCGTAAGCATTTGTAGAGTCAAATGTGTAGCCTGCCTCCTTGGCTGCCGCGGCCAAAACCTTAGCCGAGGGCTCGCCACCCCAAGCACCCAGGGCAGTGTAAATCTGAGTCTTAAGCTCGGGTGTAGCACCATTCAACCACTCGATCAGAATGGGCTCGCCATCGTGGAAGTGGCTCTTGTATGATGCAATCTGTGCGAGCAACACCTTGCTGATGCCGTTCTCGGCCTGCTCAGCCATAAGGTGCTCGACAGCGTGGTCGGTGCCCTTAACTGATGCCAATGCGCGAGCGGCAAAGTTTGCCATATAGTCATCCTTGAGGTACTCTGCAAAGAAGTGAGCATCGTCGCCAGTGGCACAAATCTGCAGGGCGGTCATAAGGAATGCCTTGTTGGGGTTGTTGGTAGTCTTCTTGATGGCAGCCTTCAAACCTGAGCGAACGCCCTCACGGTGAGCGGCGCCCTCCTTGGTAACGAACGATGCAACACCATTTACGGCATATTCGACGGGTGAGTTGTTAACACCCTCGGCCATAGGCTCCAACATCATCGAGAGCATCTCAATACCCTCGGCGCCCGTAGCTGCCAACTCGGCCATCACCTGATTATATACATCGGGAGTCTGGGCGGGCATCTGCGCCAATGCGTCCGACACGATGGTCGATGTGGCGCGGTTGCGGTTGTCCTGCGCATTCACAGCCACGAGTGGCATAACGAGCAGGGCGAGAATTATAAGAAATCTTTTCATTGTAGTCATCTTTAATGGGTTAGGTTAAAATGTCCAGGGAGCACGCATAGGCTGGTCGATGAGCGCATTGGCTGCATCGTCGCCGATGAACTGCAACTTCACGGGGTCGAACTCCAGCGTGCGGTTAAGACGCAGTGCGCAAAGACCCATATTCACGATTGTAGCCGAACGGAAACCGTTGATCTCGTTCAGAGCGAACTTCTCGCGGTTGTGGATACACTTGATGAAGTCGGTGTTCTGAGGCTCGGGATCGGGCAACTCCGAGAGCAAATCCATAATGTTGTGTGCGGGCTGACCGTTGAGCTCTACGCGGAAGCCCTGGTAAATCTTACCCTTGGGACCCTCGATGTAGGGAGCTGTGGGGTCGCCGTGCTCCTCACCCTGCAGGATGATCTGGCAACCATCGTCGTAGGTGTAAACAATCTTACGCCAAGTACCGATAGCATCCCAGTGCTGCTCGGGAGCATCTACCTCCACCTTGATGGGTGAGGTGTTGTCCTTGCCCAGGATGTACTGCACGGGGTCGATGTAGTGCTGGCCCATATCGCCAAGACCACCACCATCGTAGTCCCAGTAACCGCGGAAGGTCTGGTGAGTACGGTGCTCGTTGTAGGGCTTGTAGGGTGCGGGACCGAGCCACAAATCGTAGTCGAGATTCTTGGGAACGGGCTGCTCAACAAGGTTCTCCTTACCTACCCAGAAGAATTTCCAGTTGAAACCAGTGTAGCCCGAGATGGTCACCTTCAAAGGCCAACCCAGAAGACCGCTGTCAACGAGCTTCTTTAAGGGCTGAACGGTAGTACCCAAGCCGTAGAAGGTATCCTTGAAACGGAACCAGGTGTTCAGACGGAAGATACGGCCATTCTGGCGTACTGCCTCCATTACTCGCTTACCCTCGCCGATGGTACGTGTCATGGGCTTCTCACACCAGATATCCTTGCCGGCCTTGGCTGCCTCAACGGCCATAAGTCCGTGCCAGTGGGGAGGAGTTGCAATGTGAACTACGTCGACGTTGGGGTCGTTGATCAAATCGCGATAGAGGTGATAACCCTTTACGGTCTCATTAAGGCGCTCCTTTGACAGACGCACACCCTTCTCGAGGTGCAGATCATCGACATCACACACTGCCACCAAGCGGCACTGCTCGTTGCTTGAGAAGTGGTTCTCGCTGAAACCGATACCACCCATACCGATGATACCCTTGGTCAATTGATCGTTGGGGGCAATGTGACCCGGACCTCCGAGTACGCGGCGCGGAACGATGGTCAGCGCTGCCAAACCACCCAGAGATTTTAGAAATTCTTTTCTGTTGATTGCCATAATATGTTATTTTTAACGTGTTTTGTCCATTTCGGGAAATTCCCTTTTGAGGAGTATATTCGATGTAAAGTTACGTTTTTAATTTCGAACCTCAAAATTTTATACTTCGTATAATTGCAATTTCCACTATTTATCTGCTATTTTGCACGAGAGTGTAATTGTCGGGTGCGAGGAATTATGATTTTCGGGAAAAAGTCATTATCTTTGTTATGATGGCATAAAAGTAACAACCATAAAAAATATTGCAATGAAAGATCTTTTTTGTGTAAAGGATAGAGTCATCGTCATCACCGGCGCTACAGGTGTGCTTGGTGCATCGATGGTCGAGCATTTTGCCGAAGAGGGTGCCCGTGTGGTTATCCTCGGCCGTAATCGTGAGGTGGGCTCACGTCTTGAGAGTGAGGCCAAGGCTAAGGGTGGTGAGGCGCTCTTCTTGGAGTGCAACGTGCTTGATAAGGCGTCGCTGGAGAGCTGCTACGACTCGATTATGGAGGCCTATGGCCGCATCGATGTGCTCATCAATGGTGCAGGAGGTAATCAGGCTGGAGCAACCGTTCCACCCGATAAGACTATCTTCGATTTGGATATCGATGCCGTAAAGCAGGTCGTGGAACTCAACCTTTTCGGCACAATCCTTCCCACGATGGTATTCGTAAAGGCTATGGTGGCTCAGGGTGGTGGCTCGATTATCAATGTTGCCTCGGAGGCGGCTCTGCGTCCTCTTACTCGTGTGGCGGGCTATGGCGCAGCAAAGGCGGCTGTTATAAATTGGACAAAATATATGTGTGGCGAGTTGGCCATAAAGTTTGGCGAGGGCTTCCGCGTAAATGCCATTGCACCCGGCTTCCTCTTGACCAACCAGAACCGCGACCTCTTGACTAATCCCGATGGCTCACTCACCCCGCGCGCCGAGACCATCATTGCCCACACCCCGTTCAAGCGCTTTGGCGAGCCTGAGGAGCTGCTCGGCACATTGCAGTGGCTGGCATCCGACGCCTCGAAGTTCGTTACAGGAACGCTGACCGTTGTGGATGGCGGTTTTGATGCATTCTCAATCTAAAAATAAGATTTCATTCCGAGAATTTGCATTGTAGGTTAGTATTACCGAGCGTCAGCCTCTCCGCACTGCGAAAGTTTGTGGATTAAGGGCGACGCGCAGGCGGAGGGTTAAGAAACGGAGACCTTTTCACGAAGTAAAAGCGCGAATGCATCCGTTTTACCGACAACAAGCGGCGACCCCACAAATTTAGCCTTGCGGCGGTTTTTGCGCTACTTTTTGGCGGCAAAAAAGTGGCATAAAGAAATGAATTGTTATATCTATCAGCAAGGTAGTAATTGGCAAAGGTAGATTCCATTCATTTATGCATAGCAACATACTTGTATCAGCAAAGCTCTATGATGCATAAATGAGGAATGACGTAGAGAGAAAATTTTGACTTTTGAATTATGATACTTTGTACACAATCTTGGCGTTGGTATGGGCCTAATGATCCCGTCACGCTGAGCAATATACGTCAGGCAGGAGCTACGGACATTGTCCACGCCCTGCACCACATACCCAATGGTGAGGTGTGGCCCGTTGAGGAGATTCGTGCACGCCAGCAGATGATAGTCGATGCAGGCCTTCGCTGGAGTGTTGTGGAGAGTGTTCCCGTACACGAACATATTAAGACACAGACAGGCGATTTCCAACAGTATATCGACAACTACAAGCAGTCGATTCGTAACCTTGCTGCTTGTGGCATACACTGTATAACCTATAACTTTATGCCCGTCTTGGATTGGACTCGTACCGACCTTGCCTACGAGGTTGAGGATGGCTCGCGAGCCCTGCGCTTCGAGCGTGCCGCCTTTATGGCCTTCGACCTCTACATCTTGCGTCGCCCTGCGGCCGAGAATGAGTATTCGGCCGATGAGAAGGCTGTGGCGAAGGCTCGTTTCGATGCAATGACTGACGGGGAGCGTGAACGCCTCACTCGCAATATGATTGCGGGCCTGCCAGGCTCGGAGGAGAGTTTTACCGTCGAGCAGTTTCAGCAGGCTCTCGACCGCTACGCCGATATCGATGCCGAGCAGTTGCGAAATAATCTGATTTACTTCCTCCGTGAGGTCTGCCCTGTGGCCGATGAGTGTGGCTCGCAGATGGTGATTCACCCCGATGATCCTCCATATCCTATTCTTGGCTTGCCTCGCATTTTGTCTACGGCCGATGATTTCCGCTCTCTTATCGAAGCGGTGCCCAATCCCTCGAATGGCTTATGCCTTTGCACGGGTTCGTTTGGTGTGAGGGGCGATAACGACCTGCCCGCAATGATGCGTGAGTTTGGCGAGAGAGTAGGCTTTGTGCATCTGCGCTCAACGCGTCGTGATGCGGAGGGTAACTTCCAGGAGGATAATCACTTGGAGGGCGACGTGCCTATGTATGAGGTGATGCGTGCCTTGCTTGAAATTCAGCAGAAGTATGGCCGCAGTATACCTATGCGTCCCGACCACGGCCATCAGATGTGCGATGACTTGGAACGCAAGTCAAATCCTGGTTATTCGTGCTACGGCCGTATGCGAGGACTTGCCGAGTTGCGTGGTTTGGAGATGGGAATAGCCTACTCTTTATTTAAGTAAGTAGTCTTGCTGATGACGACGAATGTGCCTAATAAGGCTCTTTTGTCGTTATGCTTGTCCTCGAAATCCTCATTTACGTCGAGTAAACTGCGGTTTCTCGGACTTCGCAAGCCTAAAAATAGCCTCATTATTCACATTCTATTGTAGAATAAGAAATTTTGAATTTTGCATAAAATAAAAAAGGTTGCCTCTCGAAAGGGCAACCTTTTTTATTGTGTGCTACAGCTTAATAGGTTTGTACTGCGGTACAAAGGCCTTCATCGCCATCCAGCTTATGAGGTATGCCACGGCGCAGAACGAGAAGGCGATCATATAGCCAGCCTCGATGCCCGTATAACCCATAAATGTCATATTACTCTGCTCGGCAAAGTCGAACAGACGACCTGCGCCCAACTGAATGCAGAATGAGCCGACACCACCTGCCATACCGCCAATGCCTGTGATGGTTGCAATCATCGACTTGGGGAACATATCGCCCACGGTCGAGAAGATATTTGCCGACCACGACTGATGTGCTGCCGCCGCGATACCGATAAATGCGATGGGGAACCAGTATGAGTACTGTGACAGAGGCTGTGCCAAGAGTGCAAACAAGGGGAAGAACGCGAAGATAAGCATCGCGCGCATACGACCTGCATAGGCGTTCATCTTATATTTTTCGATAAAGATTGTAGGCAGATAACCACCCAAAACAGAGATCATTACGATAAGATATAGCACGCCGAGTGCCAACTGGAACTCGAAACTTGTCGACGACATTCCGCAGGCGTTCTTCAGGTAAGATGGCATCCAGAATAGATAGAACCACCATACGCCATCGGCAATAGCCTTACCCGAGATAAAGGCCCACGTCTGACGGTAGCCAAAGCACTGCCAGAGCGACACCTTGGGTGCGGCAGCCTTCTCGGCAGCATCCTTTGCAGCGGCGGCACGCTCCTCCTCGCTGTCGGAGTTGATGTACTCCAGCTCGGCTGCATTCACTTTGGGGTTTTGATCAGGTTTCTTATACATAAACTGCCAGAAGCCCATCCACACAAATCCCAGCGCACCGATGATGATAAAGGCGGCCTCCCAGCCAAACTTTGCGGCAAGGGTGGGGATGGTGAAGGGGGCGAGCAGTGCGCCCACTGTTGTTCCAGCATTGAAGATACTTGTTGCGTAGGCACGATCCTTCTTGGGGAAGTATTCGGCTGTGGCCTTGATGGCAGCGGGGAAGTTGCCCGCCTCACCGATAGCCAATACGCATCGGGCCATAATGAAGAGCGTAAGTGAGATATGTGCTATGCGAGCCACCAAATCGACATTGCCGATGGCCGAGCGCAGAGCCTCAGCATCGGGTAGTCCCACGGCCCATTCGGTAGCCACACCACACAAGGCGTGTACACAGGCACCGATTGACCAGATGAAGATACTCCACATATAGCCCTTCTTGGTGTCTAGCTTATCCACTATGCGACCTGCGAAGAGCATACCGATGGCGTAGACCAGCGAGAAGATACCCGTCACGAGTCCGTAGTGGGCGTTTGTCCAGTGAAATTCCGGGCGAATGAAATCCTCCCAGGTCAGCGACAGTACCTGACGGTCGAGGTAGTTAATGGTCGTTGCGAAGAAGAGCAGCGAGCATATAACCCAACGATAGGAGGTAGGTTTGTTCTGGTTCATATTCGTAGGTTTAAGTTGTTACTTCTTTCTAGCTTCTGCAATGATGTCGAGCGCTGCGCGACACTTTTTTGCGATGGCACTCCAGTTACCCGCCGCGATATCATCTTTGGGGAAGAGCTTCGAGCCCATACCAACTACGGTGACACCCGCCTTGAACCAAGCTGTGAGGTTGTCACGCTCGGGCTCAACGGCTCCCGTAGCCATAATCATCGACCACGGCATAGGCGCCAGCACATTCTTCACGAACGACGGTCCACCCACGTTGCCTGCGGGGAATATCTTCACCAAATCGCAACCAGCCTCCTGCGCCTGACCTATTTCAGTCACCGAACCACAGCCGGGGGTGTAGGGCACACAGCAGCGGTTGCAGAGTTTGGCCACCTCGGCATTGAACATAGGGCCTACCACGAAGTTGGCACCCAGCTGAATGAAGAGTGCAGCCGTGGGGGCATCCACTACGCTACCTACACCGAGAATTAGCTCGGGGCACTCTGTCTTTACCCAACGGCTCAGCGCGCCAAATGTCTCGTGGGCAAAGTCACCACGGTTGGTAAACTCGAAGGCGCGAACGCCACCCTCGTAGCAAGCCTTGATGACCTGCTTCGATATCTCAACATCGGCATTGTAGAACACGGGCACCATACCGGTGCTCATCATTGCCTGAAAAACCTCTATCTTTGAAAAAGTTGCCATACGAAAAATTCAAAATGTAGAATTCAAAATTCAAAATTATCTTGCCACACGTCCCGAGCCGTCGCCCTTCATCAGATTCTCTACCTCGGCTACGCTTACCAGGTTAAAGTCGCCATAAATCGTGTGCTTGAGGGCCGAAGCAGCAACGGCAAAGCGCAAGGCACGGTCGTCGTCGCCCTTGTACTCGCGAAGGCCGTAAATAAGGCCACCCATAAATGAGTCGCCACCGCCCACGCGGTCAACGATATGTGTGATATCGTAGCGGGGTGATGAGTAGAGTTTTTCGCCATCGAACAGCACGCCACCCCAAGTGTTGTGGTTGGCGTTAATTGAGCCACGCAGGGTGATGATAATCTTCTTCGCACGAGGGAAGCGCTGCATCATCTGACGGCATACGCTCTCGAAGGCCGCCTGCTCGACCTGACCTCCCGTAGCGGCAGCGTCGAAGCCCTCGGGCTTGATGCCGAATACTCGCTCGGCGTCCTCCTCGTTGCCAAGAATCACATCGCAACACTCCACCAGCGAGGGCATAACCTCCGAGGCGGTCTTGCCATATTTCCAGAGATTCTTGCGGAAGTTAATGTCGCACGATACCGTGATGCCCAGGCGGTTTGCCGCACGGCACGCCTCCAGACATACCTCGGCAGCCGAGGCGCTGATGGCGGGTGTGATGCCTGTGAAGTGGAACCAGTCGGCACCCTCCAGAGCCTTGTCCCAATCAATCATTCCGGGCTCGATTGTCGATATTGAAGAGTGCGCACGGTCGTAGACCACCTTGCTCGGACGAGCTACCGCACCAGTCTCGAGGAAGTAGATGCCGAGGCGCTCGCCTCCATATATGATTTGCGATGTGCCAACGCCATAGCGACGCAGCTCACCTACACACGCAGCTGCGATATCGTTCTGTGGCAGGCGTGTGATGAAGTCCACCTCTACGCCATAGTTGGCCAACGATACGGCCACGTTTGCCTCGCCACCACCGAATGTGGCCGAGAGCATATTGCTTTGCTGAAAACGCAGGTTGTTGGGTGTTGCCAGACGCAACATAATCTCACCAAATGTAACAACTTTACTCATATTCAAAGTTAATTTTTGTGTTGGTTTATAAACACTCTTACAAAACTAACAAAAAATGCAAGAAAACGAGCATATATCGAGAATAAAAAAAGCATAACAAAAGGCTTTTACAACTTTTGCTATGCTTTTTCTCCCTCTCCCTCCAGGATCAGGTTGCACATTCGCTCGCGTGCTCGGTGTATTTGGGTCTTCACTGTGCCCATTGGTAGATGCAGCTTTTCGGCTATCTCGTCGTAGGTGTAATCCTCCAAAAAGCGCATCGTGAAGAGGCGGCGGTAGTGCTCGGGCAGACAGTTTATGTAGTTCTCTATCTGTGTGCGTTGTTGCTGGCGAATCATGCTCTCCTCGGGCGATGGGGTGCTGGCAATCGGGGCTGAAAACTTCTCGTCGATGGAGAGGTCGTCCTGACGGCGACGCTCGAAGTCGATATGGGTGTTGCGGGCGATGGTGTATACCCACTGGCCAAAGGTAAACTCGGCCGAGTAGCGGTGCAGATTTACATATACTTTGATGAAGGTCTCCTGCAACAAATCCTCGGTGTCCTCGGTTGAGGTCGAGCGTTGCAAAAACAGTCGACGTATGGCATCTGAGTATCGGTTGAACAGATACTCGAAGGCCATATCATCACCCCCGAGCGAGAGCTCTACAAGGTGCTTGTCGTCGGCAATTATGTAATCGGCTATTTCCACGCTGTGCTATCCTTTTGCAACATTACTATGCGGGTGTATAACAGCATCAAGGGGTTAAAACAATCGAAGATAAAGTAGCGCAATGCAACTCCCTGCTCACCAACTCGTTTGGCGATGGAGCGGGCGCGGAGCACAACGGCAATATAGCGCACCAGAATTAGAAGTAGAGTTGCTGCTTTAAACTCCAACGGCATAACGATAATGGCCGTAAGCGCACTCAGTGCAAAGAGCACCTGACTGCCTATCTCCCACTCGGCGGCGTTACGGGCTGCGTGCGGGTAGAACCGGTATGCCTCGCCGTAGTGGTGCAGGTGTGAAATCCACCACTTCAGACCGCCCCACTGATGCTCGATAACTCGGCCCTTGGGGATAAGCACTACGCTGGCGTTGTTGTCGTGGGCGATGCTCTGAATGAAGAGGTCGTTCTCGCCGATGGTCATATTGAGGTGTGTAAAACCCTTGACTCCGAAGTAGAGACTCTTGGTGAAGCCGATGTTGTGGCGTGAGCCACGATAAGTCTTGCCCTGCACGGCGCGTGCGAGCCACCAGGTGGAGATTTGCATACGCGACATACGTATGAGATAATTGGTAAGTCCCGGAGCCTGCTCCACCGATGTGTAGCCGAGTACAATCTCGCCACGCATAAAGGCCTTGCCCATCATCGCCAGCCACTGCTCCGAGGCAGGGACAGCGTCGGTTGTGGTGATGAGAATGTGCTCGTTGTGAGCCGACTTGATACCCACGTTGATGGCCATCTTTACAGAGATGGGGAAACGGGGGTTGTATTGTATTTTTGTAACCAGCAGATTGGGCCAGCGCAGACGCATATTCGAGAGCTCCTCGAAGAAGTCGTTGTCGCTACCTACGTACACCACAACAATCTCATATGTAACATTATAGCACTGCGACATAAGCAGCGGAAGACGCTCGTCCATAAAGGTGTAATCCTCGGCAAAAAGAGGTACTACAACCGATACGGGAGGCTCTTCGTTGAGGCGCTTGCGACGACGCGAATTGCGGAAATTTGCCACACGGCCATAGGCTACAATGTGGTAGTAGAGTTGCACAAAAAACAGCACCAAAATCGCTGCAGCCAAGGCCGTGCCCTGCCATCCGTAGTGCTGAATGATATAATCGAGGTATTGCATAAATTCCAAAGTGTAAACAAAACACAAAGATACTAAATAAAATGCAAAATTCATAATTCAAAATGCAAAATAGAGGGCAAATAATCCTCTTTGTTGTGCCTTGCCTAGGGCTTAAATCTCGGCAGATGTGCGGTGGGGTTGTGCTTATTTGGTTTGGTCGGCTGCGAAATGTGTTTTTCCTGCATGAAAAATCTTATTTTTCACAGAAAAATAGTACCTTTGCTTGATTAATTATTGTTTATGAAATTTACACTTCAACATACCACTCCCGCGTCGAAGGCTCGTGCAGGTCTTATCGAGACCGACCACGGTTCTATTCAGACGCCAATTTTTATGCCCGTAGGTACCGCTGCGGCAATGAAGGGAATCTTTCACCGTGACGTGAAGGAGGATGCCCGCGCACAGATTATTCTGGCCAACACCTACCACCTCTACCTACGTCCGGGTATGGATATCATCGAGAAGGCTGGCGGTGTGCACCGTTTTTCAACCTGGGATGGCCCTATGCTCACCGATAGTGGAGGCTTTCAGGTATTCTCGCTTGCCGATTGTCGCAAACTCAAGGAGGAGGGTTGCCACTTCCGCTCGCATATCGACGGCTCGAAGCATCTCTTCACACCCGAGAGTGTGATTGACACCGAGCGCACCATCGGAGCCGATATTATGATGGCTTTCGACGAGTGCCCTCCTGGCGATGCCCCCAAGGAGTATGCTGCCAAGTCGCTGGCACTGACCGAGCGCTGGCTCGATCGTTGCTTTAATCGCTATCATCAGACAAGCCCCAAGTGGGGTCACTATCAGTCACTCTTCCCCATCGTTCAGGGCTGTTCCTATCCCGACCTGCGAGCCAAGGCGGCCGAGAATGTACAGCAGTACGATGCCGACGGCTACGCCATCGGAGGTTTGGCAGTAGGTGAGCCCACAGATGTTATGTACTCGATGATTGAGGTTGTAAATGCCGTTCTGCCCGAGAATAAACCCCGCTACCTGATGGGTGTGGGTACGCCTATCAACATTCTTGAGGCTATCGACCGCGGTGTGGATATGTTCGACTGCGTTATGCCTACGCGCAATGGTCGCAATGGTCAGATTTTTACCAGCGAGGGCACAATCAACCTTAGAAACAAGAAGTGGGAGGATGACTTCTCGCCGCTCGACCCCAATGGCGCAAGTTTCGTTGACAAACTCTATACGAAGGCCTATGTTCACCACTTGGTGGTATGCAAGGAGATGCTCGCAGCACAGATTGCCTCGCTGCATAACATTGCATTCTATCTGTGGCTGGTTGGTGAGGCACGCAAGCATATCATCGCTGGCGACTACTCGCAGTGGAAGAGTATAATGGTCGAGAAATTGGGCCGCCGCCTGTAGGGGTGAGGGCCTCGAAGCATTTTGCAAAAAGATAAACGATGAAGGAAAAATTGAAATTATCGTGGCCGGGATATAAAATTCTCGACCGTTACATATTGGGCAAGTTCCTCGGAACCTACGCCTTCGCCATCGCTATGATTACGGTGATTTTGGTGGTCTTCGACTATGCCGAGCGTGTCGACAACTTCACCGAGTCGCACGCACCGTGGTCGGCCATTATCTTCGACTACTACATCAACTTTATTCCCGACTTTATCAACCAGTTCAGTGGTTTGTTCACCTTCATCTCGGTAATCTTCTTCACCTCGAAGATGGCCTACCAGACCGAGATTGTGGCTATGCTCTCGGGAGGAGTGAGTTTCCGTCGCTTGATGTGGCCCTATTTTCTGGGTGCTCTGGCCATTATGTTGCTTTCGCTCTCGCTTAATCTGTGGGTTATCCCTCAGTCACAGGTGGCCTGCGTTAAGTTCCGTCAGACCTACTTCAAGAAGTATAAAAACGAGCAGTACGACCGCCATATATATCGCCAGATAGAGCCTGGCGAGTTTGTCTATGTGCGAGGTTTCAACACCTCGAACAAAGCGGCATATCTTGCCATCGAGCGTTTCGAAGGCACGGCCATTGCCGAGACTCTGGAGGCTTCCGACGTGTCGGTTGATCCCGAGACAGGTCGCTGGAAGGCTCAGCGCTACATCATCCGTCGCACCGATGCCGAGGGTAAGGAGACATTCGAACAGTTGCGCGACCTGGACACTCTAATTAACCTCGACGTTAAGGAGCTGGGCCGTATCGAGCAGACCGTGTCGACGATGAAGATTGGCGAGCTGAACCGCTTCCTGGAGCAGCAGCGTACCAAGGGCTCCGACTCGATTAATTTGATTGAGGTGGAGCGCCATACTCGCTATGCGTACCCCTTTGCTACGTTTATCCTCACGCTCATCGGCGTGTCGCTCTCTTCGCGTAAGGTGCGTGGAGGTACGGGTCTGCATATCGGTATAGGCATTATGCTCTGCTTCTCGTACATTATGCTCAACCGTCTGTTCGAGGAGTTTGCCAAGAGTGGAGGCCTGCCCGTAGGTTTGGCAGTGTGGCTCCCAAATATAATATTTACCATTGTAGCAATACATCTTTACCGAAAAGCACCTAAATAATGGAAAAGTGGGAAGAGATATTGACCCGTGTGGCCGAGGGCGAACGCCTCACTTCAGCCGATGCCTTGACTTTGTGGCAGGATGCCCCATTGTGGCGTCTGGGCGAGGTGGCTGTTCTGCGCAAGCGCGCGAAGAGTGGCGATAGGGTCTTCTATAATAAGAATTTTCATATCGAGCCGACCAACATATGCGTCTTTAATTGCAAGTTCTGCTCCTATCGTCGTCCCAGAGGCAGTGCCGAGGCGTGGGACTATACACTCGAGCAAATCGAGGATAAGGTACGCAGTTATGAGGGTAAGGGCGCTACCGAAATGCATATCGTGGGTGGTGTGCATCCCGACCACGACCTTGATTTTTACTGCGAACTGATCCGTAGAGTGAAGGCCATCCTGCCCACAGCGGCCGTGAAGGCCTATACTGCCATCGAGCTCTCGTATATGATTAAAAAGTCAGGGCTCTCGATTGCCGAGGGTCTTAAGCGCCTTATCGAGGCGGGTATGGAGGCCATCCCTGGCGGTGGAGCCGAGATTTTCGACGAGGAGTTGCGCTCGAAGATATGCCCCGACAAGGGTTCTACTGCCGAGTGGTTCGAGGTGCATCGCACGGCTCACGAGTTGGGCCTTAAGACTAATGCAACGATGCTCTATGGCCACATAGAGAGCTTGGAGCACCGCATCGACCATCTGATGCGTCTTCGCGAGTTGCAGGACGTAACGGGTGGCTTCAATGCCTTCATCCCGCTAAAGTATCGTAACTTCGGCAACTCGATGTCAGAGATTGGCGAGGTGCCCATCGTCGATGACCTGCGTACGCTTGCTATGAGCCGCCTTATTTTGGACAATGTGCCCCACATCAAGGCCTATTGGGTGATGTATGGCAAGCAGACTACCGAGATGGCTCTCTCGTTTGGTGCCGACGACATTGATGGCACGATTGAGGACTCGACCAAGATATACTCAATGGCGGGTGCTGCCGACCAGCGTCCTACGATGAGTGTCGATGAGATGCACGCAATGGTCGAGCGAGCTGGTTTCCGCGCCGTGGAGCGAGATACACACTATAACGAAATTGAGTAAACAAGATAACCTATGGAGAAAAGAAATAGAAGAAAACCTCAGCCAAAGGGCGCCGCAGCGTTGCTTGCACGCCTCAAGGCCTCACCCATCATCTATCACGCAGTGCTCATCGTACTGACCGTGGTGGCCATATTGGTTGCATCGAGCATTCTGATGAATGTGGTAACCCGCCACGGTACGCACCGCACGGTGCCCGACTTTACGGGTATCCGCATTGGCGATGTCGAGCGTATGGCCGACAATGAGCGTCTTGAGATTATTATCAACGACTCTCTGTTCGTTCCTGCATACGAGGGTGGCATCGTGCTCGACCAGCTGCCCAAGGCTGGTGCCGAGGTTAAGGCCGGCCGTAAGGTCTATGTGACCATCAACTCGGTGCGCCAGAAGATGGTGCAGGTGCCCTATGTTGCAGGCCGTTCACTGCGTCAGGCAAAAAATATGCTGGAGGTGGCAGGTCTTGGTATCGAGCGTCTGGTCTATGAGGAGGATATAGCAACGAACTATGTGCTGGCCGAGCTAGTCGATGGTCGTGAGCTTACTCCCGATTCGAAGATTGAGATTGAGATGGGCTCGGGCGTTGTGCTCAAGGTGGGTGTCGAGCCCGAGAAGAACTCTGTTATCGTTCCCAAGGCCATCGGTCAGGGCCTTGAGGCTGCCAAGAGCCGATTGTGGGAGCAGGGTTTGAACATTGGCAAGATAAATTTCGATGAGGGTATCAACCTTATGAATCAGAAGGATGCCCGTGTCTATCGTCAGTCGTTGCACCACAATAGCGGAGCATCGCTCGGCGACGCAGTGGATTTGTGGCTCACGCTCGACGTGAAGAAGGTCGACAATAGCAGCGCAACCTCAGATAAGCGTGCTCAGGAGTTGGAGCAGGAGCGTCTAGAGGCAGAGAACCACTTGCGTGACTCGCTTGAGCAGGCTGAGACGGCCAATAGCGCTGGCGGTATTTTGCGCTCATTGTTCGGAGGCTCGGAACAGAGCGAGGAGGTTACCCAGACTGATGAGGATGAGTTTTTCTAAACCCAAATGAAGATGACTGAAGAGTACAAAGAGATAAATGATATCGAGGATATTGATATAGCCGAGGGCGAAGGTGCCGACGAAATGTTCGAGCACTTTGCCATCACGGTGGATAAGGGGCAGAAGATGCTCCGACTGGATAAGTATCTGGTCGATCGTATGGAGCACTGCTCACGTAACCGTATTCAGACGGCGGCTGACAGTGGTAACATTTTGGTCAATGGTGTTGCAGCCAAGTCCAGCTACAAGGTCAAGCCGTTGGATCGTATTACGCTGGTTATGCCTTATCCCAAGCGCGAGATTGAAATTATTCCCGAAGATATACCTCTGAACGTGGTGTATGAGGATGACGACCTGATAATTGTTAATAAGGAGGCCGGTATGGTTGTTCACCCGGGTTGTGGAAACTATAGCGGTACGCTAGTAAATGCCCTTACTCACCATCTCAAGGATTTGCCATTGTTTCAGGAGGGCGATATGCGTGCAGGATTGGTACACCGTATTGATAAGGATACTTCGGGTCTGTTGGTTGTAGCCAAGAACGAGCGTGCGCACGCTCGCCTTGCCAAGCAGTTCTTCGACCACACTATCCACCGCCGTTATGTGGCGTTGGTGTGGGGTAATCTCGAGGAGGACGAGGGTACTATCACAGGTAATATCGGTCGCAGCCCCAAGGATAGGTTGCAGATGTATGTCTTTGCCGATGGCTCGGATGGAAAGCACGCCGTTACGCACTATAAGGTGCTTAAGCGCTACGGCTACGTTACGCTGGTTGAGTGCCGCTTGGAGACGGGCCGCACGCACCAGATTCGTGTGCATATGTCGTGGCAGGGACACCCTCTGTTCAACGACGCGCGCTATGGTGGCGACCGCATCCTGAAGGGTACTACTTTCTCAAAGTATAAGCAGTTTATCGAAAATTGTTTTTCTCTCCTGCCTCGTCAGGCGCTGCACGCCCGCTCGCTCGGTTTCGTGCATCCCACAACGGGTAAGGATATGTACTTCGAGAGCGAACTGCCCGAGGATCTGCTCTCGGTGATTGCCAAGTGGGATGGCTATGTTGCTGCCCGTAAACTGGAAGAGGAGTAGAGAGATAAAAGAGTTGGGATATATTCTTTTGTGAAAAATTACTAAAAATGGCTTTTTTACCAACTACCATAAAGGAGGTGCGTGCCTTGGGATGGGATTATATCGATGTAATCCTCTTCACGGGTGATGCCTACATCGACCACCCGGCATTCGGTGCGGCCGTCATCGGTCGTCTGCTCGAGGCCGAGGGCTATCGTGTCGCTATCGTGCCGCAACCTAACTGGCGTGACGACCTGCGCGACTTTACCAAGCTTGGCGCTCCGCGTCTTTTCTTTGGTGTTTCGGCAGGTGCTATGGATTCGATGGTAAACCATTATACGGCCAACATACGTCTGCGCAGCAACGACGCCTACACCGCCGGTGGTAAGGCTGGCTTTCGACCTGACTATGCCGTAACGGTATATACGCAGATTCTAAAACGCCTCTACCCGCATATCCCCGTAGTTGTGGGAGGTATTGAGGCCTCGCTTCGTCGCCTTACGCACTACGACTATTGGAGCAATAGTCTCAAGCCATCGGTACTTGTGGAGAGTGGTGCCGACCTGCTGATTTATGGTATGGGCGAGAGGGTAGTGCAGCAGGTGGCCAAGGCTATGCGTAATGGCTACAACGCCAAACTCTTAAGAAAGATAAATCAGGTGGCATTCCTCGCCGACAAGAGTTATGTCGAGCGCCTCGACCCCGCCACCACCAAGTTTCTGCACTCGTTCGAGGAGTGCGAGCAGAGCAAGCGAGCCTTTGGCGAGAACTTCGTTGAGGAGGAGTTGCTCAGCAATGTTATGGAGCCCACGACAACACTCGTCGAGCGTGTGGGCGAAAAATATGTTGTCGTAACACCGCCCAACACCACTCTTACGACCGAGGAGCTTGACCACTCGTTCGATCTACCCTACGAGCGTGCGCCCCATCCCCGTTACAACGGCAAGGGCGACATTCCTGCGTGGGAGATGATCAAGCACTCGATAAATATCCACCGAGGTTGCTTCGGTGGCTGTGCTTTCTGCACCATTTCGGCTCATCAGGGTAAGTTTATCAATTCGCGCAGCGAGCGTTCAATCCTTGCCGAGGTAGAGAAGGTGACAAAGATGCCCGACTTCCGAGGTTACCTCTCTGATGTGGGAGCACCATCGGCTAATATGTATCGTATGGGAGGCAAGAACGAGGCGGCCTGTCGCAAGTGCCGTCGCCCGTCGTGCCTACACCCCAAGATATGCCCTAATCTGAATAACGACCACCGCCCTCTGCTGTCTCTCTACGAGAAGATTCGTGCGGTTAAGGGCATCAAGAAGGCCTTTATCGGTAGTGGCATACGATACGATTTGTTTGACGACACACCCTACCTTGAGACCGTGGTCAAGCACCACACCTCGGGTCGATTGAAGGTTGCGCCCGAGCATACCGAGCCCCACGTTTTGGATTTGATACGTAAGCCGCCGTTTGCGATGTTCGAGCAATTAAACCGCGATTTCCGCTCAGTGTGCGAGCGCAATGGGTTGCGCTATCAGCTTATACCTTATTTTATATCGTCGCACCCCGGTTGCCGCGAGCAGGATATGAGTGCGCTGGCCAACAAGGTGCTGGGCCGTCTGCACTTCGACCTGGAGCAGGTGCAGGACCTCACGCCAACGCCTATGACCTTGTCGTCGGTTATGTTCTACACGGGCGAGAATCCCTACACGGGCGAGAAGGTATTCGTGGCTCGCTCGCAGGAGGATAAGCGCCGACAGAAATCCTACTTCTTTAAGGATAACCGCACGCCCGCGCGTCCGCGACCTATGCAAAAAAACGCCTCCCCGAAGGGAAAGCGCCCAAATAAAAAAAGAGTGCCTTAGCACTCTTTTTTTTATATCTCCAACAGGCCTTCGGGTAGCACCATCTTTATCTTGCGACGCTCGAAGTCGATGCGCACGATGAACTCCTCTGCAGCGGGGATGAGTCGCTCGCCATGGCCGAAGTCGATGCCGAAGAGCGGATTCATATCGCTGTCGTAGTAGTCGGTGACCACACCTCGCATCTTACCCACCTCGACGGCAAAGCCAATCAGATCCTCCATATAGAACTCATCGTCGTCCACGTCCTCCTCCTCGACAATGAACAACTCCTTGCCCACCAGCTCCTCGGCACGGCGCTTGGTGTCAAAGTCGGCAAAGCGTACGTTGGCGCCTGCTACGCCTCGACGCTCGAAGTGTTCGCAGTAGAGGGGCACGGCCAGCGAGTCAATCTCGACAAAGAGAGGCTCCTCCAGCGGGTTGAAATCCTCGGGGAAGGTGGTGTAGAGCGTTACGGACACGCCACCCGATGATATATCACCAAAGAGACGTCCCACGCGAGCCACAGCAATCATATTTTCCATATCGGCATAAGTTGTAGTTTACAAAAAAGGCTGCCAAAAATTGACAGCCCCGTGTGTTTTGAAGAAGTGAGAATTACTCTGCAGCCTCCTCAGTTGCCTCAGCACCCTCGGTCTCGGCAGCAGCAGCCTCAGCAGCGGCGGCAGCCTTAGCAGCAGCGATTGCAGCAGCACGCTCCTCCTTAACCTTAGTCTCAGCAGCGAGTGCAGCCTTCTCAGCAGCCTTAGCGTCAGAAGCGAGCTTATTAACCTTAGCGGCGATCTTGCTCTCCTTCTCACCAAGCCACTTGTTGAACTTAGCCTCAGCGTCGCTCTCAGAGAAAGCGCCCTTAGCTACGCCACCCAACAAATGCTTCTTGTACATAACACCCTTGTACGAGAGAATAGCTCGACAAGTATCGGTAGGTTGTGCGCCCTTGAGTAACCAATCCAAAGCACGGTCGAACTTCAGATCAATTGTAGCAGGATTCGTGTTGGGGTTGTATACACCCAATTTCTCGATAAACTTACCATCACGTGGCGCTCTGCTATCTGCGGCAACGATGTGGTAGATGGGAGCACCCTTCTTACCGTGACGTGCC
>JAZQSN010000040.1:0-48883 GCA_045630065.1 Alistipes sp.
CTTCATATCTCTTTAACGAATTTATCAATTTATCATTCTCCGACTCTACGCCAATGGTAATGCGCAGGCAGCCCTGGCAGCCCTTCACGCGGTTACGATTACGCACGATAATTCCGTCGGCAATCAAATAGTCATACACTGCATCGGCATCCTCAACCTTCACAAGCAGGAAGTTGGCGTCGCTCGGATATACTTTCTCAACAAACGATAAGGCTCCCAAAGCCTCGGCCACAACCGAGCGCTGAGCCTTAATCTCGGCCACCTCATCGGCAATGCCATTAGTCAAAAGTTCACTCACGATACCCATCGTGGCAACATTAATATTGTAGGGATACTTAACCTGCGAAAAGAGCTCCACCACACGCTTATCGGCAAGTGCCAAGCCTACTCTTAAGCCCGCCATAGCCCACGCCTTCGACATAGTTTGCAGAACAACGAGATTGGGATGTGAGGCAATCTCACCCACAAGGCTCTTGGCCTTAGCAAAATCAATATAGGCCTCATCAACTACCACCATGCCGTCGAACTCCTCAACCAATCGCATCAACTCCTCACGCGGGAAGGAATTTGCCGTAGGGTTATTAGGTGAGCAGAGGAACAGAGCCTTTGTATTCTTATCGGCCGCTGCAAGCAGAGCCTCAGCGGGGAGCGAATAATCCTCGCCAAGCGCCACCTCACGAATCTCTACGTCGTTAATTGCCGCCGCAACCTTATACATTCCATAACTCGGAGCAATAGCCACCACATTATCCAATCGTGGCTCGCAGAAGACGCGGAAGACCATATCGATAGCCTCGTCGCTACCGTTGCCGATGAAGATATTCTCTGTGGCAATGCCCTTGATGACCGAAATCTGCGATTTCAAGGCCTTCTGATGGGGGTCGGGGTAGCGGTTATATCCATTCTCATAGGGACTCTCATTGGCATCGAGGAAAACACCCAACTCGCCCTTATACTCGTCGCGTGCTGTCGAATAGGGGGTCAGAGCCGCTATCGAGGGTCGCACATACGCATTTATATCTCTCTTCATAACCTAACTTTTTTCAATTCTAACTCTAACTGCCGCAGCGTGAGCCTCCAAGCCCTCGGCCTCGGCCATTGCGATGATGGTGGGCGCCAAAGCTTCCACGCCCTCGCGTGTAAGGTGCTGGATGGTCATCTTACGCATAAAGCTGTCGATATTCACACCACTGCACGAATGTGCCCAACCCGAAGTAGGTAGAGTGTGGTTTGTGCCCGAAGCATAGTCGCCAGCACTCTCGGGCGAATAGTTACCGATAAAGACACTTCCGGCCGATGTAATCTGTGAGGCTACACTCCACGCATCCTCCATCGAGATGATAAGATGCTCGGCTGCATACTCCTGGGCAAAAGCAATCATATCGTTGCGACTGTCGAAGACTATGGCACGGCTGTTTGCAAGCGACTCGGCCACATACTCTTCGCGAGAGAGTAATGCTCGCTGACGCTCCACCTCAGCTTCAACCGCCTCGGCAATGGCACGACTCGAGCATACCACGATAGCCTGACTGTCGCGTCCGTGCTCAGCCTGCGATAACATATCGGCCGCAACGAAGCGTGCATCGGCTGACTCATCGGCCATAACCATAACCTCTGACGGACCAGCGGGCATATCGATTGATGTATTACGGCTCGCTACGAGTTGCTTAGCCAGAGTTACATATCTATTACCAGGACCGAAAATCTTATCTACCTTCGGAATGGTTGCAGTTCCATAGGCCATAGCCGCCACTGCCTGTGCACCGCCAGCCTTAAAGACTGCCGTAACGCCACAACGACGTGCTGCGTACAACACCTCGGCAGCAACTACACCCTGTTTGTTAGTCGGAGTGCAAAGAATAACCTGCTCGCAACCCGCTAAACGTGCCGGAAGAGCCAACATAAGCACCGTAGAGAAGAGTGGTGCTGTGCCACCAGGTATGTACAATCCCACTCGGCGAATAGGCACGGGACGCTGCAAGCACTCCACACCCGCTTGTGTCTCCACCCTCACCTCTGAGGGAAGCTGCGCACGGTGAAAAGCCTCGATATTGCGAACGGCAACCTCGATGGCGGCCTTCACCTCGTCGCTAACCTGCTGCTCGGCTGCGACAAACTCTTCGTCCTGCACCTTGAGCGATGGGAGGCTTACGCCATCAATCTGCTCGGCAAGAGATAGTAGAGCCTCATCGCCCTCTTGACGCACACGCTCCACGATGGCCTCCACGCGCTCGGCGATGAGCGAGTTATCCTGCTCGGCACGACGACACAACTCGGACCACTGCTCGGGGGCGGGATTTAAGTAGATGTTCATATGCTATTGTATTATCTTATCCAACGTAAGCACCAAGATACCTTCGGCACCGATAGCCTTAAGTTGGCGCACCTTATCCCACAAATCGGCCGCATCGACCACCGAGTGCAGCGAACACCAACCCTCAGCAGCAAGCGGCATAACGGTCGGGCTTCGCATAGCGGGCAAAATCTTCACAGCCTCGTCGAGCGACGCGGTAGGGATGTTCATAAGCAGATACTTCTTGCCACGGCTCACGCTCTCCGACTCGATGCGGAACAACAACTCCTCAAGCAGAGCCTTATCCTCATCCGAGAGATTCTTGTTTGCAATCAACACAGCCTCCGATTCGAATACTCGCTCGACCTCCTTCAGGCCGTTCGACACAAGCGTACCACCCGATGACACGATATCGAAAATTGCATCAGCAATACCAGCTGCGGGTGCAATCTCCACAGAGCCTGTAATGACCTCCATCTGAGCCTCGACACCTTGCTCCTTGAGATACTTATCCAGAATAGCGGGATATGAGGTAGCAATGCGCTTGCCCTGGAAATACTCTACGCCGTCGTACTTGTCGTTCTTCGGTATAGCGAGCGAAATGCGGCAACCGCCAAAACCCAACTTCTTCACAACCTCGACATCGCAGCCACTCTCAGCCACCTCATTGAGGCCTACGATACCCAGCGTAGCTGTGCCGTTGGCCACCACCTGCGGGATATCATCGTCGCGCAAATAGAGCACCTCAATAGGGAAATTAGCCGCCTGCGAGAGAAATTTACGCTTGGCAGCATCAACGTCGATACCAATCTCGTGGAGCAGATCCATACTCTGCTCATTAAGACGTCCTTTTGTCTGAATAGCAATTCTCAACATAATTATATCTTTTTCTTACTTATTATCACTCGTTCGGCAAACAATTCAATAAATAAGGGCCTACCCCAAGGTAAGCCCTCATATTGCATTTCACCATACAGCACGACCTACCCTATCTTTCGCAAGATATAATGATGATGGTGGCGGATGTTGAATGAGTTTATCATTATGTGCAGTTTTTCTATATGCAAATATAATTATTTATTCCTAAAATGCAACATAACAATGCATTTTTTTCGAATAAATCGCTATTTTTAACAGCATAAATATGAACTTTCGCTCTATGACACGGGAGCCTCACCCTGAACATTAAGGTTTACCTTGACATATTTGTAACCCATACGATGCAACTCGAGCGACACGCCCAAGCGGAAGAAGACCTTCACAACGCGCGCGAAGAGGTGGAACGCCATAACACTCTGTGGCTCGATACCCTCCTTGCGAATCATAGTCTGAGCAATGTTGGCAGCCTTGCGGATTGAAGACTCCAGCTTCTGATTCTCCTCGCTATCGAGCTTAAGGCCTACCAAACACTCGATAACATACTCGTCCAAGCAGTCGAAACCACGAGGCTTTGCCATAAGTGTGTACCAATCCTCGGTATCCTTATACTCACCCCACGATTTATCCCACAGCACAGCCGAACCCATACCCACGTAGCAAGCCCAAGCGATAGCAGCCGAAGGATACTGGGCAATCTGCGGTACGGCTGCCACCATATACTCGGGTGCCGACGTGCGCCACTTATCGTCCAACTCCTCAACCTCCAACATCTTGCCATCGAGCAACTGATCGGCAGTGCACTGATCGACAAGTGTCTTCTCCAACTTCTCGGTAAACGAGTCTAAAAACTCTCTATCCTTAACTTCCATATTAGAATGTACCTAACTTAAACACGATTTTCTGACAATATAGTTCATCGGCAGCCAACTCAACCGATGGGAACGAAGGCTCGTTCACAGCATTGGGATAACCCTGACACTCGATGGCAACACCTGCATAATCCTTATAGCGGCTACCCGACTTGGTGATGGGACATCCGCCCTCCAGCCAGTTACCTGTGTAGACCATAGCACCTGCCTGCGATGAGAGAATCTCCACCTTACGGCCCGTAGCCTCGCAACGAAGCTCGCCTACCTCCGAAAGGATATTGGGCTTCCAACCATCCAGAACAAAGAAGTGGTCGTAACCCTTAAAGTCCTTCATATGATTGAACTCCGAGAGAATCTCGTCGCCAAAGCGTCGCCACGAGGTGAAGTCCTGCGGTGTACCCTTAACATCGAGCAGCGTACCGGTAGGAATCTGCGTGGGATCCATCTCTAAGACCTGCGAGCAGTTAAGACGCAACTCGTGATCGAGAATGTCTTTTCCACTACCCTCACCAGCAAGGTTCCAATAGACGTGGTTTGTGAGGTTCACAACCGTAGTCTTGTCGCTCTTGGCTGCATATGTAATCTCCAGCTCGTTGTCATCGCCAAAGTAGTAAGCCGCCTCAACATACAACTCACCAGGATAGTTCTGCTCGCCATCGGGCGATACACGCGAGAAGACTACACGGTTAGTCTCCACACGGCTCTCCCACAACTGATTGGCAAAACCCTTCGAGCCGCCATGCAGATGGTTGGGTCCATTGTTAATCTCGAGCGAATACTCCACGCCCTCGATTATCATCTTACCCTTTGCGATGCGGTTGGCCACACGACCTACACTCTTGCCGCTGGCAGCGCCATCGCCGAAGTAGCTCATCGGATCCTTATAACCCAACACCACATCGTCAATCTTGCCATTGCGGTCGGGCATCTTCACCGACACGATAGCCGCACCGATATTGCACACCTGCACCTCACAACCCTGATCGTTGCGGAGCGTATAGATTACAATAGCCTCACCCTCGGGTGTAGCACCCCAAATATGCTGCAAAATCTCCATTACTCCAGAGGTTTAAGATTTTCCAATAGATAGTCGATACGCTTCAAGCACTCCTCCTTACCAATAAATGCCGTTACGTCGTACATACCGGGACCCTTACCTGCACCAACCAAAGCCAGACGCAGAGTGTTCATAATCTGACCCATACCGTAGCCCTTCTCCTGAATCCAGGCACCTACAACAGCCTCGGTATTCTCCAGCGAGAAGTCGTCGATTCCTACTAATACCTCACGTACCTCCTTCAGACGCGCGGGGTTCTCGCCCTTCCAATACTTCTTGGTCTGCTTCTCCTCGTACTCGGTAGGAGCAACAAAGAAATATGAGGTCAAATCCCACAAATCGGTGATGAACGATGCTCGCTCCTTCATAATGCCAGCAGCTTTGCCTGCCAGCTCATCCGATACCTCTACACCATGCTCCTTGAGGATTGGCTGGAACAGAGCGGCCAACTCCTCATTGGTCTTGGTGTGCATATACTGAGCGTTGAACCACTTTGCCTTGTCGGGCTGGAAACGAGCACCAGCCTTTGATACACGATCCAACGAGAACGAATCGATAAGCTCCTGCATCGTAAAGATCTCCTGCTCGGTACCAGGATTCCAGCCCAGCAGAGCCAGCATATTTACAAATGCCTCGGCAAAGTAACCATCCTCACGATAGCCGTGAGCCGTCTCGCCCGTGGGTGAAGTCCAGAACAAGGGGAATACGGGGAATCCCATCTTGTCGCCATCACGCTTCGAGAGCTTACCACCACCCGTAGGCTTCAGCAGCAGAGGCAGGTGAGCAAACTGGGGCTGCGTGTCGGTCCAGCCGAAAGCACGATACAGCAGATAGTGCAACGGCAGTGAGGGCAACCACTCCTCGCCACGGATAACGTGCGAGATCTCCATCAGGTGGTCATCCACAATGTTTGCAAGGTGGTAGGTCGGCAGCTGATCGGCGCTCTTGTAGAGAACCTTGTCGTCCAGCGTAGAGGTGTTCACCTTCACATGACCACGAATCAGGTCATCCATCTCGACAACCTCATTCTCGGGCATCTTGAAGCGTACAACCCATATGTCGCCACGAGCGATACGCTCCTCAACCTCCTCGGCCGAGAGGCTCAACGATGTGGGCAACTTCTCACGAACGGTATAGTTATAGGCGAAGGTCTGACCTGCAGCCTCAGCCTCCTTGCGCAGGGCGTCCAGCTCCTCCGATGTGTCGAAAGCATAGTATGCCCAACCCGCCTCAACGAGCTGCTTGGCATATTTGAGGTAGATCTCCTTACGCTCGCTCTGACGATAGGGAGCATGAGGGCCGCCAACGCCGACACCCTCGTCAATCTCGATACCGCACCACTTGAGCGACTCGATGATATACTCCTCCGCTCCAGGAACAAAACGCTGCGAGTCGGTATCCTCGATACGAAGAATCATCTTACCGCCGTGACGGCGAGCAAACAAATAGTTGTAAAGTGCAGTACGCACACCACCCATATGAAGGGGTCCGGTAGGACTTGGCGCAAAACGCACACGAACTTCTCTTGACATAATTTTCTATCTATTTTAAGTTTTATTTCTTTTTCTTTTTAATCTTCAACCAAGCAGCAAACAGAAGCGCACAGATGGTATAGGCCACAGAATAAATCAATATTCCACGTGAGAAGCTATCTATTTCGGGGTAATAATCTCCCAGCCAAGTATTGATAGCGGCAGCAAATGCAACTGACAGTAAGAAGACCAGCGCCAAAGCAATCTGATTATCCTTTTTGTTGCGCTCAATAACGGGCATCGGCACCAAAAACATAAATACCCACAAGGTTATCGACCACGCCCACATTGCAGCCGTTGCAAAACCCGCTACGGTCAACACCACAGCCACCAAAGCCAAAACTACGTTAGCAATCTGTATCTTTCTCCAAATCTCCATAGTGTTTTAGTTTTTGTTTTCTACACCATTATACCGCCACGCAAAACATTTGAATTGCGGAGGTGTTTTCTACTTGCTCTCTTTTTAACTGTCGGATTGTGAGATTATTTTTAGGCTTGCGAAGATTTCAAAAGCGGAGTTTACAAGAGGTAAATGAGCATTTTGAAATCGAGCGTAACGCAGAAATAATCCACAAGACGATTGTTAAACGTTGAAGAGGAAGTGCATAATATCACCATCCTGAACGATGTACTCCTTACCCTCGATACCAATCTTACCCACGTCGCGGCAAGCCTTCTCCGAGCCAAGAACAACATAGTCGTCGTACTTGATAACCTCGGCACGGATAAAGCCACGCTCAAAATCGGTGTGGATAATACCTGCAGTCTGGGGAGCCTTCATACCCTTGATGAATGTCCACGCACGGCTCTCGTCAGCACCTGTTGTGAAGAATGTCTGAAGGTTGAGCAACTTGTAAGCAGCCTTGATAAGACGAGCTACACCTGACTCCTCCAAGCCCATATCCTGCAAGAACATCTCACGCTCCTCGTAATCCTCCAACTCGGCGATATCGGCCTCAGTAGCCGCAGCCACGATCAACATCTCGGCATTCTCGTCAGCGATAGCAGCCTTCACAGCCTCGGTGTGAGCATTACCAGTTACGGCAGAGGCCTCATCTACGTTACATACGTAGAGTACGGGCTTATCGGTCAAAAGGTTAAGATCAGCAACGAGCTTGCGCTCCTCCTTATCGGTCTCAACCGTACGCGCCGAACGACCCTGCTCCAAAGCCTCCTTGAACTGCACCAGAAGATCGTACTTACGCTTTGCGTTCTTATCGCCCGCTACAGCCTGCTTCTGGCACTTGCCGATGTTGTTCTCCACGGTCTCAAGGTCCTTGAGCTGGAGCTCGGTGTCGATAATACCCTTATCGCGCACGGGATCAACCGAGCCATCAACGTGAGTGATATTACCATTCTCGAAACAACGCAGAACGTGGATAATGGCGTTTGTATTACGAATATTTCCGAGGAACTTATTTCCAAGGCCCTCACCCTTAGATGCACCCTTCACCAAACCAGCGATATCAACAATCTCGATTGTGGTGGGAACAACCTTCTTTGGGTTATCTATCTCGGCCAACTTAACCAAGCGCTCATCGGGCACGGTGATAACGCCCACGTTGGGCTCGATTGTACAGAAAGGGAAATTTGCAGCCTGCGCCTTTGCATTAGACAGGCAGTTGAAAAGAGTTGATTTACCCACATTGGGCAGACCAACAATACCGCATTGTAAAGCCATTCTTTATCTGTTATTAATTATATACCTAAATAATTTCACAAAAATAGTCATTTTTGGGCAGACATACCCTATTTTTCCGTAGAAAATTTTGCAAATCGTAGCTAAATCACTACATTTGCACTACAAATCTGAAACAAGACAATCATTTTAACGTATAAGCACGATGTTGACGGCCACAATTGTGTCCGTTGGGGTCGAATATATTGTATTGCCACAACTAAAATTGCGGCAATACACAGATTTATTTTTACGCTTATGTATAGCGACATTTTCGGACGGCATTTCAGGTAATACAATGCCGCAAGATTAAACATTTACTCAACCAAAATTCACGAGGCGAATAAACTCGCCTGACGGGGATTTTGTGTGCGTTCTTTGACGTATTTGAGTCGAAAATCAGAAAGTGCGAAACTCTGATTTTCAAATTATTACAAAATCGTTCATTCGATTTTGCATTACGATTCACAAAACAATGTTTAATCTTTTAATTCCGAAAAAAATGAATCAGAAATCAAACAAAATGCTTGCAGCGGAGATAAGCACCCGCAACCGAATTGTCCACTATGCTCCCGTAGCATCAACCCGCGGTGACAAGGTAAAGATTTACCGCTATGGCTTCGACCGAATCAGCACCGAATATCAGAACTTATTGGAGAGCGAGCAACATCCCTTGCGCAAGGCCGTAATTCGTTACGAATGGGCCCGTTTTATACTCGCTCATTTGGACGAATATGCAGGCGACCGAGAGCTTCTCAAACACTCGGCAAACGCTTTAGCTGCCACGGCTTATCTCGATGCAAAACACATACTTAGCGAGTCCGAAGACCGCCTTCGCAAAGTCAGAGAGCGACTGCATCGTGCCGAGAAGCGAGCAGGAATCAGCCGCAAGGAGCAGACCTCGCAAACAAGCAAGGGTTTAACGGCAAAGCAGAAGCAGGAAATCGACGATTTGCGATACGACATGAAGCTCTGCTGCAAACACCAAAACGAGATGTTGTCCATATGCCCCGACAGGATGTTTATGAGCATTAAAAAGCTCGCTGAAAACGTAAACGGTAACAGCAAATAACTACCCATCGGGCATATCGCCCAAATTATTTGCAAATACAGATCGAAATGCTTATATTTGCGCCTAATTCAGTTCTAACGAACTGTGACAGAAAAGAATTTAGAAACTAAGATTATAAAACTATGCTCAGCAGAAAAGTAGCAGATCAACTTAAGGGAATTGAGACTCCCTTCTACCTTTACGACATCAACCTCCTGCGCCAGACGTTGGAGAGCGTTATGTACGAGTCAAAAAAGTATGACTACAAGGTGCACTATGCAATCAAGGCCAACAACGACGACTACCTGCTCTCAATCATCAAGGAGTATGGTATCGGTATCGACTGCGCCAGCGGTAACGAGGTACGCAAGGCAATTGAGTCGGGTTTCGACCCCAAGACTGTAGTGTATGCAGGTGTTGGTAAGCGCGACAAGGAGATTCGCTATGCTTTGGAGCAGGAGATCTTGGCTATCAACTGCGAGTCTATCGAGGAGTTGCAGGTGGTTAACGCCTTGGCTGGAGAGATGGGCAAGAAGGCAGATGTCGGTCTGCGTGTAAACCCCGATATCGACCCCAAGACCAACCGTTGCATCGACACAGGTCAGGCCGACAGTAAGTTCGGTATCTCATACGAGGAGATTCTCGACAACGTGGAGTTGATCAAGTCGTTGGAGAATATCAACATCATCGGCATCCACATCCACATCGGTTCGCAGATTCGCGAGTTGCACGTATTCGAGAATATGTGTAACAAGGCCAACGCCATCGTTGAGAAGTTGGAGTCACTCGGTTTCTCGTTCCGAATGGTCGACGTAGGTGGCGGTTTAGGTATCAACTACGATGTACCCGAGAATGAGCCTATTCCCAACTTTGCATCACTCTTCGCTATCGTTCGCGAACACCTTCGCGTTGAGGGTAAGGAGGTACATTTCGAGTTCGGCCGTTCGCTCGTTGGTGAGTGTGGCGAGTTGATTACCAGCGTGTTGTTCAACAAAACCACAGCTACAGGCCGTCGTCTTCTGATCATCGATGCATCGATGACCGAGCTAATCCGTCCTATGCTCTACGGCTCATACCACAACATCGAGAACATCACCTCACAGGAGGATATCTACACCAAGTACACCGTAGTGGGTACAGCTTGTGAGTCTACCGATGTATTCGATGAGAATGTAAGCCTCAAGCGCAGTAAGCGTGGCGATTTGCTCGCTATCAAGTCGGCAGGTGCCTATGGCCGTTCGATGGCATCGCAGTACAATATGCACGATCTGCCCAAGGCTGTGTATAGCGACCAGTTGACAAAGTAATCGAGTACAAGCGCAAATAATATGAGGAGTGCCTAAATAAATATCGGGCACTCCTTATTTATTTTAGAAAATTTTCGTACTTTTGGGAAACCATTAATTCTGGAAAATTATGAACATCAATCTTATAAAAACAGAGCTTGAGAAACTCTCGCTTATGCTCTCATCGTGGGAGGATGAGCAGAGCGTATCAGCCATCGAACGTGACATTGCACTCGATAAGCTCAAGAGCCTGTACGACCTTGTACGTTTCGATTCTCCCCAACCTATCCCCGTACCCGTCGTGCCCGCCACTGAGCCCGAGCAGACTACTGAGGAGCCTACCGAGGAGGAGAAGGATGTGGAGGTGGAACTTATTTTCGCCGAGGATGAGGATATGTTCACCCTGCCTACTTCTGAGCCAAGCGAGGAGAATACATCTAACGAGGAGACAGACTCTCCCATCTCGTTGGCTTCGGAAATTTTGGCATCAGCCATTGGCGTTTCGGCCGCAAAGGAGGTGCTGGAACCCATCGCATCCGAGCCTACGGCACAAGTGGAGATTCAGACTGAAGAGGCAGATGATGAGGTTACTGTAGAGGAGCCTACAATGAGCGAGCCAGAGGAGCATATCCAAGAGGTCGTTGAGCAGGAGGTCATACCCGTTGAGGTTGCACCCGAGCCTGAAGTTGAGTCTATTGCAGAGCCTATTGCGACTATTGAGCCTGAGCCCACTCCAGAGCCCGAACCTGAACCGGAGCCCGTTGTAGAAAAAGTCGTTGAGCGCGATGAGCCTAAATCGCTCAACAATCTGTTTGGTATGGAGGAGGTTAAGCGACGTCCCCGCACCAAGCATCAGCGAATGATGTCAATCTATAGTGACAGCGAGCCACGCCAAGAGAAGGTGGTCGATATCTCAAAGATCTTCAATATGGAGATTGATGCGCCCATTCCAATGACCTCGAAAATAGCAGATTTCACACCCGAGCCTGAGCCTATGTCAGCACAAGCAGTAGCGGAGGTAGTTACACCCGAGCCCGAGGTGGAGATTGAGCGTCCCAAGACTTTGGCCGATGCTATCAGCCCCTCGACACAGACTTTAGCCGACACCCTCGCTGCACCTACGGCTCTGGGTGAGGAGATTCACAACTCGAGAATTGCATCGCTACGCGACGGCATTGGTCTGAACGATAAGTTCCTGATGATTCGCGACCTGTTCGATGGCGATGGTGATGCCTATAACCAGGCTATCGCAGCACTCGACGAGTTGGAGACTATGGACGACTGCATAATTCACATCATCGAGAATTATGAGTGGAATCCCGACTCTGAGGGCTCGAAGTTCATTATGCAACTCTTGGAGCGTAAATTATCGTAGTTTATGTCGAAATTATACATAGTACCCACCCCTATCGGCAACCTCGACGATATCACTCTGCGTGCCATCAACACGCTCAAGGAGGCCGACTACATACTTGCTGAGGACACACGTACCACATCGTTCCTGCTCAAGCATTTGGGCATCGAGAAGAAGTTATACTCGCACCACAAGTTCAACGAGCACGCCACATCGCTCTCCGTTGCCGAGGCCATTGGCGAGGGACGTTCAGTGGCGCTGGTGTCAGATGCTGGTACGCCCGGAATCTCAGACCCCGGCTTTTTGCTCGTGCGCACCTGCGTAGAGGCCGGCATTGAGGTGGAGACACTTCCTGGTGCTACGGCACTCATCCCCGCATTGGTGCAGAGTGGATTCCCCTGTGACCGCTTCTGCTTCGAGGGTTTCCTTCCGCAGAAGAAGGGTCGCACCAAGCGTCTACAGGAGCTGGCCAACGAGAGCCGTTCAATCATCTTCTACGAGTCGCCCTACCGTGTGGTTAAGTGCTTGGAGCAATTTGCCGAGATATTTGGCGAGGAGCGCAAGATATCGGTTTCGCGAGAGTTGACAAAAAAGTTCGAGCAAACCGTGCGAGGTACCATTGCCGAGGTGTTGGCTCATTTCCGCGAGCACGAGCCCAAGGGTGAGTTCGTAATCGTGGTAGCAGGCTGCCCTAAGGCTGAAACAAAGCAGAAACAAAATCGTTATCGACGCGACGACGCGGAGGAGTAATCATCGGCCAAATGGATAAGCAAAACCCAAATCTTACCCGTAAACAACGCATTGCATTGGAGCTGCTGTGGGCCTTATGCCGTGGCTTTGCTCTAATGCCTCACTTTGTACGCCATCATATCGTTGGTTCGATATGTTACTTTGTCCTTTGCGATGTGATACACTACCGTCACCGTGTGATTATGGATAACCTTCGCAACTCATTCCCCGAGAAGAGCGAAAAAGAGCTAAACAAAATATGCCGTGCGACATATCGCAACCTGAGCGAGCAGATTATAAACACACTCAGTCAGGCTGGCGTGAGTAACGAGATGCTTATGCACCGAATGAAGGTGCTCGATGCCGACAAGGTACGTGCAGAGATTGGCGAGCGCAGCGTGATTATGCTCACAGCCCACTACGGCCCGTGGGAGGCTGGCAGCACGGTTAGTTTGGTTGTTCCCGACCAGACGTTTGTTGCTGTATATCACAAAATCACAAATCCCGTAATCGACGAGTTGATGAAGCGCATACGTCGCCATACCAACGTCGAATTGGTGGAGATGAAGCATACGATGCGTCACTTTGTCGACAATCGCAACAAGCGCCCGATGGCTATGGGACTCATTGCCGACCAAAACCCTGCCCTGCGTGCAAATATGCATTGGTATAAATTCTTGCATCAGTGGACAGCATTCTTCGAGGGCGGCGAGACTCTTGCAATGAAGTATCATCTGCCGGTGTATTACTTCTCGCCACGTCGTATCAGCGCAGGCCACTATGAGGGGGTTTTCACTCTGATTTACGATGGCGAGGAGCAGGTGGAGCCATACACCATCACCGAGCGCTACGTGCGTCTGCTAGAGAATGATATCAACGCCCATCCCGAGATGTGGATGTGGTCGCACCGCCGCTGGAAGCACATCCCCCCTGCAGAGTTGCAGGCACAAAAGATATGATAAAAACAGCCGTAGTAATACTTAACTGGAACGGACGCCAACATCTGGAGCAATTCCTGCCGAGCGTGGTGAAGCACACACCCGCATCGGCACAGATTATTGTGGCCGACAACGGCTCTACGGACGACTCGGTAGCATTTCTTCGCGAGCACTACCCCACAATCGACATCATATCGTTACCCAAAAATTACGGCTTTGCTGAAGGGTATAACCGCGCCTTGGAGCAGGTCGATAGCGACTATTTCGTGCTCCTAAACTCCGATGTGGAGGTTACAGCTGGATGGTTAGAGCCCCTAGTAGCAACTCTTACAAACGATAGTAGCGTAGCGGCTGTAGCACCCAAGTTACGCTCGTACGGCTACCGCGATCAGTTCGAGTATGCAGGTGCCTCGGGTGGCTTTATCGACTTTCTGGGTTACCCCTTCTGCCGAGGACGAATTCTCTCAACCGTGGAGCAGGATAGAGGCCAATATGACTCGCCACGCGAGGTCTTCTGGGCAAGTGGTGCTGCGTTCTGTTGCCGTGCCGATTTGTTCCGAATACTTGGAGGCTTCGACGCCGATTTCTTCGCTCATATGGAGGAGATCGACCTCTGCTGGCGTATGCAATTGGCGGGATATCGCATCGTTGTAGAGCCTCGCAGTGTGGTCTATCATCTGGGCGGCGGCACACTGCCCAACGAGTCGCCACAAAAACTATATCTTAACTATCGCAACAATCTCGCGATGCTCTTCAAGTGCGCCCCCACATCGCAACGTCTGGTAGTGGCCGTAGCACGCCCAGTGTGCGATATGCTCTCGGTCTTGCTCTATGCCGTGCAAGGCAAGTGGCCACTTGCTAAAGCTACGCTTAGGGCCTATCGCGACTTTATCGATGCTCACCGAGAATTGAACAAGAAACGTAAAGCCACACGCTCAGCACGCAAAGCCGAATCAAAGATGATTTACCGAGGCTCGATAGTTCTGCGCTACGCCTTAGGCAAAAAGACCTTCGATGATATGCTTTAACAGCAAAAAGCGCAAACATCCAACAACACAAAACCACCCTGCTGAAGCACTGTCAGCAGGGTGGTTTTTGTATATGCAAATAGAGTGGTTTACTCACCAGCCAACTCAGCAGGAATCTCGCAACGAACATATACAGTTACGTCGTCGGCATTATCCTTGGCAACCCAAGTCATCGACTCGGTGGTCAGGTTACGCACATAGTAGCGGTGTGCCCACTCGCCTACTCCGTGGTCGTAGTTACCACGAATTATAGCACCATTGTCGGCTGCATTCTCAATATAGTAACGGCCTGTGAGAGTACGCGCCTGTGCACTATCAAGATTCTGATACATTGTAAACTGGCGGTCGGCACGCTCGAACTCAATGTAGACAAAGCTACCCTCGGCCAAAGGTGAGCCATTCCAACTCTCAACACGCCACTGGCCAGCGATGTTATGTGGCGTAACATCCAACGAGGGTTCAACAACCACATCGTCGTCGCCACCACAAGCCACCATCATCATCGACAATACGGCCAAAAACATTATCTTAAACAAATCTTTCATACTATTATATTTTTACTCTTTACTCTTTTTTCTGCAATACAATCATTCGCTCGCGCGGAGCAAGTGTCAAACCTTTCAGATAGAGTCGTCGGCTCTTTTCTTCTGTCGGCTCGTCGCACTCGATAACCAGGTCACCCTCAGCACCGGCCTCCAGCCTTGCTGGCTCTGTGTAGGCCTTAATTCCTTTAGACGAGAGCAGTGTGTCGGCCACAATCTGCAACAATGTCTGACCCGAATTCATACAAGCCACGCGATAGCGTCCCGAGCCATCCAACTGCACCCCATCACTACGTAGGAGCAACACTCCACGCGAGTAAGGATAATCACCACTACGATTAGCCGAAATAGTGACCTTACCCTCAAGCGTGACAACCAACGTAGGTCGTTGCTCATCGAGCGATGTGTATACAAATAGTCGTTGCGACACATTGCCCGGATGCCCTATGGGGTTATACTTAACCACCACGTTACATCGTTCACCCGACCTTATTACTCGCTCCGACAGCTCGCCTCGAAGGCAAGAACAACTACTCGATACGTTGCGAATAACAATCGGTGACGACGACTCATTGACCAGAACGATGCTTCTCTGCCATATACCTCCATCTTCGGCAATGGTGCCAAACGAGAGTTTACTGCCACCTTCAACACGCAAGGGGCTTGAGGCAAGAGATGATATGTTATTTACGCTATCGAGCTTCTCGCGGGGAATTATGCGTATCTGTGCCGATGCCCTCTCCATCGAAAACAGAGTGGCTACGACAAGCAGCACAACCAACCCACGACAACGCATACTACAACCATCCATTGTTATTGGCCGACTTACGAACGGTGATATTGAACGAGTGTACCTCACCATTCGACGCCTTCACCTTAGCGGTAGTAACGCCATCAGCCAAGCCTTTGAATACAAATTTATTATCCTGCTTGCTGCACGAAACGATATCGCCATTGTCGATAGTAAACTCATAGCTCATATCGTCGCCATCGACAAAATAGATCGACGGAGCAACAGCTACGCTCTCACCTGTTGAGATATAGAGGTTGGGGAAGTGCATCTTAACACCCGCACCCTCGATAGCCGCCAACAACGCTGCTGCATTCACCTGTCCACTACCCATCTTACCCTTATAGCTTGAAAGGTTAATGGTCATAGGCTGCTGGGGACCAATATCAGCCACATAACGAGTATACATCTTCTTGCCAGTCATATACTGGTCGAAGGGAGTAGCAGTCTGAATCAACAAATCCTGCAACTCGCGAGCCTTGAAGTGGCGACGAGTCTGTGCCGCATACGACACACCAAGAGCAACCACACCCGACACGTGGGGACACGCCATTGAAGTACCCTCCATATAACCATAGCCCGACTCGCTGACGTGGTAAGGCAGAGTAGAAAGCACGCAGCCCACCTCGCCGTAGTTATGCTCGTCGTCAATATAATCATAGTAATAATCCTGATCGCCACCAGGTGCTGATACAGAAGTACCAGGGCCATAGTTGGTATATACGGCAGGAGTAAAGTCTGCAGCAGTAGCTGCTACAGAAATATAGTCGTCTGAAGCGCCAGGGTAACCAGCCTGCGCTGCCGACTCATTACCGGCTGCGAAGATTGCAATACCACCGTCGATGGTGCCATTGGGCGAACCTGCGTTATGCACGAAGTAGTCCAACGCATCCTTCTCCAGCGGAGCGGCAGTCTCCCAATCCTCTTGACTTGCAAAACCTGCTGCACCCCACTCATACTCGTTGGCAACACCAGATACATAACCCCAGCTACACTGAAGGATTACAGCACCATTATCGGCCGCATACTTAATAGCACGTGCTACAGCAATACTGCTCGAACCCGTGTTGCCCGAGAAAATCTGGCACACCATAATCTTAACACCAGGATTGGTGGGCGAACCACCAGCTACTGAGCCAATGCCAATACCATTACGGTTCTCGGCAGCAATAACACCCGCTACGTGCGAGCCGTGACCTGAGTCGTAGGCGTCGTTCCAAGTGATGACGCCCGTATTAAGAGCGAAGTTATAACCATTATAATCGCCCTTATAACCATTCTTATCGTTATCCTGCTTTGAGCCCTTAACCTCGGCAGGGTTTACCCAGATGTTGTTCTTCAAATCGGGATGCTCGACAAAAACACCCTCATCGAGTACAGCCACAACAACAGACTCATCGCCCATAGACTTCTCCCATGCTGCCTCAACCTGAACATCAGCATCCTTAATCGACTTGGTAATCTCACCTGTGGTGAACATATCGCCATTGTTGATAAGGTGCCACTGCTGGCCAAGCAACGGATCTTCATCCGATGAGCGGGTAGAATAACGTGCCATACGCTCCATCTTCTGCTGTGAGAGGGGTGTGGCTACACCATTGTAGGCACGCTTGATAGTGCGGTTGAAGTCGATGCTCACAACCTCACCCAACGGCTGCAACTGCTGTGCAACCTGCTCGGGGGTATAAGCGCTGGCGTAACGCACAACATACCACTGATGCAATCCATTGTCGCGGGTGAGTTGCTCACGGGTATTATCCACAGGGAATACACGCTCAATCTGATGAGTACCAATAATCTGCATCACCTGATCGATGGTCTCGACACCACTGCGAGTGACGTTGCCACTACGGGTAACAGACGCTGTCTGGAGCAAATCAGCCACCTCGGGAGTAAATTTAACTAACAACTCGTTCTGCGCGAATGGTTGCTCGGGGGCAGGAGAGTCGTAGGCTGCATCGTCCTTGACACACGATGTGATGCTCAAAAGAGCGAGCAGCAACAAAGGATATAATACTCTATATTTCATTTTAATATTTTTTACCATTTTTTACGACAACGTCTTACTGCTGACTGTTATACTCGTCAGCCTGCTTCTTGTTGGGATAAACCTCGTAGTAGTAGTTCAGGTTAAGCGGCTCGTTATCGAATACAGCCTCTGTTCCATCGGCTGCACGACCCTCCTGCGGGAATACCAAGCTGTAGGGTACCCACCAGTCCAAAGCGGGGTGATAGAGCAACCAATCGGGCAACTTACCCGACAAACGGTTGAAGTTAATAGCAAAACGCTTGGTAGAAGGCATAACCTTCTTAATTCTGTTGTCAACCAAGAAACGGGGCAAGGTGTCGGCCTCGATAAGATCCTGCTCGGTGTAGAAAGGAACGCTTGCATCATCCTTAAAATCGGGCAGCTCACCACTCAGATAGTTAACCGACAATACCAAAGTATCCAGATCCCACTTGATAAGATCGACAGGGAATTTGGGCTCATCGATAAAACCACCCACATTGGTACGGGTGTTATTGCTCAAATCGTAAACCACATTACGCTGGTTGGCATTGAGCACCAGTGTGCGCAGATTAGGGAAATTCTCCTTGGTAAGCACGTCGGGCACGGTCTGGAAGTTATTTGAACCCAAGTCAAGGTACTCCAAATTCTTCAACTTAGCCAAACTCTCGGGCAACGAAATCAAGCCGTAGCTACCGACAGTAAGGCGACGCAACTGTGTGAGGTTTGAGATATCATCACCCAACTCAAGGTTGCGCAAGAAAGTGTTTGAATTACCAAAGAAATACAACTCATCGGCTGCTGTGAGGTATCTTACCTCGAAGGGCAACTTCTCCGATGTGTTGAACATTGTAAACTGCACCGACTTAACTCGACCCTCCTTCTCGGGGGTGTAGTCAGCCATAGTCTCGTCCCACAGCACAACGTTGTTCCACTGAGTCATAGGCACCGAAGTGTCATACGAAGAGAGTGTATTCAACGCACGCTCGATGCACAGCAAAGCAATTGAGTCTCCGGCACGTGTATCGGGGATGATGGGGTCGGCAGCCTGCTGACGCACGCTCATAATATCGGCACGCGACATCTCGACATTGCTCTTGGGCTGGAACTTAACTGCCACCTCGCGCTCCTCAGAGAGTGAGTTGATATCCCACTTGAAGCGAACCTTCACCTCGCGGGGACGCACACCACGATTAAGATTGATGGCATAATCCTCTACCGAGAGCCACTCCTGAGCATCTGCGGGGATATCTACAGTGAAATCCACGTTAGACTTAACCTTAACATCGAAGTAGCGGTTCTTCAAAACATCGTAATTATCGATATTCACATCAACATTGCTAACCTCGATGCTATAGGGGAAACCCTTCTGCTCGATAACAATCTCCTTCTCCTCCCACGTTTCGAGGTCCTGAATACGCACCACGCCACGACGTGAGGCGACGGTGAGAGCTGAATCAATTTTGAACTCACAAGTAACCTCGCCAATACCATTAGCTGGCGAGATGGTAATCCAAGGGTTGTCGGTAGATGCTATCCAACGATCGTTAGCCGTCACACGCACCTTATGGACACCGCCCACAGCCTCCATTTCGATGTTGCTGGTCTCGACCGAGAGCTCAACCTTTGTAGCATCGTCGCCACAAGAGATAGCCATAAAGGCAAGGGCTAATAATATATATATCTTCTGCTTCATAATTCAATCGTTTATTCGAGCATATAGTCACAATTCAAGATTGTCTGGCTCTTATCGTATACCAGATAGTAGGCACCCTGACGCCAAGCGTAGCAGATATCCGAAGCATCGAAAATGATGTTGGGATTATCGCTGATATCAAGATAGTAAATCAATGTAGAGATAGTATCTGTGATACGACGCAGGTCGTTAGAGCCGATATAAAATCCTCGCAAACCCTTGTGGTTGAACAATCCGTTGGGCCACTCACACAAGCTACGCTCACCCTTGGCATTACGCTGCGAACGCAGGGCATACACCGTAAGGTCGGCGCAGTCGAGCGGCTCGTAGGGGAACGACTCAAATGCATTGAACGAGAGCTCCACACCATAGAGATATGGCATATTGCCGGCATGCATCTCACGAGGCAGGTCGGTGAGTTTGTTGTAAGAGAGGTCGATCGACATCAAGTCTACCGAATTTTTATACACAAACGAGCCCTCGGGGATGGTCTCGATACCGCAAGCACGCAGGATAATGTATGACACAGATGAATTCGATGCAGCCAAAGCCTTGGGATAACGCTTCATATTGGGATTTACGGCCAAGGTGAAGGTCTCAACGTTGATACCACGATAAGAACCATCCTCCTCGCCCTCGAAGCCTGTAATGTCGTTACCGGTGAAATCTACGTTCTTGATACGGCTATTGCTTGTCGATGAGAAGATATTGGGCACCTTCTTCAGCTTGTTATTCTTTACTGAGAAGGTCTCCATACCGTTGTAGCCACAGAAGTATCCCTCAGCATCAACGGGCAGGCTCTCGAGCTGGTTGTTGTCGAGATACAACTGCTCGAAGATGATATCCTTACCCAGAGGCGAGATACGGCTAATCTTGTTATAGGCCAAATCCAACATTGTAAGACGCAACATATTACGGAACGATACAGGCAACTCCTCGAGTGAGTTCTGACGGGCATACAAAATCTGCACCATCTCCTTCGATGGGCCATTAGCCAAAGCATCCAAACCTGCATACAAGTCCTCAGCCGACCACTGCTTGTTGTTAGAGAGGTTAAGCGCCACCAGGCTAGGCATCTGTGCGATAGCCATCGGGAACTTTGTAAGGTTAGGACAGTTATAAATCTCAAGGTCACTACAAGCCTCCAACTGAGCAATCTCGTCGGGAAGGCTCTCAATCTCACTATTAGCGATGTAGAGATACTCCAATCGCTTCAAGTTGCCAATCTCGGCGGGCAACGAACGCAAGCCGTTGCTGATTGTGCCGTGGTTGGTATCCATCGGGCGAATAGCCAATGACTGGCCATTTGACATATTCAAAATCTGGCGCTCGCTCATAGTCTCGTATAACTCCGTAGCACGAATTGAGATATTATGCTCGGCCAACGCACGGGCAATAGGCTCGGTGGTCTGCGTCACGGGGTGAAGCATATTGAGCAGACGAGTGTGATTCTGCTTGCGGTTGCGACTACGCTCCGAAAGCGACATCGTGGGGTCGAGTGTGGGGTCGTAGCCAAGGATGTTGTTGTCGTTGTGTGTACCCAAATAGAGCTCTACCAACTCAGTGAGCTGACCAATAGCGGGCGATAAATCACCTGCGAAGCCGAAGTCGCTGATGTCGATACGAGCCACACGGCCGTTGGCGTGCAACTGCACACCGGGCTGGTCACCCCACAAGTCGGGGTCTTTGTTGAAGTTCCAGTTTGAGCCATCGGGGAAGTTCTCGCCATAGTAGTACCACTTCTCGCCACCCAGGCTCTTCCATATCTCATACAAAGCATAGTAGTCCTTGAGGTACTCGTCGCTCTCACGCAAAAGAATCTTAACGTCTACATCGGTGGTTTTGTTGTCGGCCACCGAGAACTCCTGACGCTTGGGACTAGGATTGGTCTCGAGTAACACCTTGCTGTTGTCGAAGAGCTCGTAGTTGGTTATACGGTAGTTACCGGCAGGCAACGAGAGCAACGAATCGCACGAGAGCATTGAAATTCGGTAACCCTTGTTATCGCTATACTCGTTATCCTCGTCGAACTCCTGGCTGAACTTTGTAGGCAACATCTCAAAGCGTGTGGGATTGGTCACATTGCCCGAACTAAGCACCTGCGCTACAGTGAGGTTTACGTACTTAATCTCGTCGAAAGTATATTCACGCACGGCAGCACGTGTTGCTGGATTCGACGTGAAGTCCGACATATCCTTCTTGAATGAGAAAATCACACTACCTCGAGGACGCACATCGACAGTCAAATCCTGCACCGACAAAGCGCCCGAGCTAACGCTCAGCGTGGCTATATCATCGGGCTTACTGTTGTAGATTACCTCATCCATACTATCGTACAGCACGAAGGCAATCATATTGTATTCGCCCGTAAGCAACTTCATTTTATCACTACGCAAACCCCACTCGGCTGCAGTCGCATCGGTGGCCGAGAGGTTGAGTGTCTGCGCAATTGTGGTCTCGCCATAGGTCAGCGTGACTCTGATTTTACAAGCATCGGCCAGGTAGTCGAGAGTCGACTGCACGGCACGCGAAGCCATCTGTTCGGCTGGCTCATACGATGCTTTTTTGTAAAGTTTGAATTGAGCGTATCCGTACTCCTGCTCGCGGTTGTCGATAACGTCGTCGCTACTACAAGAGGTAGCCACAACACCCAACAGCAAAGCTAGCACTACGCATACTGAAAATCGAAAATTCTTCATCATTTCAATCAGTTCTCGGTTGAAATTTTTGTTTACAGTTCTTAAAATATATGAATCGAAATTCAAAAGTAAAAAACAGCACCCCACCCCATAGAGCGGGGTGCCGTGAAAGGGTATGAGTTAATTACTCTAATACAATTGAACAGATAAGTACCAAGGGGCAACCAGAGCCATCTGAGAATACGATGAAACCAGTATCGGTTACTGTTGAATTCATACGAATTGATGAACCACCCTCAGAGTACTCAAAGTTAATCCAATCACTCTTCTGGAAGATTGTCCAACTCTCGTCAAAGCCGGTTACCGCTGACAAAGTGGGTGAAGTAGTGCTGTATGTCAACTCCCATACAGCTGCAGCACCAAACTCACCCTTAGCAAAATCGTAGAAATCGCCAGAAGTAAGCTCAGTCAAGGTAGAACCCTCCATAGGTGCGTACATAGGATTTGCAAATGACAACAATGAACCGCCACCAACAACAGCATCCTTGCTATATGCTACTGAAATCACAGCAGATGTACCATCGGTAAACTCTACTACTACAACAGCCTCATATACATTGCTCATAAGATTGAAAGCATACTCAGCATCAGCGTGGTTTGTATCGAAATCCTGAATCTTGAATCGATTACCAATACCGTTGAGCCATACACCATACCAAGTATCGTCATCCTCTACCAAATCACCATTAGACTGATAAGCATAGGTCTTAATTGCGTTGATTGTCTTATCATTTGCGATAAACGCTGTATCCTCATACTGCCAGCCACCGAAGTTCAATGTATAGAACTCCTCAGCATCGCTGAACTGGCTGAAAGGCCAACCATTACCCTCAACTGACTCGAAGGCAATCTCCTCTGCAAAATTCTCATATGTGATAGAAGCTGTAGATGCAGACTCTGTATCCTCCTTATAGTGGAAGTAGATACCTGAGTATGTGCCATCGGTGTACTTAACCAAAATCACAGCCTCAGCCTCGCCGGTAAGTGCAAATACAGAATCGGTAAATGAAGGCATTGAAGTGTCAACCGAAATCTTGAACTTAAGATTGCCACCAAATGTAAATGCAGTCACCCAAGAATCATCCTCGCTAAGCTGAACGAAGCTACCAGTTGCATCGTAAGCATAATACTCGAACGACTCAATATCACGTGAAGCGATGAAATGGTTGTCGCTACCCAACTCTGCATCAGCACCGTAGTAAGAGATATCGTAACGGTTACCAATATAGAGATTGCTCAAGTTACCCTCAGTGAACCAGAAGTTAACATCGCTACCAGCAACTGAGAACTTAGTGATAGATCCATCGAATACGTTCTCGTCGATTGAGATTGTTGCAGGAACAGTGTGCTGCTTAACAGTTGCTACATAGTATGCAGCAGCCTCCTCAGAGTCGATATCGAACTCAGAAGCCAAAGCCTTAGGCAAAGCGTAGATGTATGCTGTGCGTACAAGGTCGCGAGAGTTCTCCTTTACGTCAGAGATAGTCAAAATGCGAGTCTGGAGTGAACCACCTTCAGCATCCCATGCCTCGGGAACAGCAGTAAACCAACCAATCTCCTCGCCAGAAGAGTTAACAGTCTTGATAACTACATCCTCAGATGAAGTGATAGGACGTGAAGACAACTTTGCAGAATTAGCAGTGAGCTTACCATCAGCAGTGTACTCGATGAGCAACTCAGCCTTCTCGCCAGCCTCGTCAACGTTGTCAATAGCAATGAACTCATCGGCACCTGTAAGGCTAACCTTGAAGCTTGCTACGGGCTCCTCGCTATCAGAATCAACCAAGATGTCGATAGTAGCCTCGGTAGCGTCAGCGGGAATCTTTGTAGGATCAGCCTTGATGATTACCTCGTTGTCGCCAACTACACCAGCATCCATTGCAACCATCCACTCGGGACCAGCGATGATGAAGGGGAAGTTAGCGACGAGCTTAGCGGGAACAAAGAAGGTTGCATCAGCACCCGCCTCGGGAGCACCATAAACCATCTCAAGAACATCGTCCTCGGCGATAGCCTCATCCTCGTAAGTACCCTGGAACACGCCATACTCGTTGTATACAGGAGCGTAAACATCGAATGTACGGTCGGTAACGGGGTAAGTGATGGTAGCGATTACCTTCGACTGATTGTTCATAGTAAGGGTAACCTCGGTAGAGGGTGCGTTGTCGTAAATAGTTACGTCGGCAACCTTAACCTTGATGGTGATATCCTCGCCCTTAGCACCGGCAATAGTCTTGGCAGTATTCTCGCCATTGAGCAACTGGAAGTAGGTGTAAGCCTCATCAGAAACTGAAGCTACCCAGTTGTAGTTAGCGTCGAAAGTGAGCTCGATAATCTCACCAGCAGTAGCAGTCTTAACTACAGCTGCAGGGAATGAAGGCTCCTCGGGGGTGGGAGGAGGAGTGCCCGCATCATCCGAACAAGCTGTGCCGAGCAAGCTAATGCTCATAAGCATACTGCACAGAAGTAAAAAATAATTCTTTTTCATAATAGATTTTTTTTATTTTAATGAACTGTAAATAAAAATGTTATATTATTACTTACTTATCTTATTTAATTGTCATCTTTGGCTTACATACCCTCGCCACGCAGACGCTCGGCCTCCTCGTCGCTCACCCACTCAAGGATTGAGTAGAAGTGACCTACCGTACCGACCACCTCGCCGAGGTTCTCGACATAGACGTGGTTCCACAACTCGACAAAACGCTGACACGAGTTGAAGTACGAAGGATAGTAGGCGCTATGTGTGGTAAGAATGTGGTTGTCGCCCAAAATCTGACCAAATACCGATGCCTCGTCGCTGAGCAACTGGTCTTCGTCCATCGTAACCAACGGATTAGCGGGGTCGGTCGGATCGAATGTGATGGTCAAATCGTAACCGTCGTAGAAGCAGTCATGCAAGATGACTGTGTTCTCCTCGGAAGGATGTACCTCGGTATGGATAAGACGCTGGTATGAAGTGTTGTCGCCCGGGTAAGAGTTCAACAGGAGTGAAGTGACAACGCACCAACCCGAGAAGTTGTTTACATCGAACGGACAGCTCTTATACATAACCACCTTGGTAGTGTTATTCTGCTCGTAGAGATCCCACTTGAGCTGCTCGGGCATAACCAGGCGCAGAACAAAACCCAATGAGTCGGTAGGCTCGATGTTGTCGTACATACCGATAACATTCACATTGGCCACCAGCTCACCTGCGGGGATAGTAACCGAATTAGACTCAAGGCGATAGTGCTTGCCCTCGATAGCATTGCTACCACTGTCGACCACCTCGACACCGAACGTACGGTCGTAGTCGCACGCAACCGTTGAGGCCACGGGCACAGCAAACGAGCTGGCGTCGGCAAGAACCATATTGGTAGAAATCGAGTCGGCAAACATAACATACTCGGGTCCCGAATAGGTTACATACTGCTCGTCGCAAGCCACAAAGCCCGCCACGGCACAAAGAGCCAAAAGGCTATTTTGAAGTATCTTTTTCATCGCTGACATATTTCAATTATTTGTTGCTATCATTACCTACAACCTCCGAACCGGGAGCCTCAATCTCGTGCTGCGGGATAGGCCATACGAACATAGGATTGTCAAGGCTTACGCTCAGTGAGCTACCCTCCGAGAGCGAACTACGCTGGGGAGTACGAGTGAAGCCCTTGCCATTATTATATAAGGTACCCCAACGCTTCAAATCGTTCAGGCGGAAACCCTCCATATAAAGCTCGCGAACACGCTCGTCGGCAATCTTCTGGATAAAATCATCGGCCGAGAGTGAAATAGCACCACCACCTGCCGCGTAACGTGCGGCACGCAGAGTTGTCAAGTCCTTCGATGCAAGGCCGAAGTTTGGCTCATCGCTACGACAATATGCCTCGGCACGAATCAGATACTGCTCTGCCAAGCGGAAGGGCTTGGGCATAGAGATGTGATAGAGCAAGTTGTTATTGATAAAATCCTGATTACCATAGTACTTAACCAACAAAGGCCAGCTCAACTGATGGTCATAACCAGTCTGCGCCTCGTAGAAATAGCTACCATAGCGCAAATCAGCATCATCGTAGAGATTCAACACCCACTGTGCAGGCACATAGTCGGGATAGAAGTATGTGTAGTCGTTGTTGAAGTGCAAGAACACCGAACCCAACGAGCCACCGTAAGATGTGGGGGTGAAACCTATACGCCAGATAACCTCGGTTGCAAGATCATTATTCCACATATAGTCGAAGTACGACATATTAGATGTGTAGAGGCTCGATACCGACGAGAGCGAGTATACTCTATCGGGGTGGTCAATCACCTTTGAAGAGTACTTAATGGCCTCGTCCCAATCCTGCATATTGAGCGCCACACGCGCACGAAGGGCGAAAGCAACCGACTCGGTAATGTAATTCGAGCTATAGGCGTCATACTCAGAGTCGAGCAACTCCTCGGCCTTGGTGAGGTCATCCAACACGAAAGCGTAAGAGTCGTAGAGCGAAGCGCGCTTCGAAGGCTCGGGCTGAGAGTAACCCTTGCGCAGAACAACTCCCAACTCGTTCTCGGCAGTGGCGGGGTCGTAGGCCTTGCAGAAGCACTTCAAGAGCTCCGAGTAGGCCATAGCACGAATGGTGTGCACCTCACCGGTATACTGCTCAAGTATAGTAATGTGCTCGTCGCTAACCTGCGCGTCCATCACGCGACCGATATTCTCGAGGTAGAAATTACAGTTAGAAATAACGTTGTACAATGCTGCATACACCGACTCAATCTCGGCATTGGTGGGGCGGATATCCCACTGCCAGAATGTACCATATACGTTTGTATAGCCGTCGACAGCATACACCAAGTCGGCCTGAATATCGGGCAGTAGCGTAAGATAGCCGCTATACAATGCACTGCTCTTGAGCAACGCGTAGATACCCGTAACGGTCTGTTCGGCATCGTCGAAAGTCATCATAGCCTCCTGCTCGGGGATAGCCGACGAGGGCACCTTGTCAAGGCAAGATGCCATTGAGAAGCAGGTGATGAGAATTAAGAATAACTTTATATTACGAAACATAGTCTTCATTGCTCATTAAAAGGTTAAGTCGATTCCGAATGTAAACTGACGCGACATTGGATACTGCGCAGCGTAGATATTTGATGAGCCTTCGGGATCAAGGCCTGAGAACTTAGTGAAAGTCAACAGATTCTGCGCCTGTGCATAGATTCTTGCACCAGTGAATGCACGGCTCTTCTTCAACAGAGCAGAGGGGAGCGAGTAGCTCAACATCACATTCTTCAATCGCAAGAACGATGCATCCTCAAGCAGACGGCTATCGAACTCGGTGTACTCGCCGTGACGAGGAATGTCGGTCACATCACCAGGCTTCATCCAACGATCGAGCAAGCGGTTTGACTGGTTGTACGATGCAAAACGGCCGTTAGACTCGTCAAAGTAACGGTCGTTGTTAAGCATCCAACGATCGGCCACCCAGCTGAACTGTGCGCTCAACGACAGACCCCTCCAGTTAAGAGCCGTACCAAAACCACCCTGCCAGGGCGCGATATAACTCTTGCCTACCAAGACCTTGTCCTCGTCGTGCAACTCGTTGGTGATGTTGCCATCCTTATCGTACCACAACGCATCACCATTAGCGGGGTTAACACCTGCATAACGGTTGATGTAGAACTCGCCCAGAGGGTGTCCCACAACAAGCTTGGTGTTTGTGTTTGAACGCTCATATTCCTGTACACCGTTGTAAAGCTCAACAATCTCGTTATGGTTGTATGATACGTTAGCATTTACCGACCAACTGAAGTTCTTTGTGCTGATGAGCATTGCGTTAAGGTTAATCTCTGAACCCATATTAACCATTGCTCCTACGTTATCCCAGTAATAGCCATAGCCTGTTGTAGAGTAGGGTGCAGGCACCTCCATCAACATATCAGACGTACGCTTGTAGTACAACTCCAAATCGACATTGAGTCGGTTCCAGAAACCGAAGCGGAATGCAAGGTTGCTCGTCCAGGGCTTCTCCCAACCGAGATGCTCGTTACCGGGCTGCAACAATGCCACACCGGCATCGCCATTATAGTCGAGACCGCCACCAACTAGGGCCATATGCTCGTAGTTGGGGATTGATGAGTTACCCGATGTACCTGTTGAGGCTGAGATCTGCGCAGTGGTGAGCCAGTGCGTAGCACCACTCAACATCTCCTCATTACGCATATCCCACATAAAGCCCAACGACCAGAACATAGCCCAGCGACGTGAGCTACCGAATCGCGATGAGCCATCGAGACGTGCAGCCGCCTCGAAGAAATAACGATTCTTGAGCGTATACTCACCACGAGCAAAGAACGAGAGAAAACCATAATCCGAGTCGGTAGTGTCGCTCCACGATGTTGCGCGTGTACCGTTCGAGATGTTGGTCAAGCGGTCGTTGTTCTGACCCTCTGTCATAAGGCTGAATGCCTCATAGTGGTAGTCGACACCCTCCTGACCAAGCATAAAGTTGAACGAGTGGTCGAGACCAAGGTCAAACGCATAGTTTGCTGTATTGGTGATTGTCAAGTTATAACCATCGGTTGTACTGCGTGATGCAGAGCCCTGACCCTGATTGGGGGCATAGCTCGGATATGAGACGCCGAAACCTGTTGTGTGCGAGTAGTCGACACCCACCTGCGAACGCAGAGTAAGACCCTTGATGGGAGTTGCCTCGGCAAATGCTGTTGCGATAAGCTTGTACTTCTGATAGTGTACGGGGTTATTGGCCAACCACTCGAGCGGGTTCTGGCCATTACCGCGCCAGCTGCCGTCGGAGATAGATGCCAACTCACCGTTAGCCTTATGGGGATTCCAATATGGCATCATAAAACGTGCAGCCGAGATGGGAGTGAGCAGGTTGTAAGAACCTTCGTCGGCCTGCTGAATCTTCTGGAAGTTAAGCATAAGATTGCTACCCACCTTCAACCAATCTGCCGCCTTACGATCGAAGTTGGTACGCAACGAGTAACGCTCGAAAGTAGAGCCCACTGCCGTACCATCCTGATTGTAATAACCGCCCGAGATGTAGTAGCTGCTCTTCTCGTCAGCGCCCGAAATCGAAAGCTCGTAGCTCTGCAACATAGCCGATGAGTTGAATACCTTATCCTGCCAGTTGATGTCGATCTTGCTCAACACGTCGTAGTTCTGACCTACGTCCATACCAATCTGCTTCTCGTACTCGATACGCTCGCTGGTATCCATCAAATCCCACTTCTGACCATTAGCTACCTGCGAGAAACCGAGCTGCATACGATACTCGATACGGGGACGCTCCGAGGCACGACCGCGCTTAGTGGTGATAACGATCACACCATTTGCTGCTCGCGCTCCGTAGATAGAAGTCGACGATGCATCCTTGAGTACCGACAACGACTCGATGTCGGCGGGATTGATTGTGTTGAAGTCACTGCTCGAGATGGGCACACCATCCAAGATGTAGAGCGGTGCCGTACCCGAATTAATAGAGTTTGTACCTCGAATAGTCATCACAGCCGATGCGCTGGGCTCACCAGTATTGGAGAGTACAGTCAAACCAGCCACCTGACCCTGCAGTGCCTGATCGAAGGCTGCCGTCGGGGTATTCTCAATCTTCTCGGGTTTCACTGTAGCCACCGAACCGGCAACGGTGCCCTTCTTACGCACACCGTAGGCGATTACGACAACGTCGTCAATCGACTCCGACTCGCTCTGCATAGCCACATCGTGCTGAACCTCTGCCACGCCAACGGGCACTGTCCACTCGATGGTCTGAAAACCAAGATATGAGAATGTTAATACCGAGCCTGCCTTGACTTTGATAGAGTAAGTACCATCTATCGACGAGGTGACTCCCTGAAATGAATCCGATACGATAGAGACGCCAATCAAAGGCTCATTATCCTCTGCCGAGGTTATCGTACCACTAACGGCCACTACCGCCTCGCTTTGCGCAAAAGCGCTGGGAGGAGGCAACAATAACACGCTGAAAATTAGCAGTGTAAGGCCTAAATACCATTTGTGATTTTTAAGTGTAAACATATGGGCGCAAAGGTAGGAAAAAATATCCACACATACAACTAAAAATCAGCATAATACAAAGATTGGTTTTGCGCTGATATTTCACCTTGCATCGGCCCCGATATCGTCCTTATTAGAAAGGATGGACTACATCATCATAAATTAGAGCATTGCCAAAATAAAACTCCCTACCCCACCACACAACGAGCATAAAATAGAACAGAAAAAGAGCATCCGTCCCACGCCCAATGTTATACGCCTCGAAACAATTAGCAAGGTGAAGAAGCGGGATAAAACAAAAAAAAGAGAAGAACTCTCGTTCTTCTCTTCTGTACCCCCTCAGGGGCTCGACTGCGCTACCAGCAGAGGCGCAGTCGTGTGCTCGATATTGACATTCCCCCTAAATCCCCCTTTGTCAAAGTGGGACTTCGCCAGGGTTCGAGCCCTGACGAATAAAAAAAAGAGAAGAACTCACGTTCTTCTCTTCTGTACCCCCTCAGGGGCTCGAACCCTGGACCCCAACATTAAGAGTGTCGTGCTCTACCAACTGAGCTAAAGAGGCATTTTTGCAACCGCGTCGCTTTCGTTCCTGATTGCGAGTGCAAATATAGGGCACTTTTTTTTACTGTGCAAATTTTTCAACAACTTTTTTCAAAAAAAATGCACTTTTCTTAATCACTATTCCACTCGCCAGCCACTTCCTCATACACTACAGGACGCTTTTTCTCCAGCGATTTCAAGTACAAGTAACTATCATACAAGCTAATACCATTAGCCGAATCCTTAGCCAACACATAACCCACGACACAAGTGCGATTTTGTGTAGTTCGATAAGTAGTTTCTACCCTATCGAGGTATGCCTCGCGCCAAAGAGGGTCGTTCGAGGGATTGCCACCCACCACACGCGACGTACCACTTTTAGATGTATTGATAGGAACTTGGGCGTAAACATACATTCCCAAAGAGTCGCACAAAGCATAGGCCTGCTGCGGAACGGCGCCCATCTTAAAGCGTACGGCATTCTTTCCCTGCTCACGAGCCGCGACAATATCGGTAGCCTTTACACTATGGGCATCGGCATCAATATATGATATAGCCACCTGCTCACCATTTATAATAAGGTTACCATCGGCATCGCACTCTACAACACGGAAGCCAATCAGGTGAGTCTGATACTCGGCATAGCGGCCCTCAATCTGAGTCGAAAGATTCAGACGATAGAGCGTAGGCGACGAGGCGCTCCACAAAGCCTCGCGGGGAATCTGCGCCATAATCTTAATGGTATCCTCTGAGCGCATACCCAACTCTATGTCACGATGGCCATAGGTTACAACCGTAGTATCGGGTGACATCAGCTCATAGTGAATGCGTGCCTTCTTGGGATTAAGCGACTCTGTCTTTACGACCATACCAACCTCGACGATGGCCTCCTCAGTACCTGTATCGATACGGGCATTATGCAACACGTCACGCAGACGAATCTGCGGCTGCGACATAACATACACCTCACCTACACTCGGCGTGCCAGAGGCAATGTTATCCTCCAGACGGTGGCTCCAATGATTTTTGAATATGCGAATCTCAACGGTATTCATATCCTCCTTCGAGGCCTTTGTCACGTCAAACTCAGCAGGCGAGAAGGGATTAGAGGTATATCCCACGCTCTTGCCATTGATAAGAACCTCGTAAGCTCCCGAAGCCTCGCCAACATAGAGCGTAGCCAGACGGCTGAGCCACGAGAAGGGAATAGCATATTGCGACTTAAAGACTATAGCATCATCCTGCTCAGTGCGCCTCCACTCGCTCACCACACGTATATACTGCGACTGCACAGCCTCGGCACAATGCTCCGCGGCAAGTTCGGCCGTAGGATACGACACAACACGCGAACGTGCCACGTTACGTCCCGCAGCGACCTCATCGGGCGCGAGAGACTCCTGCGCGGCAAGCGGCATAAGTGAGGCAAATAAAAATGCTATGATTGAAATAACAGGTTTCATATATTGCTCGATTATTCGTATATTTGTGTCAAAGTTATAAAATTTTTCGGTATTGCGATGTATTCTCCACCAAAACTCAACTTCCCGAAGATAAATTTACGCGCCAAGAGCGATGGGCATCGCACGCTGGTATTTGATAGCGTGCGTCGCACATACGTTGTGCTCACACCCGAGGAGTGGGTGCGTCGACATTTGGTGGAGTATCTTGTCGGCCATTGTGCTGCGACATTACAATCCATCGTGGAGGAGTATCCCGTAGAGATAAACGATATGGCACAACGAGCCGATGTGGTGGTGCTCGATGCCAATGCACAGCCACTGCTACTTGCCGAATGCAAAGCGCCCGAGATAGCACTCGACAACCCCGCCATAGCGCAAGAGGTATTCTTACAAGCTACTCGCTACAATGCCATAGTCAAAGCTCGCTACATAATCATCACCAACGGCCTGCGACACTTCTGCTTCGAGCAGACCGAGTCGGAGTATGTAGCACAAAGCTCATTCCCACACTTGGGCTAAGGCTACATCATCTGGGTGGGATGGATACTTTCGACGTAGTCGCGGAATGAATCACGATAGTTCACACTTACGGGCACACTATCGCCATTATCGAGCGACACCTGACCACGGGCATATCCTGTGACGTGTTCCAGATTGACAATATAAGATCTATGCACACGCATAAAGCGCTCCGAGGGGAGTGCCGTTTCCATATTCTTCAGGCGGAAGAGCGACATAATCTTTTGTCCCGACACCAGATGAAGTCGAACATACTCGCCCACACTCTCTATAAATACAATATCGGTATAGCGCACCAGCGTAACTTTATAGTCAGCCTTGATTGAGATGCAGTCGTTAGCCTTGCTCTCCTGTGCGGGCAAAGCCTCACCCAACTTGGCATCCTTAGCTTCTCTCAAGCGAAATAGCTCAACCAGCGATCGAGCCTTCTCGACAGCACGCTCAAACTCGGCAAACGAGAATGGCTTGAGCAGATAATCCACCGCATCGAGACGGAAACCTTCGATTGCATACTGCGAGTATGCGGTAGTGAAGATTACCAAAGGCGGATTCTCCATATCGCGCACGAAATCGACTCCACTCTTATCGGGCATATTGATATCGACAAAAATCAACTCCACAGGCTTCTCTGAGAGCACCTGCTCAGCCTGTGTGGCATTATGACACAAGGCAACCAACTCCAACGAAGGCAGTCGCTTAATATAGGTTTCAATCTGACGCAATGCCAACGGCTCGTCATCAATGGCTACGCATTTTATCATAGGTAATAGGTATTGATAGTTTTGCTATATATTCGTCGCTACGACTACCATCGAGCAACAACTCATAATCCTTTCCGAAAATCAAATCCAGACGCTTGCGCACATTCTCAAGTCCCACACCGCCTCGCTCGACACGCAACAACGGATGGCGCGAGTTACGCACCTGACAGATGGTGCGGTCGTTATCGCACAACAAATCGATGTAGACATACGATGGCTCGTCGTAACTCACTCCGTGCTTAAAGGCATTCTCCACAAAAACAATAAAGAGCAGCGGCGGCACCTTGGCATCGATTGGCAGCGGATGATGCACATTGAGTCGTACATCGACGCTATCGGGATAACGAATACGCATCAACGACACATAATTTGCAATAAAGTGCGCCTCCTGCGTCAGGTTAGCCTGCGTCTTCTCTGACTCATATAGCACATATCGCATCATCTTCGAGAGTTCGATTACGGAGGTCTTGGCCGCCTCAGGATCGAAATCGATCATTGCGTGGATGTTATTGAGCGTATTCATAAAGAAATGGGGGTTGATCTGATACTTCAGATACTCCATCTCGGCCTGCAACATCTGACGCTCCATTGCAATCATCTTCTGCTCATCCTGAATCGAACGGAACATCAGTTTGATAGCACAGTTAGCTCCCATCATAAACCAGCCGAGCACCACATTCCAGTACCACGCCAAATCGGTAAACGACGCACGTCCCTGCACAACGTAAGTGATACCTCCATCGGGGAAGACGATTCGGCGCAAAGGATCCTGATAGTACTCCAGCGAATAGAACAACAGAGAAAGCATCGCCAGTGTCACGACTGTATAAGTAATGTAGCGACGGTTTAAGAGCAGTCGCGGAAGAAGAATAAAGTTGTTGATTGCGAATATAAAGATATAGGGCAATAGCTTACTCCATACCAAAAGTACGTTAGTAAGCACGACACCATCCTCCGACATCATACTTGCGTTGAGGAATGGCACAAGCAACATCATACTCCATACCAAGAAATAGAGTAGATTTTCACCGAAACTGGTTTTATTTGGCTTCGCTCTCATACCAACAAAGATATGAAAAATTCCCATTCTTTGAAAAAAAAGCTTATATTTGTCTAACTATAACTCAAAATAGTCTTCTTATGAAAAAGTTTTTCACCACGCTACTTATTTGCTTATGTGCTATCACAGCCGTAGCCAAACAGAACACTCCCCTAACCCTATATGCTCATCGCGGATGCTGGAGCAAGAGTGCCACAGGTGAATTTATCGTCCCCGAGAACTCATTGCCCGCTGTAGCAATGGCCAAGAAGATGGGATACACCGGTATCGAGTGCGATGTGCACTACACCAAGGATGGAGTGATGGTAATTCTGCACGATGGCACCATCAACCGCACTATGCGCCGAGCGTCGGACTACTCACGCCTCGACAAGCCCGTGCGTCTTGCAGACCTTACATTCGAGGAGTTGCGTCGCGACTATGTGCTGGAGTCTACAAACCCCGAATGGCGCACACCCATACCTACCCTAGAGGAGCTTCTCACCGAGTGCAAAAAACACGGCATTGTACCTATGCTGCATAGCAACCTTGTACCGTCGTACCGCGTGGCACAGCAGATGTTCGATAACGAATGGGTGGCATTCACTGCGGATTATGAGCCTCTTTTGGAGGTACGCAAATTCTCCGACTGCATAGTTCTCTATTCGATTAACGAAGGCACACCCGACCAGATTACACCTCGCCTGGAGAGGATTGGCGGTCGTTGCGGTATTTCATCGATGCAATATAAACTCTATACAGCCGATTTCTGCAAGGCACTCACCGATCGTGGTTACATCGTGCAGGCCTCTATATTCCCCGCACCAAATGAGGCCATTGCTCAGCGTAACGGCATCACTTATCAGCTAACCGACTTCTCGATTATGCCTACCCATAAGCCTATTCACAAAGGCAAGGGTAAGGTCGATGCAAAGTCATCTTCCCCTAGGTGGAGATGGGAGAATAACGAGAGATTGGAGCGCGGAGCCTTGACACTCGACGTAGAGTTCGTAGGAGAGATTGATGTTGTGATGAATGGTGTAAGAAAATACACCATCAAACGCGACAAGATGGGAAAGGATATTATCGGCGACCGTTTCTTCGACAAGGGTTCATCGGTAGAGATTGTTGCCAAGCCTGGTGCTAAGGTAAAAAAGGCGAAAGCCAAGGTTTACAAATACTAAACAATAAAAATAGGGTATCCGAGTGGGATGCCCTATTTTCTTTATCCTATACTGCAAATTACTTCACAGAAGCCTGATACGCAGCAATCTATTTATCCTGATATAGGAAACGCTTGATAGAACGCTTGGGGGTCTTCTCGAACTCGCTATCACGAATCTCAAACAAAGCCACCTTCTCGTATGATGCTACCTGAGTGTTGAGCAACTTGATATTCTCCTCCATCATCTTCTGCAGGCCCTCATTGTCGATACCCTCCTGTGTAGCGCTATCGTAGTCAGGCACGATCAATGCCTTCAACACACCACGGCTCTCGATGATGAGCGACTCCAACACCATAGGCAGGTTGTTGAGCTTATCCTCAATCTCCTCGGGGTAGATATTCTGACCTGTACCAGTAAGAATCATAGTCTTGCAACGACCCTTAATGTAGATAGTTCCATCGGGATCCATCACACCCATATCGCCAGTGTGCAACCAGCCATCCTTATCGAGTACAGCGTTTGTAGCCTCCTCATTCTTATAATAGCCCATCATCACATTCTCACCACGAACCAAAATTTCACCTGCGATGTTCTGAGGATCCTTCGAATCAATCTTAGCCTCCATAAAGCCCTTCAATGTACGACCGCAAGAGCTCTGCTTAAACTCGCAAGGAGCAGTTACACTAATCAAGGGAGCACACTCGGTCATACCATAACCAATGGTGAGCGGGAAGTTAATCTTACGCAAGAACGACTCAGTTTCCTGATTCATCGGAGCACCACCTACAATGAAAATCTTGGTCTCGCCACCGAACGACTCCAACAACTTAGCCTTGATAATTGCATAGAGGGCTGTGTTCACAAAAGGAATCTTCATTGCGATGCTCATCGGGCCCTTCTCGAGCATAGGCATAATCATCTTACGATATACCTTCTCAAGTACCAGAGGCACGCAACAAATCATCGTAGGCTTAACGGTCTTCATAGCCTCCACCAAAATTGTGGGCGACGGCATACGACCTAACAATGTGATGTGACCACCTACGACCAACTGCGCGAGGAAATCGAATGCGGCACCATAAGCGTGAGCCAGGGGCAAGAACGACAAAACACGACCGTGACGGTGCAGGAACTTATGGCCAGTCTCGGGATCTTCGAAACCACGACCAAATACCATATTACCCGTAAGGTTATTTAGCGAGAGCATCACACCCTTCGACGAGCCAGTTGTACCCGATGTGTAGTTCAACAAGATCATCTCCTCGTTGGGAATTGCGTTGAACTTGATATCCTCAATCTGGAAACCGTTGGGATACTTCTCTGCAAATGACGCATCGATAGTGGCCACAGCATCGGTAACAGTTGTACCCTCCTTCTCGTAGATTACGCTGTAGTTCTTGAGCGAAACCGCAGCCTCGAGCTGAGGCATACGATCGGTATCGAGTGTCTGCCAGTGAGAATCACTTGCGAAGAGAATGCGGCTCTCCGAGTGAGTTACGATGTTCTCAACATCGGCAGGGTTGAAGTCCTGAAGAATGGGAACGATTACTACGCCATAGGTGATAGTAGCGATGTACGCAACACACCAGTTAATATCGTTACGACCGACAAGCGCAATCTTATCACCGTGCTTAACACCCAACTTATCGAACAAAATATGAAGGCGAGCCATCTGCTCAGCCATCTCGATGTAGGTGATAGTTCTTTTACCGAAATAATCGGTCAATGCTGGCAAGGAGTGGTTCTCGCGGAAACTCTCCTCGTACATTTTAATCAAATTTTCTTGTAACATATACTATTTTGATTAGTTATCTATCATTCATCTTTTTGGGGCGGCTTGCTCCAAATGTAAATCTTCGATTCGGTGCCAGCCTTCAGTCGCTCTATGTTTTTGCGGTGCGACCATATCAACAGACCTGCCACCACAAAAGAGAAGAGTATAAATGTGAACGAGACGTCGTGACTACGCGACCACTCGCTCGACGAGTAAATTATCACAAACAACGGGAAGCAGCAACCTGCTGTCATCGATGCCAGCGACACATAGTTAGAGAACATAAACACCAATGCCCACACCGCAAAGCAAAGCAGGATTATCTGCGGATAGATACCGGTAATGGCACCCACCAAAGTTGCTACACCCTTACCGCCCTTGAAATCTGCAAATACGGGGAAGATGTGGCCCAACACAGCTACGAATACACCCAAAATCTTCAGGTTAATAAGCCACGCCGAGGTAATCTCGGGGTCATATCGCATAAGACTCATAAGCGACACTGCGGCAAAACCCTTGAAGAAGTCAAGCACAAATACAGGGATAGCGGCACGCTTACCCAGTACTCGAAGCATATTGGTTGTTCCTGCATTTTTACTACCATGCTCGCGGATATCGATGCCGTAGTACTTTTTACCAATCCACACGGCGCTTGGTATAGAGCCGAGCAAATAAGCCATAATCAACATCGATAGTACACAATAGTATGTAATAACACTCCAACTTGCCATAATCATAAAATTTAAACGCGAAGAAAGGGGCAAAAAAACACTCATAGCCTGCCATCTTTCTACCGATAGTTAAAAGATAAATTTGGACAAATATACACTAATTTATTGAAGAGCCCAACTTTTAGGCATAAAATCTGCTTGTCCTACCAGTGTATCGTGTTTAATTTTGCCACAAAAATCTACTTTTTTTTCTTCATTGCAAAAATTATGTGATAAGTATCTAAAAATGGGTGTGAATGACTATCGAAAGTGATATAATACCCCATTTAGTGGCGAAAATCACACCGAAAAATCATTATTTTGCCAAAAAACGAGCCGTCGAAAGCAAAAATCCTATTATAAGAAAAGGCCGATAATTCTACATATTCGCAAAATATTACTACATTTGTGTCCGTAAAAAAAGCATTTGCATATGTCAGAAAAGATATCAATCAAAGGTCTTTTGACCGATTTGGTGTGGTGGCGCGAAATGATCACCATAGTTTTGGGTTGCACGATGTGTGCCATAGGTTTTGTATTCTTCATCAATCCCTATAACATAGTCCCTGGCGGAGTATACGGTTTGGGTATCGTTTTGCATAATATCTTCCCCTCGATTCAGGTCGGTACATTTGGTTATATGATGGATATTCCGTTGCTGACCATTGCCATTATGCTCTTCGGCAAACAGTTTGGCGGTCGCACGCTCTTTGCAGCATTCATCACACCTGGTCTGATGAACATTATCTCGGCAGCGGCCTACCCTACCAAGGAGGCTCTGCAGTCACTCGACCCATCGTTACTCATTGGTGGCGCAATCGACCTCTCCGACCATCTTATGCTCTCGTGCATCCTGGGTGGAACAATCATCGGCGCAGGCTTGGGTCTGGTGGTGCGCAGCAACGCCACTACGGGAGGTACTGATATTATTGCGATGATACTTAATCGCTACCTTCACATTCCCTTCTCGCGTGGCGTTCTCATTGCCGACACCTGCGTTGTGCTTGCAGGATTGGTGGTAATCGGTTTCGGTATCGGCATTGACGATGGCAGTGAGGCTGGTGGCTGGTTACTCTCGCTCTACTCGCTTATCTGCATCTTCGTAGCATCGCGCGTGGTTGATTACGTTATCGATGGTGCGTCGTACGACAAACTGCTATTCATCATCGGAAACACCCACTCTGAGCCCCTGCGCCAATATATTATTGGCGATATGGAGCGCGGAGGCACATATATCAAGGCTTCGGGAATGTACTCAAAAGAGGAGAAGGAGATGATTTTTCTTGTTGTGAGCCGTCGTGAGGTGGCTCAGGTACAGCGTAAAATCCGCGAGATAGACCCCACGGTGTTCCTCGTTGTGACCGTCGCCTACGACACCTACGGCGAGGGCTTCAAGCCATTCCCCGAGAAAGATACAATGCTTAACAACTAAGAACTTATGATAAATGTAAATACACTGCGTCCTGCCGTTGGCGACGGTCGCAAACTTTTTGTCGAGACCTACGGTTGCCAAATGAATGTTGGCGATACCGAGATTGTCGTATCGATTATGCAGGATGAGGGCTACTTCTACACCGACGACATCAACCTGGCTGACATCATCCTCATAAACACCTGCTCGATCCGTGACAACGCCGAGCAGCGCATTTGGGGACGTCTGACCGAGATGCGTCGTCTGCGCAAGCGCAAGCCTTCGCTCATAATTGGCATCATAGGTTGTATGGCCGAGCGCCTGAAGGAGCAACTCACCGAGGGTGAGCTGGCGGTCGATATCGTAGCGGGTCCCGACACCTATCGTGACCTACCCAACCTTGTGCGTCAGGCAGAGGCTGGTGGCAAAGGCGTAAACACACTGCTCTCGCAGGAGGAGACCTACGCTGAGATTGCCCCCGTGCGTCTTGATAAGAATGGTGTGAGTGCCTACATCGCCATTATGCGCGGATGCAACAACTTCTGCTCGTACTGCGTTGTGCCCTACACACGCGGTCGTGAGCGAAGCCGCGAGGCTGCAACCATCATTGCAGAGGCTCGTTCACTCTTTGAAAATGGCTATCGCGAGGTAACCCTACTCGGTCAGAATGTGAACTCATACCGCACAGGTGAATACGATTTTCCCGCCCTGGTAAAGGCCGTGGCCGAGATTTCACCTCTGTTGCGTGTACGTTTTGCAACGTCGCACCCCAAGGATATGAGCGACCGTCTGCTGGAGGTTATGGCATCGATGTCCAACATTTGCCGTGCCATCCATCTGCCCGCACAGTCGGGTTCGACCATTATGCTGGAGCGCATGAATAGAAAATATACCCGCGAGTGGTACCTCGACCGTGTGGCTGCCATTCGTCGCTATATGCCCGACTGCGCCATCACAACCGACCTTATCGCAGGTTTTACAGGCGAGACCGAGGAGGATCACAAGCAGACCCTATCGCTGATGGAGGAGGTAGGCTACGAGTTCGCATTTATGTTCAAATACTCGGAGCGCCCCGGCACCTTCGCTCAGCGCAACCTTGGCGACGACATTCCTGAGGATGTGAAAACAGCTCGTCTTACCGAGATTATCAATCTTCAAAATCGCCTATCGGAACTGAGCAACAAGCGCGACGTAGGTAAGGAGTTTGAGGTGTTAGTTGAGGGTACATCTAAGCGAAGCGATGAGCAACTCTTTGGTCGCACATCGCAGAACAAGGTGGTGGTATTCGACCGTGGCGACCACAAGGTGGGCGACTATGTACGTTGCCGCATCACAGGCTGTTCGTCAGCAACACTCTTTGGCGAGGAGATTAAGTAGAAGATAAATAGGCATTGGGCAGAATCAATCTCCATATTGATTCCACCCTCGCCACATAATATCAAAATTTATATTATTTTTATCGGGAATCGGCGTGATTCCCGATTTTTTTTGCATATTTGTAGAGTGGCATAAACATTGTATTGACCCTGCAAACTTCTAGGCAATGAAACAGAAATTATTTTCGATTATTTTCGTGTTGGCCTTATCGCCCTCCGTGTACGCACAAAAAGACTCGCTGCAGGCTACCCCACAGCATAATCTCAACATCGATGAAGTGGTAGTAACAGGTAGCCGCATAGCTACCGACCGCCGTCTGCTGCCTATGACCATATCGGTACTCAACCGCGACCAGATAGAGAGCGACAACCGCCCCTCACTTCTGCCTACACTTGCTGAGCAGGTGCCGGGACTATTTATCACCTCACGTGGAGTGATGGGTTATGGCGTAGCATCGGGTGCTGCAGGAGGTATATCCGTACGTGGTGTGGGAGGCTCACCCACTACTGGAGTGATGGTGCTCATCGACGGTCACCCTCAATATATGGGTCTTATGGGACACCCTATTGCCGACGCCTATCAGTCGATGATTGCCGAGCGAGTTGAGGTAGTACGTGGCCCCGCATCGGTACTCTACGGCTCGAATGCTATGGGAGGCGTGATTAACATCATCACCCACCAAACCAAAGAGAAGGGTTCTCATACCGATCTCCGACTCAGCTACGGCTCCTACAACACCATTGAGGCCGAGGCTGCCAACCGCACCAACTTGGGACGTTTCTCGATGACGACCACCGCATCATACACCCGTTCCGATGGCCACCGCGAGAATATGGATTATGAACAGATAGGTGGCTTTGCCCGCTTAGGTTACGACCTGGGCCGCAACTGGGCATTGATGGGAGAGTTGAACATCACACATTTCAATACCGCAAACCCAGGTTCTATATCAAGTCCTATTATAGATAACGATTCGCGCATCACACGCGGAACATCATCTATCGGCATACGCAACGCTCACGGAGCACTTAACCTGTTCCACAACTGGGGTGTACACCGCATCAACGACGGGTATTCGCCTGGCGATGAGCCTCTGGACTATCGCTTCCGTTCGCAGGATGCCATAACGGGTGCTATGCTCTACCAGAGTTTCACTCTCATAGAAGGCAACCGTACAATGCTGGGCGTAGACTATCGCCACTACGGCGGTAAGGCTCTGAATCGCTACCTGAATGGCGCGAGCGACAAGATTGTTGCCGACAAGTCGCTGGACAACGTGGCGGCCTACATTGATATGCAGCAGCAAATCACAAAGTGGCTTACGCTCGATGCAGGAGTGCGTATGGACTACAACTCACACATCGGCACCGAATGGGTACCTCAGGGAGGAATATCAATTCAACTACCGAAAAACACCCAACTCAAAGCAATGCTGAGCAAGGGCTTCCGCTTCCCTACCATACGCGAGATGTATATGTTCCCGCCACAGAATCCCGACCTCAAGCCAGAGCGCATATGGAACTACGAACTATCGTTGCGCCAGCAGGTGGGCGACGTCTCGTATGGTGTGAACCTCTTCTACATCAAAGGCGAGAATATGATTCAGACGCTGCCCGTTGATGGTCGTATGATGAACGTAAACACCGGACAGATAGAAAACCTCGGCACCGAAATTGAGGTTACGTGGCGTGCCACGGAGCATCTGTCACTGATGGCCAATTATAGCTACCTGAAGATGCGTCACACGGTTATCGCAGCACCAGAGCATAAACTCTATGGCGGCATAACCTACACCGCCGGCCGTTGGCGGCTTGCTACCGATGCCCAGCTTATCAGAGGCTTGGCCACACAGCTATCACCCATCACGCGTGAGAACTTCTTGCTATGGAACTGCGACATAAACTACCGTTTAGCCTCATATTGCCAGATCTACGCACGAGGCGAAAACCTCTTGGCCGAACGTTATGAGGTAAATGCCGGCTACCCGATGCCTCGAGCTACGCTCTTTGCAGGAGTGAAACTTTCATTCTAAAACGGAAATAAATATGCAAGTATTAAAATCATTTCCGCTACATCCAACGCACTACGCCGACGATGTAGCGCAGATTCTCATACCCTCAATCGAGCGTTATGGTGAACGTGAATGGCAGATTGTAGTGCAGACAAACGAGTTGCACGGCCACCTGGGAATATACGCCACGATAGGCGCCAAGATGGGCCTATTTGCGTGCGAGCAGCTCGGAGCGCACCATATGCACGTCATATCCTACGCAGGATTACGGCCACCCTTAAGTTGTATGAACGACGGCCTGCAGGTGAGTACAGCCTCGACGCTCGGTCACGGCCTCATAAGCACATTAGACGATAGGCCTCGACCCGAAGCACGTTTTCGAAGCGAGAATGGCGCAATTTTGGTACGCTTAAAGCCTCGCTATGCCGAGCAGATTGAGCGCGACATCGCCCACGGACGCCACACGTGGGGAACTGACTCGCCCTTGTATTGGGACTATGTGCGACACCTTGCCATACGTTACTGGATGGAGATGGATCGCGAGAAGATCTTTGAAATAGTATCAGACTAATAGATGCGCCACACGGGCACATATCCTTACTACGGCAAATGTGGCACAGCCTTTGCAACTAGATACAACAACTGCAGCAATTAAGCACTGCTGCAGCGAGGTTTCTTCATTTATTTAAGTTTGGGTTAGTAGTTTATGGAACTTCTAATGTTCCGAGGATAGGCGGCAATCGTGAGATTCCCGCCTATTTTTTTGCAATGAAGTTCCATAAACTCCTTTCAACCTGTTCACGTAGCAATGCTGACCTTGTAGGTGCGAACTATTCTTCGAATTGATAATTTGACCGACAGCGATTCTTGCGTGCAAGCACCCAATATCGTTGTCGGCAAATATCCTCTGCTACGCAGTGGGTTCGCACCACTTACCAGCATCTGTCCTACTCCTGCGGTCGTTAGTAGTTTATTTAACGTCTAATAAAATATTGAAACTTCTAATGTTCCGAGGATAGGCGGCAATCGTGAGATTCCCGCCTATTTTATTTCAAGATCAAATCTTCTACACGCACTTTGGGTACATAGTGCACCCCATCCTGACGGTAATAATTATGATTCTCCTCTGCTGAAATCTCCGTTAGGCGTATATTATCCTTACCGCGCCCAATAGCAAGCACCAGCAGAGGGTCGCAAGGCAAGCCTAGCTCCTCACGAACAGCCCTAGCATCAAACGCTCCTATACAGATACCATTAAGACCAATCTCTACGGCCTGCAACAGCATACTCTGCGCCACAATACCCAAATCCACGCTCACATAGTGCGACGCGGGCACCGTAGAGCAGATGACGATAAATGCTCGAGGCTCCTCCCCCGCATTTGGCAAATGTAACTCAGGTAGCGCACCACCCAAACGGATATGTGGCAACACCTTCTCTGCCTCGCCATCCAAAACCATACGAAAGCGCAACACCTGCTGATTTCGAGCCGAGGGGACTTTGGTCGCTACCTCTATAATGCGACGCAACTGGTCCTCGCGCACCTTAAACATCGTATCAAAAGTTCGATGGCTACGATTACGCTCCAAAAGGCGTGAGAGCGAGTGTGATGCGCGTTTCGTGGGCGCGGTGGCACGGAGGTGGTCCTCCATCTTTTTACCTAAATAGTTGTCAGCCATAATCATCCAATCTTTATACAAATCTCATAACCACCCCCGAAAGCATATAAGTCAGAATAAAGCAGAGCATAAAAATAGCTACTCCTCGCCCATTCTTGATGTTCGTAGCCTCGGCAAAAGCCTTATAACTCCAATATAAGTACCACACCGAGAAGAGTGAGGCGACCAGCCCCACCGCAGTAAGCAGATTCATATACTCCATAGCCGTAGCAATGCTACCATCCATCATCAGCCCCATAACGCTACGTACCATAGGGATAGCAAAGATAAGCAGCATCACATCAAAGGGAATACGCGCAAAGAGATTAAATGCTGCCACATCCCAAAAGCGCACCTTCGAGCGTGAGAATATAAGCGCAGCGACATACAACACCACCGCGAACAATACCCACACAACAATCTGCTGCGCGGTAGCACGCGCCAATGAGCCACCAGCATAATTAACCTGCGTGATAGAGGTCATCCTAAGGCCTACCTGCCAACAGAAAATAGCCGTAAGGATTAATGCAGCAATACCCCAGCAGATAGCCTGACGAAGGGGTAAGTAACGAAAAGGATTAAGAATCTTATTCATCGTAACAACTATAATTTATAACACACTTACTTTTCCGCCACACGATGGGCTTATTTTAGGTAAAACACCTTTTTTCTCCATAGCTACTCGTTATTCAATCATACTTTTACAAAAATAAGTAATAAATAAATTTAATGCAACCACATTTTAATTTCATCAAACCACCAATCCACCTTTGTTCACCTATGGCACAAAAAAGCGGCTACCTAAATAGGTAACCGCTTTGTATGATATCGTTACACCCTAAGGTGCGCCGAAATTACTGAGCCTTCAACTCGTTGAGAGCCTTGTTGTACTGCTCGTACTTAGCCATCATACCCTCCTCATCGCGAAGACGGAAAGTAAGGCTCTTCAAGGTCTCCAATACACCCTGGTGCTTAGGATCAAGCTTGTAAGCTGCCTCCAATACGGGAACTGCGGGCTTGTAAGCCTCGATAACCTTCTTCTGATCAGCCTGGAAGTCAGCGTTGCTCTTATAGTCACGTGAGTTCATCTCGTCGTTCATAGCATCACCCTGGAAGATGTAAGAGAGAGCCAAGTTGTAAGTAGCCTGTACGTTCTGGGGATCCAACTCAACAACCTTCTGGAAAGACTTGATTGACTCGGGATAGTTCTTCATACGGTCGAACATAATAGCGCGGCTGTTCCACAAGCTCTTGTTCTGAGGATCACGCTCCAAAGCGCCATCAACCATAGAAACCAACTCCTGAGGATCGCCAACGGGGTTCTCGCGGTCAGTGTAAAGACCGATAAGACCCTCAACGATGAGTGTGTTAGCGGGATACTTAGCAAGACCCTCCATGAGGATAGTCTTAGCACGCTGCAAGTTAGCAACACGTACAGAAGAGTCCTTCTGGCCGAAGTAAGCGTGGAAGAGGTAGTAGTAGATGTTACCCTGCTCGTCAGCATAACCTGACTCCAAAGCCTTTGTCAAAGCCTCAGCACCCTTAACGAAAGATGCGGGGTTATTCTCACCATCCATAACGTAAGTCAAACCAGCGTTGTAGATGAAGTCACCGCTCTTATTACCAGTGAAACCGGGCAAGTTCTGAACAGCGTCAGCAGCAATGTACATTTCAGCAGCAGCACCAGCGTTACCAGCCTTGTAGTTTACAGTACCCATAGTGCTGTAGTAGTTCTTAACCTTCTCAAGACCCTCGTTAACCTTTGAAGCCAACTTAGCGTCCATCTGACCAGCCTTAACGTATGAGTTAGCTGCCTCCATTGCCAAATCACCAGCCTTAACGGGTGAAGTTACAACCCAAGAAACAACCTTACCGCCGGCAACATAAACCTTAAGCATAGGATAAACGTACTCAGTGCAAGCTACACCACCAACGTTTACACCCTCATTCTGAGCATTAGCACGACCAAGAGCTACAGCAGCAACTGTGTAGTCCATATCGAGGAAGATATCCTTCGAAGGAGCCTCAGCTGCCTCCAAATATGCAGCACCACGAGCCAACCAAGTAGCAGCCTTTGCGCCCTTCTTAGCATCCTGTGAATCTGCATCAACCTTAGCCAACTTAGCTACCAAAGCCTCCTTGTTGACCTTCTGAGCATTTGCCATTGGTGCTGCCATAACTATTACGGCCATCACCGCGAAAATTAATTTTTTCATAATCAATTAATTTCTGTTTTTAAAGAAACGTTTTACTGTTGTTATTTATTGTTTTAGTATTGTTTTTTTCTATTCGGCACTCTGCACAGAAGTCTCAGCAACGGTCTCAGCACCTGCTGCAGGCTCTGTCACTACACCCTCAACTGCAGTTTCTGCGGTCTCAACCTCCTCGTCGCTCACGGGCACAGCCATAACCGAAGCAATAACATCACCCTCGCGCAAGTTGATAATCTTAACACCCTGCGTTGCACGACCAGCAAGACGAATCTGCTCAACCTTGGTACGAATTGTCACACCCGAGCGGTTGATAATCATCAGATCGTTCTCATCGGTCACAGCCTGAATAGAGATCAAGTCACCAGTCTTCTCGGTTATGTTGATTGTCTTGACACCCTTACCACCACGGTTTGTTACACGATACTCGTCGAGATCGGTACGCTTACCGAAACCATTCTCCGAGAGTACCAATACATCCTGCTTTGACTCGGGCTCAATGCAAATCATACCGATAACCTCGTCACCTTCGTCGAGTGCAATACCGCGGACACCAGCACCTACACGACCGATAGGACGAACTGTGCTCTCGTTGAAGCGGATAGCCTTACCACCACGAGCCGCAATCATAATCTCAGCTGTACCGCTGGTAATCTTTGCCTCGATGAGCTGGTCACCCTCGCGGATAACGATAGCGTTCACACCATTCTGGCGAGGACGTGAGTATGCCTCCAACTTGGTCTTCTTAACGATACCCTCGCGAGTACACATTACGATGTAGTTGTTATTGATATACTCCTCATCGTTGAGGTTCTTGGTATTAATATATGCACGCACCTTGTCGTTAGGTTCAATCTGTATGATATTCTGGATTGCACGACCCTTCGATGCACGTGTGCCCTCGGGAATATCGTAAACCTTGAGCCAGTAGCAACGACCCTTCTCGGTGAAGAATATCATTGTATTGTGCATTGATGCAACGTAGATATGCTCGATGAAATCCTCGTCACGTGTTGCGCTACCCTTCATACCTACGCCGCCACGATTCTGGATACGATACTCGGCCAGCGGTGTACGCTTGATGTAGCCCATATGCGAGATGGTAATAACCATATCGTCATCGGCATAGAAATCCTCGGGGTTGAACTCCTCCGAAGAGTATACAATCTCGGTACGGCGCTCGTCGCCATACTTAGCCTTCATCTCCTGCAACTCATCCTTGATGATCTGCATCTGCATATCGATGCTTGCCAACACATCGTTAAAGTAGTTAATCTTGCGCTCGAGCTCGGCGTGCTCGGCCTCCAACTTCTCACGCTCGAGACCTGTGAGCTGACGCAAACGCATCTCCACGATAGCTGACGACTGAATCTCGCTCAAACCAAAACGCTCCTGCAAGGTCTGCTTAGCCACGTCGGTACTGCGCGAAGCCTTGATGATCTGTACAATCTCGTCGATATTATCCTGAGCAATGAGCAAGCCCTGCACGATGTGCATACGCTCCTGCGCCTTTTTCAAGTCGAAACGAGTGCGGCGAACAACAACATCGTGACGATGCTCGACGAAGTACTTAATCATATCACGAAGGTTAAGCAGCATAGGACGGCCGTTAACCAACGCAATGTTATTAACTGCAAACGAAGTCTGCAACTCAGTGTTCTTAAAGAGTGTGTTCAGCACTACATTGGCTGATGCATCCTTCTTTACGAAGATAACGATACGCAAACCCTTACGGTCACTCTCATCGTTGATATATGAGATACCCTCCAACTTCTTCTCGTTGACCATAGCGCCGATCTTCTTAATCATCTCGGCCTTG
>JAZQSN010000041.1:0-2251 GCA_045630065.1 Alistipes sp.
GCTATGCTATCGCGGCAACTATCGCACGCCCAATCATCGATATCGACAGCCACCATACTTTGGGCTCCGCATTTTAGTGCAACGATGGCCAGAACGCCCGTACCGCAACCCATATCGAGTCCTCTGAGACCAGCAACCGCCTGGCTTGCTATGGTAGAGGACATCATAGCTGTGGTGGTGTGATGTCCCGTACCGAATGACATTCTGGGTGCAATCACCACATCTATCACACCCTCTGCCGGCGCAGCGTGATGCTCGGCACGGATGCGAATTGCTCGCTCGCCCACAACATCCACAGGATCGAAGCCACTCTCCCACTCGGCATTCCAATTCTGCTGCTCGACATCGGCAACCTCAAAGGTTACGTTCTGCTCACGCAACATCTGCTCAACATCCAAGCTACACTCCTCCCACTCCTGGGTCTGAATATAGGCCTTTAACACTCCATCCGCCTCATCAAATGCCTCAAACGGATAATCGGCCAACATAGCCATCATAATCTCAGATGCCTCGCCGTCAGCAACAGAAATATTGAGTTCGATATATTCCATATTATGTAAAATTTTGCTATTTTTGCATTGAGTCTGTGCTCAACGACAAAGTTAGAAAGAATATGGCAGATAATACAAAAAGATGGCAGGAAATTTCGCGTAGCTATCGTAGCTATATGCGTTTGGAGAAGCACCTATCGGAGAATACTATCGAATCGTATATGCGCGATTTGGCACAGTTTGCCCACTTTATACTCAGGATGTATGACCTTCCGCCCAAGAAGGTGGAGCGCGAAATGATTGAGCGTTATATGGGTTGGCTCTTCGACAATAAAAAGGAGAAGAGTTCCCAGGCACGTGCACTGAGTAGCATAAAGAGTTTCTATAACTACCTACTAATCGAGGAGATAATCGAACTTTCGCCCGCCGAGATGGTCGAGCCACCCAAGGCCAACCGTTCTCTCCCCGACACCCTATCAACCGAGGAGATTGACCTGATAATCAATTCTATCGATCCCTCGACAACCAAGGGCCTGCGCGACCGCGCCATATTGGAACTCCTCTACTCGTGTGGTCTGCGCGTCTCGGAGCTCTGCGACCTGAAAATTGGCGATCTGTTTTTTGGCGAGGGTTATATTCGTGTGATTGGCAAGGGCGACAAGCAACGCTTTGTACCCATCAGCGGCATTGCCCGCGAGCGCATATCGGTCTATAAGGACCATCGCTCAGCACCCCGCAACGAGGATACGCTCTTTCTCAACAACCGCGGCTCGCGCCTCACACGCGTGATGATATTCACCATTATCAAGCAGGCGGCCCAGCGTGCCGGCATCGACAAAAAGATTAGCCCCCACACTTTCCGCCACTCCTTTGCCACCCACCTTTTGGCTGGTGGCGCCAACATACGCCAGGTGCAGGAGTTGCTCGGTCACGAAAACATACTCACCACCGAGATCTACACCCACCTCGACTCCCGCCACCTGCGCCAGACATTGGAAGAGAAGATGGTGCTGGAATAGACATCATAAAAAAGACAAAGGCTGCCGCTTATGCGACAGCCTTTGTTGTAACTTCATTATAAATTAAAAATCATAGCCTTCAATCGCATCTGCATAATTTCTCCAATTCTTTGCAACCTTGTAAGAGTACAACGATGCCGATGGTACAAAGATTTTTCTATCTGGGGCATTAACTTTAAACGCATTAAAACCCAAGGTCGGAGGAGTTGTCGCTTTACAATACACACTGACGAGATTACTACAACCATAGTATTTGCAACCAGTTATTACTCAGTATTTTGCGAGTAATAAGTCAGAAATATGGTCATAACCTTTAGGGGTGCATTCTAAAAGGTGAAGATTTAACGTTTTTATTGTTTCTTAACGCTCGAAGCGTATCAATAAAGGGTGTTTCTTCTCTTTTCAGTGCTATTTACAGTTTGATGTTTCCATCATTCCACGTTTTCGGCACAAAGGTACGACAATTTCCAAGAACGGCAAAAGCACACTCTTATCAATCTATTATTTTGGAGGGAGTGAAATCTGCTGCTTGCCAAATTTCTCTCTGTCGAAAATAATAAGCCTTTGAAAGATTTGAGAACTGTTTGAATGATAGGTTTTCAAGAAATGAACTATTATTTATGCTGTTCTTTGTTTCTACTATTTCGTCAGTCGTTTATCTCCGTTGCCGGATGCAGATTCAAGCCAAGCCGATGAATAGGAAAAGGTTTTGGAACTGTTTACTCTCCAACGGAGGAAGAA
>JAZQSN010000042.1:0-35206 GCA_045630065.1 Alistipes sp.
GCACCCTGCAATCATTTCGTGGGTGGAGTTTTTGCAGGTTCAAGAGATATTAAGCGGTAGAACGGGTGTTTACAAAGTTAAGGCGGAAACACCCCGCTTTCCCCTCAAACGACATATCCGTTGTGCCGAAGATGGTCTGCCTTTGACGGCTTACACAGTCAAAAAGAAGAATATCGACTACTATAAGTGCAATCGAACAGGCTGCAAGACCAATGTATCTGCAAAGAAGTTGCATCGCCTTTATGCCGAGTTATTGGATACCTATACTATCCCCACCGTGTTGTTGGAGTGGTTCAGCGATGTGGTGTCGGGCATCATTTTCGAGGAGGACAGCGAGCATAAGGAGCAGTTGTCGCTTTTGAAGAAGCAGAAGAGCGAGTTGGAGAACAAGTTGAAGAAGTGCAAGGTCAGTCGTGGAATGGGTGATATTGACGAAGATATTTACACGACCACAGTGGAGGTTATCCAGGAGAAACTCGCCAAAATCGAGGTGGAAATTGCAAAGGTCAAGAGAAATTTATCGAACCTTACCTCAACGGTTGATGAAGTTGTTGCAACCTGCTGTAAATTAGGTAGTTTGTGGGGCGATTCGGAGTTGGAATTATGCCAGAAAATCCAAAATTTGTTGTTTCCGAGCGGAATTTTTTGGGATAAGGAAAATGAGAATTATCGAACCTTTGACTGCAATCAGGCACTCGATATAATTCAAAGAATATCAGATAGTTATAAAAATAAAAATGAGGAGAAATTCGAAAATTTCTCCTCAAAATTAAGATTGTGCGGATAAAGGGACTCGAACCCCCACGCCTCTCGGCATCAGATCCTAAGTCTGACGTGGCTACCAATTACACCATATCCGCATCGGTGTGTCGCCATAGAAGCGAAACGCTCGGCAAAGTTAGTAAAATTATCCGTAATACTATGCCTTGCGCGATGAAAATTTCAAATAATCATCATTTTTCGACCTCTTTGCACCATAAACCGCCCTTCAGCCACGGTCGAGGCAACCCCTTAATAGGTATCACCGCTTCCCATTACAAAAAATGAGGCCGCTCCTTGAGCAGCCTCCCCCTGTGTTTTTCCGATAATCTATTGACCAAAGAGTTCGCGAAAATAGCAGTCCATATAGAACAAGTCTGCCTCTTCACATATCACTTGACTCATAAAAAGCCTATCTTCGTCTGCGATTATTTCGGTTTGAACTTTGTTGTCGACATCTTCCATAGGCATTACCGTTTGTCCTTATAACGCATCTATGGGAGTTTTATTGTGCCGAATGAACCTTTTTTACATTATTTTTTATTTTTAGTTCAAAACGATATCGTTCTCCTTGATCATCTTGCGCAAATTTATCAGCGCGTAGCGCATACGTCCCAGTGCAGTGTTGATGCTCACCTCGGTCTGGTCGGCAATCTCCTGAAAGCTCATACCAGCGTAGTAGCGCATAACCACCACCTCGCGTTGCTCCTCGGGCAGGCAGTCAATCAGACGACGCACGTCGGCCTCAATCTGCTCGTCGACCATACGATCCTCCACCGTGCGCTCGGCAAAGCGCAATGTGCCCAATACGTTGTAGCCCGCCTCGGCCTCGCTCACAGTGCGTGAGCCCTTCTGCGAGCGGAAGTAGTCAATAACCTGATTGTGTGCGATGCGCAACACCCACGACAAGAACTTACCTGTATCAGCATAGCGTCCTTCGTCGATGACGCGGACAACTTTAATCAAAGTCTCTTGGAGGATGTCGTCAGCCACGTCGCGATCGCGGACCATCATACGAATGTAGTCGCGTACTCGCGTCGAGTGTCTATCAATGAGTTGTGAAATAGCACTACGATCACCTGAAAGATAGCGATTAAGCAATACTTGATCGCTTAACAACTGTGTGTTCATACTCTCCTAATTTTAAATGTGTTCAAAGAGTAGAAATTTCTTCAATAGGCAAACGTGTTTTAAGAGTTAAAATTTTATTTTTGTGAGTGCAAGATATGCAAAATTATCTAAATACCCAAATTTTTCATCTATTTTTTGCTCTTTTGCCGCCTTCTTGTGTACGAAGAGTATCAAATATTATACCATTTTTGCATATTTTCATACTCCTTCGCGCCTGACTTTTTGCCCTCTTGTGGAGCCGTAACAAAGCTACGGCAGAGCTAGCGAGCCTGCTTTTCGGGGGATGAAATGCCTCTTTCGGGGTTAGAATTGGAAGTAGATGAATGGCTGTATGTTGCTCGATTTAATCTGCATAACGCACCATACCACTGCAACGAGCATAGCCACCTGCCACCAGAACGAAGCCTCGCCCACCTTGTGTTGTAGGTCGGAGTCGATCTTCGAGGGTATAAAATGCATAAAGTAGCCCAGCACGATAAATGCCATCACCTCCTTGTAGCCCAGCACGAACTGCGGAATAATCGAGGTGTTGAACGAGTGGAATATCTGGTAGAGCATCAGGTGTACCGTATTCATATCCTCGGCGCGGAACAACAGCCATCCCAAGCACACGACGTGGAACGTGAGTATAATGCCCAACACACGCATCAGCGGGTTCATATCTGCACCCTTGGCCTTTGCCCACGGCACAACCGATAGCCACATCTTGTGCAGGGCCAGTGCCACGCCGTGCAGAGCACCCCACAGGATAAATCGCACAGCCGCACCGTGCCACAGACCACCCAAAACCATCGTGATGATGAGGTTCAGGTAGGTGCGTACGGTGCCACGGCGGTTACCGCCCAGCGATATGTAGAGATAGTCGCGTAGCCACGACGATAGCGATATGTGCCAGCGGCGCCAGAACTCGGTGATGGTGGCCGACTTGTAGGGTGCATCGAAGTTCTTGGGAAACTTAAAGCCCAACAGCAGGGCAATACCTATGGCCATATCGGAGTAACCCGAGAAGTCGCAGTAGATCTGCAGCGCATAGCCGTAGATACCCATCAGGCACTCGAAGCCCGAGTAGAGGGCCGGCTCGTCGAAGATACGGTCGACGAAGTTGAGCGAAATGTAATCCGAAATGATGGCCTTCTTCACCAGACCGATGATAATAAAGGCTATGCCTCGGCCGAACATCTCGCGTGTGACAATCAGCGGCTTACGTATCTGCGGAATGAAATCCTTAGCTCGTACGATAGGACCCGCCACCAGCTGCGGGAAGAACGAGAGGTAGAACAGATAGTCAGTCCAGCGCTCCAATGGGCGAATCTGCCCGCGATAGATGTCGATGGTGTAGCTCATCGACTGGAACACAAAGAACGATATACCCACGGGCAGGAATATATTCCTAAAGTCGAGAAAACCTGCACCCACCACTCCGTTGGCTATTTCGATGAAGAAGTTGGTGTACTTGAAGTAGGCCAGCATTCCCAGGTTTATCAGAGCCGAGAGTGCCACCAACTGTTTGCGTGCCACCTTATCCTGCGAGGCGGCTATGGCGAAGCCTATCCAGTAGTCGCTCACCGAGGCGAAGAGCAACAGCAGGAAGTACATACCGCTCGACTTGTAGTAGAAGTATAGCGAGAAGGCAATCACATAGAGCAGTCGTAGCGACGTGGCGCGTCGCAGCAACAGGTAGATGCCCATAAATCCCACAAACAGGAACAGGAACAAGCCGCTATTGAAAATTAGCGGTGCCGAGCCGTCGTAAACGAGCAGTTCACGCGCTCGGCCGATGAGTTCTTCTATCTCTATGCCCAGTTGCATCATTATAGTTTGAGGGGAAGTAATGTGTCAATATCAATCTCAGTGGTCTGCACCTCCAGCTCGCGCTCACGCAATACGGGACGCGATGACTCCATTCGCTTGCGCAGTGTAATACTGCGCTGCTCGGCACCCTGCAACAGGGCGTAGTAGAGCGAGCGTGCTATCTCGCGGCCACCGCCATAGTTGATGTGGGTGTAGTCCTTGCCTGCCCAGCCCTGCTCCACAAAGCGGGTCATACCGCCCAGGCGCTGCATAGCCTCGTAGGTGTTCCAGAACGCTACGCCGCAATTCTGGGCCGCCTCGCGCTGTGAGGCTGTGAGATCAATGGCCGAGGTCATAGGCACTATGCCCTGCTCGCCACGCTGTGAGCGGTCGCTCACTCCCATCACCAGTACTACGGCACCGGGGAAGCAGCTCTCGGCATAGCGAATCATCTTCTCCACCTGCTCGCCATAGAGCGAGTAGTTGTGCCTGTCGGCCTGCATAATGTTAAGACCATACTGCAAAATCACAAGGTCGTAGGGGCGCATCGAGTGTATCTGTGCATTTACCGCTGCCGACGACCAGAACATAGCCTGGCCGTTATTGCTACGAATCGAGAAGTTGTCTACGGCCACACCGCCCTTCGTTGAGTCGAAGTCGGCACCAATGCCGGTGAAACCTGCCTCGCCCTCGAGCACAGTCATCTCGAGCGAGTGTATATTCTCCTCCTCGACTACAATCTGACGCACCACCTCGTCGGCATCGAACTCGAACAGACGCTCTTCGCCATCATTCAGACGCACAGATATGCGTGCATCCTCACGGCAGATGAACATCAGTCGCGCACGGTTGCACTCCTCCAAATGACGACGCTTCGAGGTCATCTCCCAGCGAGTAGTGGCGTCGTTTGCGGCACGAGCCACCCATCCCGACACGAAGAAGTCGCCAACATAGGGCTCAGGACCCGATTTGCGCTGCATTATGTTGTAGGGTGTCCAACCCTTTGCAGTAGTCTTTATTGTCTGGCGGAAACCTGTAAAGGGCGATGCGAAGGGTACAAAGCCCACGCCACCACCGCTGAAGGTATCCTGCAGCAACTCTCTCAGGTCGGCCGTTAGGATGTCGCCCTCGACAAACGAGTCGCCCATAAAGGCAACACGCACGGGGTCAACACCGAGCAAGAGTTTTTCGTATAGTTTGTTGAGGGGTGTGTCGAACTCGTCGCCACGGAACTCCTCGATGGATACAATCTGCTCGGCATCGGGCAGTATGTCGGCAAACGATACCGATAGCATAGTGTTGTTGCCGAACGGGTCGCTGTCGGGGTAGTCGCCGCCGGTAGGCTGCTCATCGAAGATGCCCTCCCACGAGGCCGACGTAGCCTCACCAAGGGGCGATGCCGAAGCCGTAGTATTGGCAACGGTTTGGGCCACCTGCTCAAGGTCAACCTCGAACTCCTCGACGTCGATCTCGGGTGCCGCCTCGGTCATAGCCTCGTTTTGCAGGGTGTCGGCCGAGAAGGTTATAAGGTCGGATATGATACTTGCACGACGCAGTCGCATCCCTCCGGCATTGATGGGCGGGATGAAACTTATCACTATAAGCACTGCTAATGTTGCGGCGGCTACCAGCCAGCCGCGCGAGGTGAAATCATCTTCGGGATTAGTCATTTCTGCGCGATATGAGCGAGACGTAGTAAAGTACGGTGGCAATGGCACTCAACGCTGCCACCAAGTAGGTGCGTGCGGCCCAGCGCAGTGACTCGCGGGCATATGAGAGTTGTACTCCCTGCAATGTGCGGCTCGACTCCAACCACTCCAGAGCACGTGCCGAGGCGTTGTTCTCTACGGGCAGGGTGACAATCGAGAATAGGGCCGACATAGCAATCAGGGCAATACCAATCCAGCACACTGTCGTGCCGCTACCTGCCGCCATCAGCGCAATACCGCCAATGATAACCCACGTTGCGATGCGTGACGAGAAGTTCACAATGGGCACCAGTGCCGAGCGCATCACCAGCGGAGCATAGCCGCGGGCGTGCTGTATGGCGTGACCGCACTCGTGGCAGGCCACGGCTGCTGCGGCAATCGAGCGTGACGAATAGACGCTGTCGCTCAGGTTGACGGTCATCGTTGCGGGGTTAAAGTGGTCGGTGAGCTGACCTGCTACGTGGGTGATTTTCACGTTGTGTACGTTGTTGTCACGTAACATCTTGGCCGCAACTTCGGCACCTGTCAATCCATCGGGGAATGGCACCTGCGAATACTTGGCGAAGACCGACTGCAGGCGAGCTTGTACGATCCAGCCTATGATACCAATCAGGCCCATCAGCAAGATGGAGCCACCCGACGAGAAACCCATCGTGGGGTCGGCGTATGAATATGAATAATAATCCTGTGCGGCTTGCAATAAAAATAACATAGTTTTCGCTTCTTTAGTTAAATATCGATGGTGTAAAAATAACGCGTAGCCGAATAAAAAAGTATGGACAATGAAATAAATGACCATAAAAGGTGCGCCACACACCATCAATGATGCAAAAGTACGAAATTTTTGCATAACTTTGTACAGATTTATTATAAATAAGTATCGCCCGCAAGCCAATGTTGCTTGAGGCCCACTCTAGCTGAGGATGTATAACGTCGAATACCTTATAGCCCATCGCACGGCGCAGAGCGACCGCTCGTCACGCTCGTCGGTTATGACCCGCATTGCGGTCATCACTGTGGCGTTGGGAGTGGCGGCCATTCTGCTCACGTTGGCCGTGGTGCGTGGCTTTCGCCGCGAGATGTATGCCGACCTCAGAGGTTTTAATGCCGACATCAGCATTGCCGACGTGGCAACCCTCTCGGGTTCGGAGCGTAGGTTGCCCTACAGCGAGTCTCTTGTCGAGCGCTGCGTTGCCGTGGAGGGTGTAGAGAGCGTAGCCCCATATGTGGTGGTGGGTGGTATGGCCAAGTGTGGCGACAATGTCCTCGGCCTGCAGATTAAGGGCATCGACTCTACCTACGACACCTCGTGGTGGCAGAGCCGTCTGGTGGAGGGTGAGTTGCCCGACTTTGCTGCCGCACAGCGTGGTCGCGAGATATTGCTCTCGCGCAGTACCGCCTCACAGCTCGAAGTGGGGGTGGGCGACAAGGTCGAGATGCTCTTTGTCGAGGGTGGCTCACGCCCGCGACGCGACGCCTTCAAGGTGGTGGGACTCTACCACACGGGCCTCGAGGAGATGGACCGAGCAATAGCCTTGGGCGATGTGCGCGACGTACGACGTGTGGCATCGATTTCAAGCGATGAGGTGTCGGGCTACGATGTGGCTATTGCCGACGATCGAAAGACTGAACGTATTGCCGAAGCTCTCGACGAGGAGATTTTTGTCGAGGCACAGAGCAACGAACGTTATATATCAACCGTGGCTGCCACGCTGCAGCGACGTCACCCCGTCATCTTCGACTGGATGAAGGCCCACACGGTCATTGCGCGTGCCGTGATTATCATTATGATGGTTGTGCTGCTCTTTAATATGGCGGCGGCTATGCTCATTATGGTCTTCGACCGCATTGGTATGATTGGCGTGCTGAAGGCGCAGGGTATGCGTACGTCTGCCATCCGCCGAGTATTCCTCTATCGTGCGGCGCTGATCTTTGCGCAGGGCGCCCTGTGGGGCAACATCATCGGTGGTGTGCTGATAGCTATGCAGTGGCATTGGCAGGTGGTAAGACTCAACCCTGCGGGATATATGCTCTCGGTCTTGCCCGTCGATGTTGGCTGGTGGTGGCTGTGGCTCAATGTGGGTGCGTTGTCCATTGCTGTGGCGGTGATGGTGTTGCCGTCGATGCTGGTGGCCAGGGTTATGCCTGAGCGTTCGTTAAGATATAAATTGTAAGTTATGAAACCATATAATTCGCAAAAAACAAAGAAGGAGGAGGTGCGTGAGATGTTCGATAACATCGCACCTACCTACGATAGGTTGAACCATCTCTTCTCGCTGTCGATAGATAAACTGTGGCGTCGTCGTGTGGTGCGCATCGTGCGCCGTATGAAGCCCTCACGCATAATGGATTTGGCAACCGGTACGGGCGATTTGGCCATTACTCTGGCCCGCCGTATCCCCAAGGCTCACATTATGGGTGTCGATCTGTCGGAGAAAATGCTTGCCGTGGCGGCCGAGAAGGTGCGCCGTCGTGGACTGGACGACCATATTGCCCTCTATCAGGGCGAGGCCGAGCGTTTGGACGTGGGCGATGGTGTAGTGGATGTGGTTACGGTGGCCTTCGGTGTGCGTAACTTCAGCGACATCGATGCCTCGTTGCTCGAGATTAAGCGTTCGCTCAGCGAGGGTGGCCATATCGTCATCCTTGAGTTCTCGACTCCGCGCAATGCCATCGTGCGATATCTCTATCGCCTCTACTCGAACCACATAATGAAGCCCGTGGGAGGTCTGGTGTCGAAGGATAGAAAGGCCTACGACTACCTTCCTGACTCTATCGAGGAGTTCCCCGACCCCGAGCGCTTCCTCGATATTATGCGTAAGGCCGGTTTCCAGCAGTGCCGTCGCCACTCACTGAGCTTCGGCATAGCACAGATTTACGTTGGCCAAAAATAGGAGTATGTTGCGCCCTCTTGTCATAGCCTTTGCAGCGCTGCTGCTCGCCTCGTGCTCGGGTATGGCCCTGCCTACCATCGAGAGTGTGGGTGTGGTCGAGAGCGTGGGCGTGAATGACGGATGGCCATCGCACATAACACTTGCCGTCGAGGTCAATAACCCCTCGTCGCGCATAAAACTGCTCTCGGGCCGTGTTCGTCTGAGCTATGGTGGAAGGCGTGTGGCAATGTTTACACTGGAGGATAAAGTGGTGGTGCCAGCCCGCTCGCGAGCCATCGTTGAGGTGCCATTGCATCTGGCCGTGCAGCGCCATACGCAGACAATGGCCTTTCGTGAGGCTCTGCGTGAGCATCGCTCGGAGTCCATATCGATTGATTGGCAGGTGGCCCTGCGTTCGCGTATGACCTACATCAGCCGTGAGCAGCAGACCCAACCCATTGCCACTTTGCTCACTCCCCAGCAGATGAATGCTCTGTGGCAGATGATGGATAAGATGATGATTGAATAAAGAGTAAGAATATGAAACATTTTGCTAAAATAGTTTTTGTGGCGATTTTTGTCGCCCTGTCGGGTAGCGCTTCGGCGCAGAGCGTGGCAGCAATGAAGAGTCGACTGACGATGGGTGATAACAAGGTGACCGTTGTTGAGCAGAGCGACGTGGCCGAGTCGGTACGTCAGGTCGAGGGCCGTGCACGCCGTACCAAGGTGAATGGCTACACCATCCTTATCCTCTCGGACAATTCGTCGCGTGCGCGCGAGAATGCCGTTGAGGCCAAGACTAAGTTCGAGGAGAATTTCCCCGACATCGAGGTGCAGATGTACTACGAGAGTCCCTCGTTCTATGTTGCTGCAGGCCGCTATATGACCAAGGAGGAGGCCATTATCGAGATGATGCGCTTCCGCACTATCTTCCCCAAGGCTATCGCGCAAAATAGGGAGATGGATATATCGGATTTTATCATAAAAGAGGAGTAGAGCGATGAGCAACGTAATTGAACGTATGCGTCGTGGTGATTTGATTACGCATACAGACCCCGATTACCCTCTGCTGTGGCAGGAGTTTGAGCGCACACGCTCGCTCATAGCCGAGCTTAATGGCAGTTACCATACACCCGATGAGATTACTTCGCTGCTCTCCCAGATTTGGGGACAGGAGCTGGTCGATGTGCGTATGTTCCCACCCTTCTACACAGCCTTTGGCAAGAATACGCGCGTAGGACGTGGTGTATTTATCAATTTCGGTTGCACGTTCCTCGATCAGGGCGGTATCGCCATCGAAGATGGAGTCTTTATCGCTCCCGATGTGAAGATTCTCACCGAGGGACATCCCGAGGAGCCCACGCTTCGTCGCACGCTAGTGACTAAGCCCGTCCACGTTGGTCGCAATGTGTGGATAGGAGCTGGTGCTATTATCCTGCCTGGCGTGACCATTGGCGAAAATGCTATCATTGCAGCTGGAGCGGTGGTGTCGAAGGATGTGGCGGCCAATATGATTGTGGGAGGAGTGCCGGCACGTGAGTTGCGTGAGATACATCGTACCCAGGCCCCTTCATCCTGCGAGCAGTAGCAAACAAAAGTAGAAAACCAAATTTAGATAGATAGAAAAATGTTTAACAAATTCCGTTCGATTTACGATGAGGAGGCTCTCCTGGAGCGTCTTGGTCGTATTCGCCACGTTGCGTTGGATATGGATGGCACCATCTATATGGGAATGACGCTCTTCGACTACACGCGTCCATTCTTGGAGGGTTTGCGCCAGATGGGTATTACCTATTCGTTTTTGACGAATAACCCCTCGACCTCGATTGCCGACTACCTGAAGAAACTATCGGGTATGGGTGTTGAGGCCACCGAGGAGGAGATGTACACCACTGCCCTTGCCACCATCGACTACATCCGCACTCACTTCCCCCAGGCACGCCGTTTGTTCCTTTTGGGTACACCATCTATGATTGCCGAGTTCGAGCGTGCAGGCTTTGAGTCGGTGGCCGACTCGGCCGATGAGAAGCCCGATGTGCTGGTGGTAGCCTTCGACAAAACGTTGGAGTACTCGCGTCTGTGCCGTGCCGCTTATTGGGCACAGCAGGGCGTGCCCTACATTGCAACAAACCCCGACCGTGTGTGCCCCACCGACCAACCCACCGTGCTGGTCGATTGTGGTTCAATCTGCAAGTGCATCGAGCACGCCACCTCACGTCAGCCCGACATCGTGCTGGGCAAGCCCGACCCCAATATGCTCACGGGTGTGCAGTCGCGCTATGGCGTGCGCCCCGACGAGGTAGCTATGGTGGGCGACCGCATCTATACTGACATCGAGATGGCCTTCAACGCAGGAGCCTTCGGTGTGTTGGTACTCTCGGGTGAGACTACCCTCGATGTTGCCGACCAGGCACCACGTCAGCCCGACCTTATTGCCGAGAACATCGAGGTACTGGGCGAACTTCTCCGTCGATCGCGCGAGGCGAAAGAGTAACGAAAGTAGAAAATTAAGTAATAAATGGATTATATTCTTTTGATTGTCGGTCTGGCGCTGCTTACCGTGGGTGCCGACCTCTTGACTAAGGGTTGCGTAGGTATGGCAGCCCGTTTCCGTGTGCCCGAATTTATCGTGGGCCTCACAGTTATGGCCGTCGGCACATCGATGCCCGAGCTAACGGTCAGCACCCTTTCGGCCATCAATGGCAGTAGCGATATGGCTATCGGTAATGTTACAGGCTCAAACCTCTTTAATACGCTGATTATCCTCGGTATCTGCGCCCTGATCCGCCCGATGGTCTTCACGCGCGAGAATGTGCGTCGCGATATTCCTTTGTGTATTGCCGCTTCGGCTCTGTTGCTTGTTATGGCACTCTACATCGGCTCGCCCGCGGGTATTGGCCGCGTGGAGGGTATCATCCTCTTTTTGATGTATATAGCCTTTGTGTTCTACTCTATCCGCTCGGCCAAGAAGGATGCGCCCGATGCTGACGCTGGCACCGACGCTGGCAAGCAGAGCCAGAGCACGATGAGCTGGGGCAGGATATTGCTCTTTATCGTAATCGGCCTTGCAGGTCTTATCTATGGTGGTAATCTCTGCCTTAACTCGGCTACGGCCATTGCCCGTGCGTGGGGCGTGAGCGAGGCTATCATCGCCATCACCATCGTTGCAGCAGGTACATCGCTGCCCGAGTTGGCATCAAGCGTGGCGGCTATCGCCAATGGCAAGTTGTCGCTGGCGCTGGGTAATGTCATCGGCTCGAATGTGGCCAATATCCTGCTTATCCTGGGTCTGAGCGGTTCGATTAAGCCCCTTACGATGGGAGGCATCACTCCGCTCGATATGTGGATGGTCGTAGGCTCGGCAGTGCTGTTGCTGCTCTCGGCTTTGGCCATCGGTCAGCGCCGCATCACTCGCCTCGAAGGTGCGCTCTACCTGGCCGTATATGTAGGTTATGTGATACTGCTTATGAAGTAGAAAACCTTAAAACTTAAATAACTATGAAGAGAAATCTGTTTTTTGGATTGAAGTCCCTTGCAGTAGTGGCATCAATCGCAATGTTTGTCGGTTGCGGCAACAAGTTGGAGAGTTATATTGCTTCGGGCGAGGAACTTAGCGTGGAGCAGGGAGTAAGCGTTGCTACGGGAGCTTCGTTCGAGAACTTCGTATTCAAGGGTCAGGCTCTTACCCAGGAGGGCGCCGAGGCGGCTCTCTTGTTCCACTCTGATGGTGCATCAGGTTACGAGATTACTATCCGCAACGGTGTGCAGGACGGCTCAATCAAGACCGGTAGCCTTCGCAGCGTACGTAATCTCTACCGTTCATTGGCTCAGGATGGCGAGTGGTTCGACTTCGAGGTTGCCGTGCGTGGCAAGAATGTAGCCGTGAAGATCAACGGCGTCGATGTGGTATGTTACACTGAGCCTGAGAAGCCTTACCGTGAGGCAGCTCACTCTACAAAGCTTATCGGTAAGGGTAAGGTTGTTGTTAAGGGCGTAAATGGCAATGTTGCCTTCCGCAACCTGAGCGTTGAGGCTTTGGCTGCCGATGCTCGCAACGAGGCTGACACTATGCCTCCCATCGACGAGCAGACTGACCACATCATCCGCTATCAGCAGAAGGATTTCCCAGTTATCGACTACCACGTTCACCTCAAGGGTGGCCTTACTAAGGAGATGGCTCACGCTATGTCGATGAACTACGGTATCAACTATGGTGTTGCTCCCAACGCAGGTGAGGGTGGCGTAGGCCGTATGTTGGCCGACGATGCCGAGGTACGCGCATACTACGAGGAGGTGAAGAATCACCCCTTCTTGTTCGGTGTGCAGGGCGAGGGTAGAAAGTGGACTCAGACCTTCTCGCCGGAGGCTTTGGGTATCTTCGACTACCTCTTCACCGATGCTATGACAATTATCGACCACAATAAGCGCAATGCCCGCATCTACCGTGCCGAGGAGGTTATCCGCGATGGCGTTACTATGGACCAGTATATGGAGCAGATTGTTGACCAGACCGTTAAGATTCTCACCAACGAGCCTGCCGACATCTTCGCAAACGCTACATATATCCCCGACGATATGAATGCCGACTACGACAAGTATTGGACCCCTGAGCGCGTTGACCGCGTATTGGATGTGATGCAGCAGAACAACATCGCCCTCGAGATTAGCGCACGTTATAAGATTCCCAGCTTCGAGATTATCAAAAAGGCAAAGGAGCGTGGCTTGAAGTTCACATTTGGTACCAACAACGTCGATGCCGATTTCGGTCGCTTGGAGTACTGCTTTGAGGCTGTCGAGAAGTGCGGTCTTACCGTTGAGGATATGTGGTTCCCCACAATGAGTGTTCGCCGCGAGCGTCCCGTGGTTATCTACAACCACTTCGATGCGTCGGGTAAGCGTGTAAAGTAATTTCATATGACAGGTTACACCTTCGATTATCCGCTCTTCCTGTGGCTTAACTTCGACGGAGGCGCGGTGCTGGATAAGATAATGCTCGGCATATCGACCCCTTCGGTGTGGGCGTGGCTATACATCCTTATATTATATATGGTGTGGCGTTCCTACGGCTGGCGAGGTCTGCTCATATTCCTCGTTGCTGCGGCCGCAGCCATCGGTCTAGGCGATATGATTTCGGGTATCTTCAAGCACACTGGTCTGCTCAAAAACCTGTGGGCCGAGTTCCCCGCACGCCTGCGACCTATGTACACCCCCGAGCTGGAGGGTCTGGTGAGCAACATACTCAAGAAGGGTGGCCAGTATGGCACCGTGTCGGGACACGCCGCCACCATAGCCGCTATGGCTACCATCGCCATCCCTACCATCGCCCGTCGCTGGTTTACGTGGATGATGATTGTGGTGGTGCTGCTGATTTGCTACTCGCGTATCTATCTGGCTTATCACTTCCCCGTCGATATCGTGCTGGGCTTGATTACCGGAGTGTTGTCGGGTGGTGTGATGACTCTTGTTTGTCGAGCCCTTATGTGCCGATGGTGTAAGCAGTAAACATATGTCATAACTGAAAAAAAGAGGTCGCCTTTAGCGGCCTCTTTCTTTTTGTGGGCAAAAACATTTGTCATTCTCACAGGAAAATTGTATATTTGATTATTGAATGACTTTTACCCCGAAGGTTATGACCGATAACATCTACGGTGAGGGCAACGCTCCCCGCCACATTGAAGCTATATTCATCCGCAACATAGAATCGCTACGTAACAACGAGGTGCGCCTTGTTATGCGTGACCGTCTGGAGCCACATCCCATCGACTGCGTCAATTGGGAGGCTTACCCCTATGCTCCCCGTGTGAATGTGCGAGTGGCCCACTCCGATACGGCCCTGGCGCTTATGTTCGAGGTCGAGGAGGAGCACCTCCGTGCTGTAACCACCACAAGCAACGGTCCCGTGTGGGAGGATAGCTGTGTGGAGTTTTTCGTCAAGAACCCCGAGGGTGAGGGTTACTTCAACTTCGAGATTAACTGCATTGGCACCGCCCTTGCGGCCTTCCGCCGTTCGCGCACCGATGCCGACCACTTCGACGAGGAGCGTATGTCACGCGTGCGTCACTTCGGTTCCCTGCCCCAGGAACCCGTCGATCAGGTGGGCGAGGGCCAGCGCTGGTGGATGGTCGAGATAATCCCCTTCTCGCTGCTGGGCCTCGAGCGTGCACCGCAGAGCCTTAAGTGTAACTTCTACAAGTGTGGCGATGGCTGTCTTAAGCCCCATTTCCTGAGCTGGTCGCCCATCGCGAGCGCCGAGCCCAACTTCCATTGTCCCGAATTTTTCGGTGTGGTCGATTTAGTATAATCAGAAACATAAGATATGACACAGGAAAAACTTCTTAACATTGCCTCGCAGTTTGCCCTCGAGGGCGAGATTGCATATATCGATGCTCTGGGCGAGGGTTTTATCAACGACACCTTTGTCGTGACCACCGCAGGTGAGGCCCCCAACTACATCCTCCAGCGCAAGAACCACATCGTCTTCCCCGACGTGCCGGGTATGATGGATAACATCAAGGCCGTGACCGAGCATATCAAGGCCAAGGTTGCCGACCCTATGCGCGAGACGCTGACCGTTGTCCCCGCTAAGGATGGTAAGCTCTACGTAACCGAGGGCGAGAACTATTGGGCTGTATGCCTCTTTATCCCCGACACCGCAACCTACGACCGTGCCGACTCAACGCAGTTGGCCTACCAGGGTGGTGTGGGTATTGGCCGCTTCCAGTCGCTGCTGGCCGACTTCGACAAGCCCCTTAACGAGACCATCAAGGGTTTTCACAATATCCGCTGGCGCTTCCAGCAGTGGGACGCAACCATCGCTGCCGATCCCGTAGGTCGTGTGAAGGATTTGCAGCAGGAGATAGAGTGGGTTGAGAGCCGCCGAGAGCAGATGCTCTCGTTCTGGTCGAAGGTTGAGTCGGGCGAGATACCCACCCACGTAACACACAACGACACCAAGATTAGCAACATCCTCTTCGATAAGCCCACGGGCAACGTGCTCTGCGCCATCGACCTCGATACCGTTATGAGCTCAACGTCGCTCAACGACTTTGGCGATGCCATCCGCTCATACACCAACACCGGAGCCGAGGACGACAAGTGTCTGGACAATGTGGAGATGAGCATCGATATGTTCCGCGCCTATGCCGAGGGTTACCTCTCGGAGCAGCGTGCCACAATGTGCCAGAGCGAGAAGGATTGGCTCGCGTTCTCGGGCCGTTACATCACCTTCGAGCAGGTGTTGCGCTTCTTGATGGACTACATCGACGGCGATAAGTACTACAAGATTGCCTACCCCGAGCACAACCTCGTGCGTACTCACGCGCAGTATAAACTCTTGCAGAGTATGGAGCGACAGTACGGCGAGATGTGTGCTATTGTGAAAGAGCTCGCTTAGAAAAATTGCCTAACAAGGCTCTTTTGGAGTTTGGTTGGTGTCGCAAATGCTCACATACCTCTAGTATGTTCCGCTTTTGCCACTGTGACCAGCCTAAAAGTAATCTTGTTATCCAATTTTTGGTAGTACTGATATTACACAAAAAAAGGTGTCCATCAGGACACCTTTTTTTATTGTCAAGAGTCGAAGCTCTACTTCTTGTTGAACGTATTCATAGTCAGGTCGGCACCCACGCACACGAACGACAGAATAGCATCGCAGAAGACCTTCAGTCTATCGGGCATAGCCTTGCGCTCCTCGTCGCTCCACTCTCCCAAAACATAATCCACCTGATGGCCCTTGGGGAAGTCGCCACCCACGCCGAAGCGCATACGGGCGTAATCCTCGCGGCCCAACAGCTCCGAAATGTTCTTGAGTCCGTTGTGACCACCTGCACTGCCCTTCTTACGCATACGCAACTGACCAAACGGCAGCGCTATGTCGTCCGATATCACAAGCACCTTCTCGATGGGAATCTTCTCTTGCTCCATCCAGTAACGAACGGCCTTGCCCGAGAGATTCATATATGTCGAGGGCTTGAGCAGCAGCACCTGACGTCCCTTATGGCGCACGGTGGCCGTAGAGCCATAGCGTCCTGCCATAAAAGAGACGTTGGATGCCTCAGCCAAGGCATCCAACACTCTGAATCCTATGTTGTGACGGGTGTCGGCGTACTCGGCGCCGATGTTACCCAATCCTACAACAAGATATTTCATCTTCGCGGCTTATTACTTCTGCTGCTGAGCTGCACGAGTTGCACGAGTTACGCGAACGGCGCAAACGGCAGTCGTAGCGGGAGTAACAAACTGAAGGTTCTCGAACTGGAGGTCACCAACGAAGATTGTCTGACCTACGTTCAAAGGAGTTACGTCAACAACGATCTCATCGGGCAAGTTTGCCTCGAGAGCCTTAACTGTGAGCTTACGAGCAGCCTGAGCCAACTTACCACCAACCTTAACACCGGCAGCGTTACCAGTGAGGCGTACGGGGATAGCGATAGCAACGGGCTTACCCTCCTGAACACGGTAGAAGTCGATGTGGAGGATCTGCTCACGAACGGGGTGGAACTGAACCTCGCGCATTACAGCCTTCTCAATCTTACCGTCGATGTTGAGCTCAACGATGTAAGAGTTGGGAGTGTAGATCAAAGGCTTAACAGCCTTAGTGTCAACGGTGAAAGCGATCTCCTGACCACCACCATACAAGATGCAAGGGATCTGACCCTCACGACGGCTAGCCTTAGCGGCCTTCTTACCGAAATCGGCACGCGCAGCGGCCTGAATCTGAAGTGTTTGCATAGTTTTTTGTAAAAATTAAAGTTATTACCTACGGCATTACTCAACCTATCGCCTTGTGGGCTATAGATCCCATTATGCCTGAATCGGGTGCAAAGATAGTATTTCGATTGTGAAATACAAAATTTTTTCTGCTGTTTATCAGCATTTTGCCTGCGTTAGGCAAAAAATGAGGGTGACCAAGACGTTGGCCACCCTCTTCTTGTGCGACAAATTATCGCTTTTTGTATGCAAATGCGTTCTTATTAGAACAATGTCAGATTGACTCCTACCATAATGCCGTGCAAGAACTGCTTGTAGTCGACGCTCTTATCGGGCAGGTAGTAACTACCCGTCTGGTTGATTGTCGGGCGCACGATTGTGAAGCGATAACCGGCCTGAAAATCCAAACGCAAAGACTTTATAACCAGCACGCGGATACCTCCTCCCACAAGACCCGATGCACCCAGACACTTGTAGTCGCCGTCGAAGTAGAGCTGCGGACCCACCTCGGCGACATTAAACCAGCGGTGACGACGTGCCGCAACGGCGGGGCCGTAATAGTAACGGAACGTACCATGTATGGGCATCGACCTAAGACCGTTGGCGTAGTTGAAACCTGCCGATATACCTGTGGTGATGTGGCTGCCAATCTTGTAGCCAAGGCCCAAATCAACAGTCACGCCGTGCAGGTCGGTCTCCTCGTCGTAGCGCACTACATCGTTCAAATCCTTGTAGTTAATGCGGTTCTGCATACCGAGCGTCAAATCGTATGAGGCACCCATCGTAAGGGTCCACTTGCGGTCCTGCTTGTGCATATCTACCTCCGATACGATGCGCTCGCGCTTGTATTTGGGTATGTAGTAACGCTGTGCCTGTGCTGTTGTGTAGCACACCGCCATCAATACCACGAGCATCAAAAACTTCTTCATCTGCTTTCTCCTTATAGCCTCACGCCGAGGCTCTTAAAATGCTTATTTATCGGCCGCACCATTGCGGCACTACTCTTAACGTAACTTTGTGCGGTTTTATTTTATGCCACGCACATTTTTCTCCCACGCCCACGCCGACTGCAGTGTCTCATCGAGCGTACGCTCGGCACGCCAGCCCAGCTCCTCGTTCGCTAGAGTTGTGTCGGCCCAGATGGCCATCACATCGCCCGGACGGCGGGGGGCAATCTTATAGTTCACCTTCACACCATTCACTCTTTCGAAACTCTCGATGAGCTCCAGCACCGATACGCTGGTACCTGTGCCGACGTTGAACACCTCGTAGGCTGCCTTGTTCTTGCCCTCGACCATGCGGGTGATAGCCACCACGTGAGCCTTCGCCAAATCCACTACGTCGATGTAGTCGCGCAGGCACGAGCCGTCGGGTGTGGGGTAGTCGTTGCCAAATACGCTCAGGCACTCGCGGATGCCCGCCGCAGTCTGCGTAACGAAGGGCACAAGGTTCTGGGGCACGCCACGGGGCAACTCGCCGATGAGCGCCGAGGGGTGGGCACCGATGGGGTTGAAGTAGCGCAGCGAGATACCCTTAATCTCGCCATAGGCCGTAGCCACGTCGCGCAGGATATCCTCGCAAATCTGCTTTGTGTTGCCATACGACGATGTGGCAGGCTTGCGGGGTGTGAGCTCCGTTACGGGCAACTCGTCGGCCTCGCCATAGACGGTAGCCGATGATGAGAAGACCACATTCTCGCGACCCTCCTCGCGCATAAGCTCCAGCACGTTGAGGAACGAGGTTATGTTGTTGCGATAGTACTTCATTGGGTCGGTGACCGACTCGCCCACAGCCTTGTAGGCCGCGAAGTGAATCGCCGAGTTAAAGTTATACTGCTTGAAGACCTTGCGGAATGCCTCCTTGTCGCAGCAATCGACCTCGACAAAGGGTACATCCACGCCGGTAATTTTACGAACACCCTCCACACCGCTCATATCGGCATTCGAGAGGTTGTCGGCTACCACCACGTCGTAGCCTGCGTTGATTAACTCAACGGCCGTATGCGAACCAATATATCCCGCACCGCCCGATACAAGTACCATCTCTTTCATATATAGATTGTTTTTATCGTGCAAATATACATATAAAAACCGAAACACCACCCTCTTGGCTCAATAAAAAAGGGTTGGCGGCCAAACTTACCACCAACCCATATGCGGTTTTGCTTCAAAATGCTGTTAGAACGCAATCTCCACCACGGGGCGAGAATCCTTGCCCGACCACATATTCTCAACCTTTACGACGAGCTTGCCGTCCTTGGCAACCGATGTGTTGATTGTTGAGAAGGGCTCGAGATTAACGATGTTGCCGCCACCGATTGTGAGTGTGTAGCCAAACGAAGTGTTGTTTGTCAGGCTCACGGTGCGTGTGCCAGAGCCGTTGGTATAGATAACCTTAGCCGAAACCGATGCCTTGAAGAAATCCTTCAGCAGCGACTCCTCGCCAGCGATGGTACCGTATGAGTATGCCAACGTGCGGCGAGCCTTGAGAGCCTCCTTGAGTGCGGGCAGTGACTTATCCTTTGCAAGGATGAGGGTCATATTGCGATAGAGACCGTCGCTGGGGATGCGGTAATCCTCAACTGTTGAGCCGTGAACATCGGTGTTCGATGCCATAAATACACCCTGCTTTACGGCCATATCGATAAGGCCGGGGTAGAACTCTGCTGTGTTCATCACCTCCACGCCGTCGATGAGCTTCTCGGCATAGGCCTTCTTCTCGGGCTCGGTCATCTCGATGTTGGTACGACGCCAGCCGGGGTGGTTGTTCATCACCAGCGCACCCTGCGCGTGAGCATTGCGGAATGCCTGCAAGGGATCAGAGTCGTGAATCTTGTTGTTGTCGGTAGTAAAGAGTGCGTTGAAGTGACCTACGGTCTCGGGCGTACGAGTAATCTCGATACCGGGGATGATCGTTAGGCCATAACCTGCGGCAGCAGCCTCGGCCAGACGCACGGGGTAGTTCAAATCCGACTTGATGCCTGCGGCGTCGGTCTTGCCCGAGCCGATGATGTTGGTGTTGGTAGCCTTGGTGCCTGCGGGAAGAAGGTCGTCCAAGAAGTTAATCATCTTCTGCTCGTAGGGGCGATACTCCAGGTGCTCGGTGATAGCCAATACATCCAGACCATCGTGCCAAGCCTCCTGCACGCGGAACTCGGGCGTTACGCTACCGTCAGAGAAGATAGAGTGGGTGTGGAGGTCTGACTTGAATACAGTGTAGCCATTCACCTGGGGAAGTACTATCTCGCGACGCTGGCGTGACTTGTTCTGGTGGTGTCGCAACAACTCGGGGTTGTCGGCGTCCTGATAGTGTGTCTGTGCCGATGCTCCAGATACTGCGAGCATAGCAGCAAAAATAAGAAGTCTTTTCATATTAGTGTTATTTTAGGTTTATTCTTCGATTACGATGTTGTCAATAGCGAAATATTTGGGTGTGGTCATTCCCCACTCGGTCATCGGGCCGCCCACTATGTTGAAGCGCACCTTTACGACCTGCCCCAATGTGGTGAGATCCCACGCCTTCCATTGTGTTATGTAGTCGCCCTTGCGTGCGAGGGTCATCTGCGCAGTGGCTGTCTCGGCACCCGTCGAGTCGTAGCCTGTAGCGATGATTACCACCTCGTCACCCTGGGCCAATGGGGCTGAAAAGTCATTTCCGTTCTGGGCGATATTCAGGAAATATGTGGTAGAGTTTACATAACAACCCTTTATGGTGCGTGCCCTGCCATCGGCAAAGAACATCTCGGCACGCTCGTCGCCATTCGAGTAGTCGTCGTAGTTACCCACCACGATAAGGAAGTTATCAGAGCAGCCATAGCCTCCTCCGCGGGTAGGTGATTGCGACGAAGCGTTATATACGTATAGGTCCTTTGAGTAGTCGCCATATGTGGCTACGTCGCTCGAGTTGTACGACGATAGGAGCATTCCGCCACGGATATAAGCGCCATAGGTGTAGTCAACCAGCGCACGCGACGAGAGCGATGTGGCGCTATCTCTCCACTCGTAGCCGTCACTCACCACATTTGACGAGTAGGGCTCGCCATAGCTTACAGCCGATAGGGCGTTCCACTGCTCACCCTCGAAGTCGAGGATGTACTGCTTCGGTCCATCAGAGTCCGAGCAGGAAGCCAGGGCTAGAAGCGCTGAGCAGAGCGTAAAGCGTAAAATCTTTTTCATCGATCAATGTTAATTGTTATTGTAAAGGTAGGGCATTTCCACTGAGTTGCAAAAAAAATAGCCATAATTCGAAAAATTCCTCTCTTTTTTGTAACTTTCGACATAGTTTCTGCGACTAATATAACAGAAAGGAAAAACACACAAGTTATGGAATTGCTGAAAATTGAAAACATCACCAAGCGCTATTCGGCCCATACGGCACTCGACGACGTGTCGCTGAGCATTCCCCGTGGCTCAATATATGGCTTGCTGGGTCCCAATGGTGCAGGTAAGACCACGCTCATACGCGTAATCAACCGCATTACACTACCTGATGCGGGCCGTGTCATCTTCGACGGAAAGGAGATTACCGATCAGGATATCTACCATATTGGCTACCTGCCCGAGGAGCGAGGTCTCTATAAAAAGATGAAGGTGGGCGAGCAGGCCATCTTCTTTGCGCGACTGAAGGGTCTTTCACGCCGTGAGGCTATCATCCGATTAAAGCATTGGTTCGTGCGTCTGGGCATCGAGAGCTGGTGGGACCGCAAGGTGGAGGATTTGTCGAAGGGTATGGCGCAGAAGGTGCAGTTTATCACCACCGTTCTGCACGAGCCCAAGTTGCTGATTTTCGACGAGCCCTTCTCGGGTTTCGACCCCATCAACGCCAACATCCTCAAGCAGGAGATCCTGCGCCTTAGGGATAAGGGTGCGACGGTTATTTTCTCTACACACAATATGTCGAGTGTGGAGGAGATTTGCGACCACATAACGCTCATTAACAAGTCGCGCAACATCCTCTCTGGTTCGGTCGACGAGGTGCGCCACCGCTTTGGCGAGAATGTCTTCGAGGTTACTTTCCGTGGCGATAAGCCTACCTTCGAGCAGGCGGTATTGCCTATGGCCGAGATAATCGAGACGGGCGAGGTTGCCGATACTCCTTATCTCAACGCCCGCATACGTCTGAACGACAACGCCTCGGTACGTGAGTGTATTGGCGCTGCAAATCAGAGTGTAGAGTTGCGCTCGTTCAGAGAGGTTATTCCGAGTATGAGCGATATATTCATCCGTGCCGTCGAGGGCAAGTTATAGAGAATTCAAAATTGGGAGATTGCTATGAATAAGATAAAAATCATTATCGCTCGCGAGTTCAACGAGCGTGTACGCAAAAAGTCCTTCATCATCACCACCATCCTTATGCCCCTGCTTATGCTGGGTCTGATGGCTGCCCCCACGCTGATGATGCTCTTCGCCAAGGGCGAGCAGAAGACTCTGCTGGTGATTGACGAGAGTGGAGTGGTGGCTACGCAGTTGGAGAGTGGCGACGATATAGTGTTTACCCCCTATTCGGGCTCGCTCGATGAGGCACGTGCCCAGGCCGATGTGTTCGGTGTGCTGTGGGTGGGTCGCGACGTGGTGGCTACGCCCTCGCAGGTAAGGCTCTACACCAACTCCTCGTCGTCGATGACACTCGAGGAGACTATCATCTCGCAGATTGAGGATGTGATTGAGGCCGAGCGCCTTAAGATGTATAACATCGATGGCCTGAAAGATATTATGAATAACCTGCAAGCCTCGGTGTCGATGACCACCTACCGCAACGACCTCTCAGCCGATGGCGGCGACGAGGAGGCTACATCGTCGATGGTGGCCTATCTGCTGGGTCTGGTGATGGGTATGATGCTCTATATGTTCCTTATTATCTACGGCTCGATGGTTATGACCTCGGTAATCGAGGAGAAGGGCTCGCGTGTGTTGGATGTGCTGGTGTCGAGTGTCAGCCCCTTCCAGCTGATGATGGGTAAGATTCTCGGTGTGGCATCGGTTGCCGTTACGCAGATTGCCATTTGGGGTGTGCTGGTATGCGGTCTTGGGTCTACACTACTGCCCGCACTTATGCCCGACGATGTGATGCAGACAGTGGAGGCCGTGCAGGCAGGTCAGATGACAGCGCTGGAGGCCGATATGGATGTAGATATGCTCTCGGCGCTGTCGGTTGCCACCGATGTGTCGGGACTTGTAACGATGTTCGTGTGGTTGCTTCTGTTCCTGGTGGGAGGATTCCTCTTCTACTCGGCTATGTTTGCCGCTGTGGGTTCGAGCGTGGACTCGATACAGGATGCCAACCAGTTGCAGACACCCATCACTATGCCCATTATTCTGGCGCTGATTGTGGCTATGGCTGTCTTCAACGACCCCAACTCGTCGCTCGCTTTCTGGGGTTCGGTTATCCCCTTCACCTCGCCCATCGTGATGATGGCACGCATACCCTTCGGCATCCCGACGTGGCAGATTGGCATTGCGCTCGTGGTACTCTATGCCTCGGTGGTTGGTATGGCGTGGGTAGCAGGAAAGATCTACCGCGTGGGTATCTTTATGCACGGCAAGAAGCCTTCCTACAAGGAGCTCTGGCAGTGGATTAGGCAGTAAAAATTGTCAAATAAGGTGTTTTCTGCGTTTTGCTAGCCAGAAATACTCATTTACGCTTTAGTAAACTGCGGCCTCGTAGGCTCGCAGGTCGAGAGAACTCTTAATTTTACAATTTTCAGAATATGTGTGGAGTGGCATTCTTGCGCTCCACACACTTTTTTTTGTATTTGGGCACAAAAGAGTTATCTTTGTGTAAACAATCAAAAACTCAAACGAAAAATGACAGCAGAACAAGCCAAAAAATTCCAGTATTGGCAATATCGCACCATCATTGCCACTATGTTGGGCTACGCACTCTTCTACTTCGTGCGTAAAAACTTCTCATTTGCCATCCCCGGCTTGGCGGCCGAGTATGGTATCTCGAACACCAGCTTCGGTATTATTATGACCGTCGTGGGTCTTATCTACGGACTCTCGCGCTTTTTGAATGGTCTGTTGGCCGATCGTATGAATGGCCGTTGGCATATGGCTATCGGTCTGCTGTTGTGCGTTCTGGCAAGCTTCGCATTCGGCTTCAGCCCCTCGATTCTGGGCGTGAAGTTGGGCGTGGCGCCCCACTCGTTGGTGGTGCTGTTCGGTGTGTTGCTCGTGCTCAACAACATCTTCCAGGGTAGTGGCTTCCCTCCCTGCGCGCGTCTTCTCACGCACTGGATTCCGCCCCACGAGTTGGCAACCAAGATGTCGATTTGGAACACCTCACACTCTATCGGCGCCAGCATCCTGGCCATCCTCTGTGGCTATGTGATGGGCTCGATGGGTAGCGATATGACAGGCAACGTCGAGGCCGTTGAGGCTATCCGCACCAACCTCACCACCCTGAATCCCGCCCTTCTCGATAACCCCGCTGAGTTGGAGGAGCAGGTGGCAAGTGCCGCCGCACACGTGGGTGCTTGGCAGTGGTGCTTCTGGGTGCCTGCGCTCTTCGCACTGGCAGGTGCTATCGGCTTGGCCGTATTCTTGCGTGACACGCCCCGCTCGGTAGGTCTGCCCGAGTTGGAGGGTACACACACCAAGGTCGAGGATAACACCTCGTCGGCCGAGTATAAGGCATTCCTTCGCGAGAAGGTATTCCGCAACCCGCTCATCTGGATTTTGGCCTTCGCCAACTTCTTCGTATATGTAGTGCGCTTCGCCGTGCTGGATTGGGGTCCCAAGTTCCTGCAGGAGGCACGCGGTCTGGACCCTGCCGATGCAGGTTGGATCATTGCCGTGTCGGAGATTATGGGTATCGTGGGTATGCTCGTAGCGGGCTGGGCAACGGATAAGTTCTTCCGTGGTCGTGCTCACCAAACCTGCGTATTTTGTATGTTGGGTGCTGCCGCCTTTATGGCTATCTTCTACTTCCTGCCCGGCACAAGTCCCGTAGTGGTGCTCGCAGGCGTATTGGGTATGGTTGGCTTCTTCATCTATGGCCCGCAGGCGCTCATCGGTATCGCTGCGGCTAATCAGGCGACGAAGAGCGCAGCAGCTACGGCCAACGGTGTAACAGGTATCTTCGGTTACTTGAGCACCTTCGTATCGGGTTTGGGTATCGGTGCTATGGTCGATTGGGTGAATAGAGTAAACCCCGGCCAGGGCTGGAACTATGTATTCCTGATGATGATTGCTATGGCCGTGACGGGTATGCTTATTTTTATGTTGATGTGGCGTGCCAAGGCGACTGGTTATGACGAGCAGCAGGCGTAGCGAAATGTCTAATAAGGCTCTTTTGGCATCTGACTTGCCCACGAAATGCTCATTTACTTTCAGGTAAACTCCGCTTTCTCGGACTGCGACCAGCTTCAAAATAGCTCTTATTATACAATTACAATTATATAATCCGCAAGATTGTGGAGTAAAATAAAAAAGAGTGCCTCGGTTGGGGCACTCTTTTTTTGCGTTATGCAGGTGGATTAGATGCAGGTGTAACCGCCATCCACTGCGATGTTCTGACCATTCACATATGTGCTGCAGGGCGAAGCGAGGAAGAGGGCACAAGTGTCCAACTCGCCCGACTTGCCGTAGCGCTGCAGGGGAATGTTGCTCTTGGCGATAGCCTGGAAGTAGTCGCTGTCGAGTGTAGCTGTTGTAAGGTCGGTGTAGAAGTAACCCGGGCAGATGGCATTCACCGTGATGCCGTGCTTACCCCACTCGGCTGCAAGAGCACGTGTAAGGTTTACCACACCACCCTTTGCTGCATGGTAGGGGGCGCTGCCGACAATCATATTACCTACCAAGCCGTACATCGATGCGATGTTTATCACGCGGCCATAGCCAGCCTTGATCATCTCCTTGCCAAACTCGCGTGCGCAGAGGAAAGTACCGAAGAGGTCGATCTCCATCTCGTGGCGGAACTGGTCGTCGGTGATCTCCTCGGCGGGACCCACGGCACCTGTACCGGCGTTGTTAACCAAAATATCTACGCGACCAAACTTTTCGATTGTCGCCTGCACTGCGGCGGTAACATTGTCGGTCTTGGTAATATCGCAAGCGAAGGGCAACACCTCAACGCCAAACTCCTCGCTGATAGCCTTGGCATTCTCCTCCAAGAGATTCATACGGCGTGCAAGCAATACCAAGTTAGCTCCTTGATTTGCAAATGCCTTAGCCATCTGAAGGCCAAGGCCTGTTGAGGCGCCTGTGACAACAGCAACCTGTCCTGAAAGGTCGAAATAGTTTTTCATAGTTCTATAGTTTTTGCATTAAATTATTACTCAGTGATTGCATTCTTATGCTTTTTTCGAGCAAGAATAAGGCAAAGTTATGAATAATTTTTCTAAATATCCAGCTTTATGGGATAAATATGCATGGAAATTTATTTGACTATGCAGGTTGCACGCCACTCGGCGCATTGCAAATATCTATTTACACTATCGTAAATCGCCCTTGCGGAGACTCCCTGCTTGGTTGGCATAGGTGATGGATGTAGTACTGTGCAGTAAATAAATATGCAATTGGTGAGCAAATAAAAAAGGCTGCTAACCATCAGGTTAGTCAGCCTCTATATCATAGTTGTGCTCTATGCTTAAATCTTGTTCAAAGCCTCGAAGCCCTGACCATATACACCCATTACCGAGCCCATCGTAATGAAAGCGCGCTCGTCGATACGACGTGCAATCTTCAGAATACCCGATGCGTCGCGTTTGCGGCATACTACCATTACGATCTTGCAATCGCTTTTCGAGTACCAGCCTGTGCCGTCGATTACCGTAGCACCACGATTGGCCTCGTGAATGATGGCATCGGCAATCTTCTCATACTCGGGCGAGATGATGAAAATCTGGTTCGACTGCTGGTTACCCGACTGAATGAGGTCTACCGTGTAGCCAAACACGGCCACCATAATATAACCATAGATAACGGTTGCAATACCCGATGCCACGTCGCTTGCAATGAACAACGAGCTACCGATGATGAAGAAGTCGCTCGAGATGACGATTTTTCCGTAACTGATTGTCTTGTACTTGTTTATGATCATTGCCACGATATCCGTGCCACCAGTCGAGCCACCCTGGCTGAAGCTCAGCGCCACTCCTGCTCCTGCCAGCACCGCTCCAAGAATTACGAGCAGAATGTTGTGCGAGTCGATACTCTCGGTGTAGATTGCCAATATATTTTCGGGCAACACAATTCCCCATACGTCCATCGCCACTGATAATATCGAGATGCAGAAGATGGTCTTAATGCCGAAGTTCCATCCAACAATAAATCCTGCCACAATGAGCAAAATGGCGTTGATAATAAATACGAATGTACCAATCGAGATGGCGGGGAAGATAGCGTTGAAGATCATCGACAAACCTGTCGCACCACCACCCATACCTCCTGCGGGGATTACGCAAGCCACCCATCCGAAGGCGTAGAGAAACATACCGACCGACATCAACAGATACTCCTTGACGCCTACGGCAACCTTTGATAATGATAAATTCATAACCTAACCACTTATAAATTGTAATTCGAAAGGCGTTAATACATTACTAAAAGATAGTATTATCGCTTTTCGGGCGCAAATATATTAAAAAATTCTCCTTGATATGCATTTTTATCCTCCAATCTTCTATCGAGCATAGCCAAAAGTTGCTCGTTGCGTACCAAACCCCACCCTTGGGTGTGGTGGTAGCGGGGTGGTGCCTCGCCTGCAAAGCGCTCCACGACGATGTCGGGACGCAGTCGGCGCAACACCTCAATGAAGAGCTCGATGTACTCCTCCACGCTCCAGAAACGAAATCGCTCGGGGTGGGCGTCGTACTCGGCCGCCAAAGCCGTGCCACGGAATAGTTGCAGTTGGTGGAACTTTACCGTTGTCAGTGGCAGGGCATTTATGCGCTCCACCTGGTTTATTATCATCTCGTCGCTCTCGCCCGGCAGACCCAATATGAAGTGGGCTCCGCAGTGTATGCCTCGCTCGGCCGTCAGGCGTATGGCCCGCTGGGCTGCGGCAAAGTCGTGGCCTCTGTTAATGCGTTCAAGGGTAGAGTTGTAACACGATTCCACGCCATACTCTATTGTTACATATTTTTCGCGTGCGAGCGTGGCGAAGTAGTCCAGCTTCTGTTCGTCGACACAGTCGGGGCGTGTGCCTACCACTATGCCCGCAATTGAGGGGTGGGCCAGCGCCTCGTCGTAACACTTGCGCAGCTGCTCTAGCGGAGCGTAGGTGTTGGAGAAGGATTGGAAGTAGGCCAGGTACTGCTCGGCGGTGCGGTAGCGGCGACGGTGAAACTCCACTCCCTCGTCAATCTGCTGTGTGATGCTCTTACCACTGTCGCAGTATGATGGAGTGAAGGCAGCATTGTCGCAAAAGGTGCAACCACCTCTGGATAGTGTGCCGTCGCGGTTGGGGCAGGTGAAGCCCGCATTGATAGTCACCTTCTGCATTCGGTGGCCAAAAATGCGTTTGAAGTGTGCCGCGTAGGAGTTGAAGCGGCGGCTATCGCCCCAGTGATAAACCATTGTCGCTCAGGTTTGTTATTTCTTTTCTTCTTTGTCTTTGCTCGCGGTGGCATACATCGCAGCCAACGCCTCGTCGAAGCGGCCTGTCATAAGTCCAAGCGAGTAGCTCTCACCATCATAGGAGGCCATTATCATCTGGTTCTTCTTCTTCCCCTTGTGGAAGAATACTCGTGCGGTCTCAACATCTCCCGTATCGATAGGCTCAAAATCATCTATTGTCAAACTCTTCATAGCCGTTGCGAAGGCCTGCTTGTCGGCGTCGTTGCAATCCGACAAATCGAGTATTGTCATCGATGTTATGTGTTTGAGGAACACCATCGCCTCGCGGGGCATATCCTTGTCCTCGTCGGCAAAGGCCAAGGCCATTTTCATCAGTACTCCTGGCACTTTGAGAACCTCGGCGCCCTTCTTGTCCTCGAATTTCTTTACAACCTCGTCGAAACTTTGGGCATAGGCTGCTGGTTGCAGGGTTCCAATTATAAGGAAGATAAGTAGAAAAAGTTTTTTCATATTGCTGATTATTGTTCCACAAATGTAATTATTTTGCAAAGAAAAAAGTTCGCTCGCCCCGTTTTTATTCTCGAAAATTCTTATCTTTGGCTTCAAATGCCACTTTTTGCCGACATAGTACTCCCCTTGGCGCAACCCGCCTACTGCTTCTCCATCCCCGAGGGGGCGGAGGGCGAGGCCTTGCGCGTGGGTGATGCCGTAGCGGTGCAGTTTGGCCCGAAAAATATCTACACGGGCATCGTCTGGCGTCTGCACGATGAGCGCCCCAGCGTAAAGCGCATAAAGCCCGTGGGTCGTCGCCTCTACGATCACCCCCTGCTCGACGATGAGCAACGACAGTTGTGGGAGTGGATGGCCGACTATTATATGTGTACTCTTGGCGAGGTTATGCGTGTGGCGCTGCCCTCGCTCATTAAGCCCCGAGGCTCGTCGGATGAGGAGTTCTCGCGCGAGGAGTTTCATCCACGCACCGAGGGCTATATCTCGCTTACAGAAAAGTGGCGCGAGCGTGAACAACTCGCAGCCGAGTGCGACCGCATTGAGCGTCGTGCACCACGCCGTAGTCAGATTTTGAGGCAGATACTCACCTTCGATGCTTCGAAGCTCAACTCGCTGGGCGAGATGCCGCGCCGTCTGCTCGATTGCGACTCGGCGCAGATTGCAGCCCTGCGTAAGGCCGGATACATCGATGTGGTGCAACGTCCCCGCTCGGTTGAGCGCAACGCCTGCGTGGGCTTCTCGGCTCCTGCGCTGACCGAGGCGCAGCAGCGTGTAGCCGACGCCATCCGTTCTTCGCAGAAGGTGCATCTGTTGCGTGGTGTTACAGGCTCGGGCAAGACCGAAATATATATGAACCTTATAGCCGAGGTGCTGGAGCGTGGTGGCGACGTGCTGTTGCTGGTGCCTGAGATTGCTCTCACGACACAGCTCCTCGACCGTATGGAGCGAGTCTTCGGCTCACGCCTTACGGCCTACCATTCGCGCCTTACATCCCTACGTCGCTCGGAGACCTACCTTCGACTGATGGGCAGCGAGGGCGGCGAGCTGGTTATCGGTGCCCGTTCGGCACTGTTTCTGCCACTCAGACATTTACAACTTGTCATTGTCGACGAGGAGCACGACTCGAGTTATAAGCAGAGTGATACCTCACCCCGCTATCAGGGTCGCGACGTGGCCATTGTGCTCGCCTCGCTCTATAGCGCTCGTGTGGTGCTGGGTAGTGCCACCCCTTCGCTCGAAAGTTATGCCAATGCGCAGTGGGGCAAATACGACTACTCGACCCTCGTCGAACGTTATGGCTCATCGCGTGAGCCTCGCATCATCATATCCGACACTATGCGCTCGGTCAAGCGTGGCGAACGCCGTGCGCACTTCAACCAGATACTCATAAACTCCATCTCCGATGCCCTTCAGCGAGGCGAGCAGGTTATGCTCTTCCAGAATAGGCGAGGCTTCGCCCCCTTCGTGCAGTGCCGTGGCTGTGGCTGGACACCGCGTTGCCCTTCGTGTAACGTAACCTTGACGCAGCACCGCTCCTCGGAGCGTATGGAGTGCCACTACTGTGGCTATACAGCCGCCGTGCCCCGCTCCTGTCCGCAGTGCGAGACGGTCGATTTGAAGGCTATGGGCTTCGGCACTGAGCGTGTCGAGGAGGCTATTGCCGAACTCTTTCCCCAGGCTCGTGTGGCACGCCTCGACCGCGATACGACCACTTCGGAGAGTGCCTACAACCGCATCGTGCGAGCCTTCGAGCAGGGGCAGACCGACATCCTTGTCGGCACGCAGATGATTACCAAGGGCTTTGATTTTGGAGCCGTTTCGGTGGTGGGTGTGCTCAATGCCGACAACCTGCTCTATGCCCCCGATTTCCGTGCTTCGGAACGTGCTTTCCAGCTGCTTATGCAGGTGGCAGGCCGTGCCGGAAGACGTGAACGCGAGGGTGTTGTGGTGGTGCAGACTTCCGAGCCCGAACACCCCGTGATAGGGTGGTTGTCGAGAGGTGACTATGAGGCAATGGCACGCTCGGAACTAGCTGAGCGTCACGCCTTTTCATATCCTCCATATTCGCGTCTTGTGCAGCTCACGTTGCGTGACGAAAACCGCCAACGATTGTATGCCGCAGCGGCATCGCTGGCTCAAACCCTGCGTGAGAAATTCGGTCGCCGAGTGACGGGGCCGGTGGCTCCTATGGTGGATAGAATTCGTGGCGAATATATCTTGTCAATTCAGCTCAAAATCGAGAATGGTCGCTCGATGGCGCGGGCTCGCGAGATTCTGCGTCAGGTGATGGATTCATTCTCTGCTCGTAGCGACTACAAACAGGTTAAGTCTACAATCGATGTCGATGTTCAGTAGCCTGTGGGCCGATATGCGCTCACTCTTTCTACCTCGTATATGCCCTGTCTGTGGCGGGGAGTTGCCACCCACGCGTGAGGTGGTATGCTCGCTGTGTGAGGCTACGGCACCGCTCACTAACCTGTGGCTTCAACCCACTAATCCGATGATGGAACGCTTCTGGGGACTATTGCCTATGCAGCACGCCTCGGCTCTTTTCTGGTATGTCGAAGGCAGTCCGTGGCGCGAAGCTGTGCATAGCTTCAAATACTTTGGCCGTTGGCTCACTGCCTATCGTTTTGGTCGCTGGTATGGAGCGCTGATGCGCGAATCGGGTCTCTATGCCGATGTCGATGTCGTTGTGCCTGTGCCCCTGCATTGGGGACGCAGGATGTGGCGAGGTTACAATCAGTCGGAGTACATAGCACGCGGCATAGCACGCGAGCTTGGCGTTGAGGTGGATACTCGCAGCGTCAAGCGCCACCGCTACAATCGTAGCCAGACCCGTCAGCACCCCATTCAGCGTTGGGATAATGTTGAGGGCATTTTCCGTGTTCGAAGTATCGATGCACTTAGAGGCAAACACATTCTTTTGGTGGACGATGTCTTCACCACAGGTGCCACTATAATCTCGCTTGGCGAGACCATCTTGCAAGCTCTGCCCGATTGCCGATTGAGCGTTGCGGTGCTGGCCACCACTCGCCGAAGTCTGCATCAGCAGGGATAATGGTTATCAATCGCGGCAATGTTCATAACTTTCTTCCTTTTGTCACTTGTCGTTTGCTCAAAATTTTATAATTTTGAATTCTGAAAATTATACCCTTTTCCGAGGAGGCTTTTTTGTGCCCGTTTTTCTGGGCCCGAGGCTGCTTCCAACGGCCAAGGCAGAGCGGAATGAGGGTGTGATTCGGAAAACAAAACCACAAGCAAATTATGGCAAAAGATTATAACCCTTCATCGCGCAATCGTGCTGCGTTTGAGACGCTCACCGATGCTGCAGGTGTTGTGCCCCCTCAGGCTGTCGAGCTCGAGGAGGCTGTGCTGGGTGCTCTTATGTTGGAGAGCGACAGCGTCATAGCCGTGCAGGAGTATATCACCCCTGCGGCATTCTACACCGAGGAGCATCGACTCATCTATCAGGCTATCGAGTCGCTCTCGGCCGAACTCAAACCCATCGACCTCTACACCGTCACCGAGCGTCTTAAGTCACGCAAGGAGCTCAAGAAGGTGGGTGGTGCGGCTTACCTTGCTCAGCTCACCCAGCGTGTGGGCTCGGCGGCTAACGTTGAGTTCCACGCCAAGATTATTGCGCAGAAGTATGTACAGCGCGAGCTTATCCGCTCGGCCACCGAGATTCAGCGTCGCTCCTATGACGAGGATCAGGATGTGACCGATCTGATTGGCTTTGCCGAGAGTGAGATTTTTGCCGTTGCCGAGGGCCACGTCAAGCGCTCGGTACAGAATGCCAAGGATGTGTTGCGCCGTGCTATGGACCAGATCGAGGAGGCCAGCAAGAACACCTCGGCCTTCAATGGTGTGGCGTCGGGATTTATGGCTATCGACCGTGTGACGCTCGGCTGGCAGCCCAGCGATCTTATCATCGTGGCGGCCCGTCCCTCAATGGGTAAGACCGCTTTCGTGCTCTCGATGGCCCGCAATATGGCTATCGACCACGCCTCACCCGTAGCCTTCTTCTCGCTTGAGATGTCGTCGGTGCAGTTGATGATGCGATTGATCGTTGCCGAGACAGGCTTGCAGGGTAACGACGTTAAGTCGGGACGCCTCACGCCCGAGCAGTGGCGCCATCTGGAGAGTGCCACCAAACCCCTGGGCGAAGCACCGCTCTTTATCGACGACACGCCTGCGCTTTCGGTCTTCGAGTTCCGCTCGAAGGCACGCCGACTGCATATCCACGAGGGTATTAAGGTTATTATCATCGACTACCTGCAGCTTATGACCGGCAACGCCGACTCGAAGGGTAACCGCGAGCAGGAGGTGGCCTTCATCTCGCGTACGCTGAAAGCGATTGCCAAGGAGCTCAACGTACCTATCATCGCTCTGTCGCAGCTTAGCCGTGCTACGGAGACCCGTGGCGGCTCGAAGCGACCTCAGCTTAGCGACCTTCGTGAGTCGGGAGCCATCGGGCAGGATGCCGGCATTGTGGCATTCATCCACCGTCCCGAGTACTACGGCATACAGACCGATGAGAATGGTATGCCCACGGCAGGTATGGCTGAGATTATCCTGGCCAAGCACCGTAATGGTGCCGTATGCGACATACCGTTGCGTTTTCTCAAGGATCAGGCACGCTTTGCCGATATGGATGCCGATGCAGGCTCAACGGCGGGTGGTTATCAGGAGATTGCCAGCAGCATAGGCAGTGACGACGAAATGGCAGTGCCTGCGGCGGGTGGTTTGGGCTCGTCGATGGGAGGTGAGTTCGACCTCAATCAAGGCCCTGTGAATATGGATAAACAACGCCCTCTCACGGACGAGGTGCCGTTCTAAATGCAAAATGTAGAATTCAAAATTCAAAATTCAAAATTGGGTTTTGATATATAGACCTAACCTTTGGTCTTGCAACACGGAGCCGTTTGCGGCGACCAAAGTCCCTGCCTGAGGCGGGGGTTTAGGGGTGGGTCAGATTTGTAGATGCGGCTTTGCCGCAAGGTATGCAGTTGGGAGCGAACTGATATACGGATTAACGAGATAAGTTATACAAGAGAGATACTATGGTAATTCGCACACATACGGGAACCGTGGCAGGCATCGGAGCCGTAGAGGTTGTGGTCGAGGTGAGCATCACGGGCAGTGGCTTGGGCCTTTTCCTTGTCGGCCTTCCCGACAATGCTGTGCGCGAGAGCGAGCAACGCATACGCTCGGCTTTCGAGAATTCGGGTTACCGTATGACCGCACGCAAGTGCGTCGTAAACCTTGCTCCTGCCGACCTGCGCAAGGAGGGCTCGGGCTTCGATCTGCCCATTGCAGTGGCTATATTGGCCGCTACCGACCAGATTGTGGCTGAGCGCCTGAAAGATTCGTTCTTCGTGGGCGAGCTATCGTTGGATGGCGCTATACGAGGAGTTAGAGGAGTGCTTCCCGTTGTTGCCGAGGCGCAACGTATGGGCTATAGCCGAGTATATGTTCCCTGCGAAAATGCCGACGAGGCCGCCGTGGTAGAGGGTATCGAGGTACTGCCCGTGGCAACGCTTCGCGAGGTGGCCGCTTCGCTCAATGGCGAGGTGGAGATTACCCCAGCGCAGAGCACTATGCTGCAAAGCGTGGAGGCGCAGCCCTATGCCGACGACTTTGCTGATGTGAAGGGTCAGTCGCACGCCAAGCGAGCGTTGGAGATTGCCGCGGCGGGTGGACACAATGTAATTATGATAGGCCCTCCGGGCTCGGGTAAAACTATGCTCGCCCGACGTATGCCCTCGATTATGCCCCCTATGAGCACCGAGGAGGCGTTGGAGACCACCAAGATTCACTCCGTGGCAGGTAAGTTGGGAGCTGTCAAGGGCCTTATGTGTCAGCGTCCGTTCCGTGCGCCCCACCATTTGGCTTCGCCTATGGCACTCATTGGCGGAGGTAACTCTCCCCAACCGGGCGAGGTGTCGCTGGCTCACAACGGAGTGTTGTTCCTCGACGAGATGCCCGAGTTTGGACACTCGGTGCTGGAGGTGTTGCGTCAGCCGATGGAGGATAAGCATATCACCATCTCGCGTGTTCGCTACACGGTCGACTATCCGTCTAACTTTACGCTGGTGGCATCGATGAACCCCTGCCCCTGCGGATACTATAACCACCCCACCAAGGAGTGCAGTTGCCCGGCGGCAGCCGTACACCGCTATGTGGGACGCATATCGGGCCC
>JAZQSN010000043.1:0-8593 GCA_045630065.1 Alistipes sp.
CTTTGTCTTCCTAAGACCGCTTGGCCTCCGACTTGACTATGGAGTTCTTCAAGAAGCTGGCCGACTATTCGCCGATGGTCAACATCGAATTGTTTGGCACCAGTCCCCAGGGACGCGACCTTTCGCTCGTCATTGTCGACAAGGATGGACTCACCTCGCCCGAGCAGATTCGCAAGCGTGGCCGCGCTATTATTTTGGTTGAGTCGTGCATCCACGCAGGTGAACCTGACGGCAAGGACGCTTCGATGATCATGGTTCGCGATATGGTTGTACACCAGAAAGATATCGAGCTTCTCGACAACGTTAGTTTCCTTCTTATTCCCGTATTCAATGTCGATGGCCACGAGGACTTCCGCGCCACTAACCGCATCAACCAGAATGGTCCCGAGGAGTTGGGAACTCGCAACACTGCACAGCAGCTCAACCTCAACCGCGACTTCTTGAAGGCCGACGCACCCGAGATGCGTGCTTGGCTCAAGCTATACAACCGCTGGATGCCCGAACTCTTCATTGACGTACACGTAACCAACGGTGCCGACTTCCAGTATGTGACCACCTATGCCATCGAGAATCACGGCACAATGATGGAGCAGGGACTTCGTGAGTGGACCACCAATGTATACGAGAAGCAGCTCAACGAGCAGATGACCGAGGTGGGCTTCCCGATGTTCATCTACGCATCGTTCCGCAACTCGAATGCACCCGAGCAAGGTATCTTCATCAACCTCTACGACCCCCGCTACTCGGAGTCGTATGTAGCCGCCCGCAACCGTATCGGACTACTGTTGGAGAATCACATCTACAAACCTTACAAACAGCGTGTTATGTGCACAATCGAGGCCATCAAAGCAAGTGCTCGCATCATTGGCGCCAACAAGGATGAGCTGCGTGAGGTTATCCGCCGTACCGACCTAGCAGTAAGCACTCCCGAGTACCGCAAGACTCCTATGGATTTGACCTATCGTGCCGTAAATCGCGACAGCGTATGGGTAGACTACCTGGCTTGGGAGCGTGAGACCGTAAAGAGTGATCTCTCAGGTGCCGACTGGACTCGTCACAACTACGACAAGCCCATCACCGTAAAGGCTCCCCTTATCACATCTTACGAATCATCTTCGTCAATTCAACTTCCTGAGGCCTATATCTTTATGCCTCAGTGGAGCAACGTAATCGAACTCTTCGACCTGCACGACATCAAGTACACCCGCCTTACCGAGCCCAAGAAGGTGGAGGTTGAGACCTACCGCTATAGCGGTGCTACCTTCTCAACCCGCCAGAGCGAGGGCCGCATCCCTGTAGTCAAGACCGACTACACCACACAGACCGAAACTCTGGAATACCCTGCAGGTAGTATTCTCATCGATATGAATCAGCCTTCGGCACGCTTGGCCGCTTGGTTGTTGGAGCCCTCGGCACCCGGCTCATTGGTATATTGGGGCTTCTTCAATCAGGTGCTGCAACCCACCAACGAGTTCTGGATTCGTCTGGGATATATGGAGGAGAAGGGTCGCGAGTTGCTGGCCAAGGATTCTGCGCTTAAGGCCGAGTTCGAAGAGCGAATGAAGGACAAAGCATTCGCCAGCGACTCAAACGCCATACTTAATTTCTTCTACGAGCGCGTGCGCAAGGCCGCACATCAGGACAACGAGGTGCATCCTGCGTGGAGAGTTATGGACCGCAGCCAGTTGCAAAATTTATAGTTTTCACACGGAAGGGTGTCCGACAGGGCACCCTTGTTTTTTACTATAGCCGTGTGGCAACGACCATAAGCGATGGCCCTTTAGCGAATGCACCACCAAAGCAAGCTTGTTGGTGAACTTCTTTGTTTTTCTCGCATTATTGTGTAAGTTTGCACACAGATATGATTACTTACGATAAACACACACTGCAAAACGGGCTTACCGTAATAGCCAACCACGACCGCGCATCACGTATGGCCGCCGTGAATATACTCTACAAGGTAGGAGCCCGCAACGAACGTCCCGAGCGCACTGGCTTGGCACATCTGTTCGAGCATCTTATGTTTCGTGGCACAGTAGCCATCCCCGACTTCGACACACCTGTGCAGATGGCCTGTGGCGACAATAACGCCTTTACGAACAACGACTACACCGACTTCTACATCACCCTGCCCGTGGCCAATATCGAGACCGCACTTTGGCTCGAGAGCGACCGTATGACGGGACTCAACCTATCGAGCGAGGCTATCGAGATTGAGAAGCGTGTAGTTATCGAGGAGTTCCGCCAGCGCTATCTCAACCAACCATATGGCGATTTGAATATGCTTCTTCGCGATATGGTCTACACCACCCACCCCTACCGCTGGGCAACCATAGGCCTTACGCCCGACCACATCGAGCAGGCATCCGTAGAGGAGATTCGCGACTTCTACCGCCGATTCTACCACCCCTCGAATGCCATCCTATCGGTGTCGGCCGACATCGAGCCCGAGCGTGTATTCGAACTTGCCGAGAAGTGGTTTGGTGGCATCGAGGATACCCGCTACACGATTCCCACCATTGAGCCCGAGCCCGAGCAGAGCGCAGCACGACGCCTTGAGGTTGAGCGTGATGTGCCCGCCACAACCATAACCATAGCCTTCCAGATGGGCAACCGTCTTTCGCGCGACTTCTTCCTCGGCGATATGACCTCTGATTTGTTGGCTGGTGGCGACTCGGCACGCCTCTATGAGCGACTAATCAAGCAAAAGCGACTCTTTGCCAGCACTAATGCCTACATTTCGGGAGACGTAGACCGTGGGATGTTTGTCTTCACGGGCCAACTCCTACCCTCCACATCGGAGGCCGAGGCCGAGGCAGCTATATGGGAGGAGATAGCCGACCTGCAGCGTGGCAACATCACTGCCTACGAACTGGAGAAGGTTAAGAATAAGTTTGAGGCCAACACTCTGTTTGGCGAGTTGAACGTAATGAACAAAGCAATGAATCTGGGTTACTACGAGATGATTGGCGACCTGGGGCTGATTAACCGCGAGGTGAAGATTTACCGCTCACTCTCGGCCGACGACGTAGCCTCGTTCTCATCTCGTACATTCCGCCCGGAGAACTCATCAACACTAATCTACAGAGCAAAACGATGAAGCAGCCACCCCTGACTATACCAGCCACAATCGAGGTACCCGAAGCTACCAAATATTCTGCCCACAACGGCACACCCATATATACCATCAATTGCCCCGAGTACGAGGTGGTACGCGTGTCGTTCGTCTTCCACGCCGGCTCCACCACTCAGCGGCATCCCTTCACCGCATCGGCTACGGCCAATATGCTGGCCGAGGGCAGCTGCAATATGACCTCACAACAGATAGCCGAGAAGCTCGACTATTACGGCTCCTACTTCGACATAAACATCGATCGCGACTACTCCTACATAACCTTCTGCGCTCTATCGAAGTTCTTTCCACAGACGGCCGAGGTTATCGAGGAGGTTATACTCCACCCCACCTTCCCCGAGGCCGAGGTGGCAACTTATCGCGACAAGCGTCGCCAGCAGCTCGCTATCGAGCGTCGCAAGGTGGAGACCATCGCACGCGAGAACTTTGCCCACGCCATCTTTGGAGACAAGCACCCCTACGGAGTATCGTTTCCCGAGAGTGCCTACGACACACTCTGCCGTGAGCATATCGAGGAGCACTACCGCACTCACTACACGGCTCAAAACTGCATTGTAGTGTGCAGTGGCGCCATCAGCGACGATGTACTACAACGCATAATACGCATTGCCAGCCAGATACCCACATCGAATGCTATCACTAAAGTAGAGTTTCCGCCCTACGACACTCGCTATAATGTACGAGTGCAGCACGATGGCGCTATGCAATCTTCAATCAGAATGGGACGCCTGCTCTTCCCCCGCTCGCACGATGAGTTTGTGCCTATGCAGGTGCTTTCGACCCTGCTCGGCGGCTACTTCGGCTCACGTTTGATGCAGAATCTGCGCGAGCGCAACGGATTTACATATGGCGTATTCTCGGCAATGGTCAATTTCCAGCATACGGGCTACCTTGCCATTGCCACTCAGGTGGGTGCAGAGGTTACCGACGAGGCCTTACGTCAGATTGCATACGAGATTGAGCGCCTACGCGAAGAGAAGGTCCCCGAGCAGGAGTTGGCACTGGTGAAGAATATTATGGCTGGTGAGATGATGCGCATCCTCGACGGACCTTTCGGCATTGCCGATGTTACGACCGAGAATATCCTGTGCGGTTTTGACAATCACCAGATAGAGGAGAACCTGCAACGCATACGCCAGACTACACCCGACGAGTTGCTCACGCTGGCACAACGCTACCTCGCTCCGGAAGATATGGTAACGGTTGTTGCAGGCGATTTTTCACAACTCTCCTAAATAGATTACACGATAAGCGACTATGAAAATATTGATCATTAGCCCCAGCGCAGGCGACTCGTTTTACTGCGGCAACTGCTTCAGAGACTCATTGCAGGCTTCGGCTCTAATCAAGGCGGGGCATGACGTGACCATTTTGCCGTTATATCTACCTACACAACACGCTACAAATGGTGTGCCCATCTTCTTTTCCGCTGTATCATACTTCATCGAACAGACCCTATTCAAAAAGGGTAATATGCCAAAGTGGATAACACGCCTTTGCTCATCAAAACCATTCCTGCGCCTCGCAGCCTCGATGTCGGGCACGACTTCGGCCAAAGGCATGGAGGGCATAACAATGTCGATGATTACAGGTCGAAGCGGAGCTTTCAAGAGCAACGTCAGCAAGTTGATTAACTGGATTGAGCAGCAGGGCAAGCCCGACATCGTGCATCTTTCATCGTCGCTTCTGATCGGCATAGCCGCCCCCATCAAGCAGCAATTAAACCTGCCTGTGGTATGCTCGCTGCAGGACGAAGAGGTATGGATAGACTCCCTGCAGGGCAAATGGTCCAAACTGGCATGGGAAGCTATCGAGGCAAATGCCTCATATGTTGACGCCTTTATTACAACCAGCAACTACTATAAGAGCATAGCAACGCAGAAGGTGCCTTCGCTCAATCCCGCGGTGATATATCCCGGTATCAACATCAAGAAGTATTATCAAGCCTCGCTACCAGAATACCCGACCATCGGCTTCTTCTATCGTATGAACGACCTTGATGGCCTGGATACGCTCGCCAGAGCTTTCGTTATACTCAAACAACGAGGCAGCATTGCCAATCTAAAGTTGCGCATAGGCGGCGGCAACACAGGCTCCGACAACAAGTTCCTGACAGACGTACGCAATATACTGAGTCCATATATGGAAGATGTCATTATCGAGCAGGAGTACTCGCCCCTAGCTCATCACCGATTCTACAAGGAGGTATCGCTTGTGAGCGTTCCGCTGCAATTTGATGAAGGCGTAGGATTATACATATGCGAGGCCTATGCCGCAGGACGACCTGTTGTTGAGCCCCAGCGAGGTTCATTCCCCGAGATTGTCGGAGAAGGTGGCTTGCTGTATAGCGATGAGTCCGCCGAAGGATTAGCCGACGCACTTGAGCAGATGCTCACATCGTCATCCCTGTATGAGAGTAAACGCCAGGCAGCGTGCGCAATAGCACAAGAGAGATACTCGGACGAGGAGTGTGCCACAAAACTAATCGACGTATATACCAAGATTATGAACTAAGACAATGCACAAAAGTGTTCCCGTACTGCATACCCTTAAAAAAAGATAGATTTCCAAATTTGGAAATCTATCTTTTTCGTTTATCGGATAAACAATAACTCTCTATACTTGGGCAGAGGCCACAACTGATCGTCGATAACCTCCTCCATGCGATCAATATGATCGCGAATCTGTCCGAGGAACACAGCCACCTTATCGTGATATTCAATAGCTTTTGAGCGCTGATCCTCAATACGATTAGCCACCTTACGAGCCTCAATCATCTCACCCACGAGATGCTGGATAGTAGATGTATGGTGCTGAATCTCGCGGATAAGTTCCATATCGGAATCATAGTTCAGTCCCAACTGCTTCATCTTATACGCCTTATCGAGCAAAACCGCCTCATACTTCGACGCTACGGGGATGATATGGTTCATTGTAATATCGCCCAATACGCGAGCCTCAATCTGTATCTTCTTGGTGTAAGTCTCCCACTTCACCTCGGTACGGGCCTCAACCTCCACGCGATTATATACACCCATATCATTAAACATCTTAATGCTTGCAGGGTCGAGATAACGGTCAAACAAGAGCGGTGCTGATGTCTCGCAATCCAGACCACGACGTGCAGCCTCACGACGCCACTCCTCGGAGTAGCCATTACCATCGAAATGAATCACCTTGCACTGCTTGATTAATCGCTTCAGAGTCTCATATATAGCACGCTCCTTCTTCACACCCTTCTCAATCTTGGCATCCACTTCACGCTTGAACTCAGTGAGCTGCTCGGCAGCTGCCGTGCAGAGTGTAATCATAGCCTCGGCGCAGTTATCGGACGAGCCGACAGCACGGAACTCAAAGCGGTTACCCGTAAAGGCAAAGGGCGAGGTACGGTTACGGTCGGTATTATCCAACAAGATTGAGGGAATCTGCGACACGCCACTCATCTTCAATACACTCTTGGCATCAAAACGAATGGCATCGTCGCTCTCGCTACGCTCGAGATTATCAAGCACTGACGAAATCTGCGAGCCAAGGAATGCTGACACAATGGCGGGAGGCGCCTCGGCAGCACCCAAACGGTGAACATTCGATGCACTCATAATCGAAGCCTTCAACAATCCGTTATGCTTATGCACAGCCGCAATGACATTCACCAAGAAGGTAATAAACTGCAGATTTTCCGATGGAGTCTTACCCGGGCCGAAAAGATTTACACCCGTATCTGTTCCGAGCGACCAGTTATTATGCTTACCCGAACCGTTGATACCCTTAAAAGGCTTCTCGTGCAACAATACACGGAAGTGGTGACGGCGAGCAATCTTATCCATAATGGTCATCAACAGCTGGTTATGGTCGTTTGCAAGGTTAGCCTCCTCATACACGGGAGCCAACTCAAACTGACCCGGCGCAGCCTCGTTGTGGCGTGTCTTGACAGGAATACCGAGCTTCAAGCTCTCATACTCCAACTCCTTCATAAAGTTAATAACACGTGCAGGAATAGCACCGAAGTAGTGGTCCTCCAACTGCTGATTCTTAGCAGCCTCGTGACCCATCAGCGTACGACCCGTAAGTACAAGGTCGGGGCGGGCAGCCCACAGGCTCTCATCAACGAGGAAGTACTCCTGCTCCCAACCCAAATAGGTATATACTCGGTTTACATTCTTATCAAAATAGTGGCACACCTCCGTAGCAGCCTTATCAACAGCCGAGATTGAGCGCAACAGAGGCACCTTATAATCCAGAGCCTCGCCCGTATATGCAATAAAAACGGTGGGGATACAGAGCGTTGTGTCAACGATAAAGGCGGGTGATGTGGGGTCCCACGCCGAGTAGCCGCGAGCCTCGAAGGTGTTGCGGATACCGCCATTGGGGAACGACGATGCGTCGGGCTCCTGCTGGGCCAGCACCTTACCCGAGAATGACTCGATAACAAGGCCCTTGCCGTCGGGGTCTGAGAACGAGTCGTGCTTCTCGGCCGTACCGCCTGTCAGCGGCTGAAACCAGTGGGTGTAGTGGTCGGCACCATTATCCAATGCCCACTGACGCATACCTGCTGCCACACTATCGGCCAGCTCCAGCGAGAGCGGAGTGCCGTTATCCATCGTGCTGAGCAGAGCCTCGTAGGTAGGCTTATCGAGATACTTACGCATCACGGCACGACCAAAGACCTTGCAACCAAAATAATCAGAGGGGCGAGCGCTCGGAGCCTCAACCTCAATGGCGCTATGATTAAGCGCCGCCTCAACCATCTTAAATCTTAACATATATCTGATTCTGTTTATTTACACATCTTCGTGGGCAAAGCATTTTTCAAAAAACAACAAATTTCCATTTTCCCGCAAAACTTTGCCACGTCACAAAAATAGATATTTTTCGTAAAATCACACATTTTTACACCCATTTTTCGCAAAACAACCCTAAAATTTGCGCCACACTGCCTATTTTCGCACCACTTTTTCGGATTTCCACCGCATTTTTCATCTACAAACGGCAAAAATGCAAATTTTCATAAATTTCATTATTTATACCCTTTTAGAATAGTTTTACTCCTTTTGTCGCACACTAACACAAAACACCCTCACACCAACCACCCGCACCCAATCGCAAAAAAGGGGCGTGCAATATCAAATTAACGTTAATTTATCAGTGGAAGATTCCTTTTTTTATATAAAATATATTACCTTTGCGTGATTCTATTTCGGAATCGTAATTTGTAGCAAATAAACATACAAAACACATAACATACACTAAAATCTAAATTTTCGAACAATTATGGCTAATACCGAAAGAGAAAAGTTGTTCGCTGAGTTCCCCGCGGTCTCGACCGAGCAGTGGGAAGCAGTCATTACAACAGACCTTAAAGGTGCTGACTACGAGCGTAAACTCGTATGGAAAACTGCCGAGGGATTTAACGTGCGCCCCTACTATCGCGCCGAGAATCTCGAGGGCATCGAATTTTTG
>JAZQSN010000044.1:0-24259 GCA_045630065.1 Alistipes sp.
CAACGATTTCGCATGCAAAGAAACGCAAATACCGCAATCTGCTGTTTTATAGCATTTTAATTGCTGATATTTGCGTTTTATACGGTTTTCTTTGCATCCGTTTTCAATTCAAAAAAGTGCCATTTATTTTCCGATGCAGAAATGTGAGAAGATGTTTTTTAATATATCTTCTGAGGTGATTTCGCCGGTGATGGTGCCGAGGTGGTGGATGGCTAGGCGGATGTCTTCGCTTACTAGATCGGTCGGAATGCCGTCGTGAAGAGCCTTCAGAGCCGTTGAGAGAGCTTCGTCGGCCTGGCACAGGGCCTCATAGTGGCGATGGTTCGATACGATTACCTCACCGCGATATGCGTCGCTGACATCGGCAAATGACTGTAGCGCGACAAGCAAACTATCCATTCCTTCGCCCGTACGAGCCGATAGATGTAGGGTGGGGTAGGTAGTCAGAGTGGGCACACAATCTGCCGAGCGTGCAATGTCACACTTTGTAATTATGCGGTATACCTGTTGCTCAGCCGTGGGGGTATATCCAATCAAATCGTTCTCAAAAGAGGTCGTCGCATCGTCGGTGAGCCACAATATGATACGAGCCTTACGAAGAGCCTCCGTGGTACGTTCGATACCCATCTGCTCCAGTTTGTCGTTTGTCTCGTGCAGGCCTGCCGTGTCGATGAATCGATATATCACACCCGCTATATTTGACGTCACCTCTACCGTGTCGCGCGTCGTACCTGCTATGTCGGATACCATTGCACGGTCCTCGCCCGCAAGGCGGTTCAGCAGAGTGCTCTTGCCCACGTTCGGGCGTCCAGCAATGGCAACCTGTAATCCCTCCTTAAGGGCGTTGCCAAGTGCAAACGAACGAGCCAATGTCTCTACGCGTTGCTGCGTGAGTTCGAGAAGCTGGCGCAGTTGACTACGGTCGGCAAACTCAACATCTCCCTCAGAAAAGTCGAGCCCTAACTCCAATAACGATGTGATATTTAGTAGTTTGTTGCGCAGGTTTTGCAACTCGTCAGAGTATGCGCCACGCATCTGTGTTGATGCTATGGCGTGCGATGCACGCGAATCGGCAGCAATGATGTCGGCCACGGCTTCGGCTTGCGACAGATCCATTCGCCCTGAGAGAAAGGCTCGACGAGTAAATTCGCCAGCCTCGGCGAGGCGTGCTCCGTGCCTAGTGATAAGTGCAATGATGCGCTCCACGGTGTATCGTGAGCCGTGAGCCGATAACTCGATGGCATTCTCGCCCGTATAGGAGTGTGGTGCACGAAACAGGCTTACAAGCACGTCGTCGATAACCTCGTTGCCATCCTGAATGTTGCCGTAGAGAATCGACGCTGCTTTGGCGTCAAGAAGGCGTTTGTGGCCACGAAAAATCTTGTCGCATATGGCAATGGCATCCTCGCCACTCACGCGGATGATGCACAATGCTCCACCCATAGGGGTGGCTGGTGCGACGATAGTATCGTGGTCGTTATATATCATTTGAAGTGTTATTTGCGAATTTGCAGACGCTGACCAACGCTGAGCTTATTGGCACTCTTGAGGTTGTTCCACGTCATCAGCTGCTTGGTGGTGACACCATAGCGGCGTGCAATAGCGCCAAGCGTATCTCCCTTTTTCACGCGATATACGGTGGGTGCCTCGGCAATCTTCTTTTGCACGGCAGTAGGGTTGAGGTACTCCTTCAGATATAGTGAGTCCTTGGCGAAGATAGCCTCCTGCTGTGCAATATACTCAGTAATGCGGTTAGTGGGCAACTTTAGAGCGTAACTCTTGTTGCTTGCCGGGATTATATCGAGCTTGTACTGGGGGTTGAGTAGCTTCAGTGCATCGGTCGTAACATCAATCGTCGATGAAATCTGCTCCAAGTGCATTACTCTGTCGACGTGTACCGTGTCAACGGCAATGGGCATCGGCGGATTCGAGTATTTGATGTTGTGAGCCTCGTGGTAGGCATATGCATATGTTGCTGCGATGAAGGCGGGTACATATCCTCGTGTCTCGCGTGGGAGATGCCAATATACCTCCCAGAACGATGTGGGGTTGCCTCCCGTACGAGCCAAGGCCTTGTTTACATTACCGGGACCGCAGTTGTAGGCCGCAATGGCCAGGCTCCAGTCGTCGTACATCTTGTACAAGTCCTTCATATACTTACACGCCGCCACGGTCGACTTGGCGGGATCAAAGCGTTCGTCTACCATAGAGTTCACCTCCAGACCATAGGCGCGGGCCGTTACGGGCATAAACTGCCATAAGCCGCCTGCTCCGACACGAGATATGGCGGTGGCCTGCAGCGCAGACTCGATAATTGCCATAGCACGCAACTCTACTGGGAGCTCGGCTCTGATTAGCTCCTCCTCAATCATCGGGAAGTAGTACTGACCAAGCGAGAGCACTCGGCTCATCAGACCTGAACTATCGGTGTAGCGCTTGATGTATGAGCGCACCAACTCGTTGTAGGGCAGATGTATGGGCGACACCAGAGCGTTGAGTCGCGCCGTATAAAGCGAGTCGAGAGCCGTATCGGTTGTAATTGTCTCGGGCTCGCAAATGTACTCCTCGAAGAAATTTTGGAATGCCTTGCTTACCTGCTCCACCCTCAACTGCTCGGCCAGCGAATCGGCTTGTGCCGGGGTGTAGTCGATGGTTATAGTTGTCTGCGGACGGTACTTCTTCTCCTCGAGTGCGGCGGCCAATTCACGCTGCAGCTCATCCTCGCGTGTTCGATATGAGGCAACGACCGATGTGAGTGAGTCTACACGACGACGCTCGATGGCGAGCTCCTCCTTGACCGATAGCTTCTGGCGTTTGAATAGCTGTGCATTAGCCGAAGTGGCTCCACCAAGGCATAGCAGTAGTATGAGAAAAAGTTTTGTGGCAGTGTTTTTCATAAATTAGAATGTGAAGTTTAAGTTGAATCCGAACACGGGATTGGCTTTATTAAACTCGTTGTATTGATAGTCGAACATTGGGTCTACATCGACCGTCAGGTTGTCCGAAATATCGAAATCCTTGAGGTGTGCATCGACGTGTGCATCAATAGCCTGGAATACATATACGCCAGCTGTGATGAGGATACTCAGGTCGCGGTTACGACGATATGAGTCGCGCAGGTTTTTGAGGAATGTGGCCGAGTAACGACCTCTAAACTCATCCTTCGATACTCCGTCGGGGTATTTGTCGGGATTCTGGTCGAAGTCGGCACGCAAAGCATAGGCTGTCTTAAATCGGTTGAAACCACGGTTATTCCAGTCGATTACGTATATCATCGACGCCATTCCTCCCAGCACAATTGGCACCTTCCAGTAACTCTTGTTGTAGGCTTGTCCTGCACCAGGGAATATGAGCGATAGCGTTGTAGCCTTCTTTACATCCGACACATCGTTGGTGGCGTAGTTCATCGCCGCATCACCAATGAAGTATATGTACGATGCGGCCGCCGTGGCCATAAATATCTGCTTTTTTGTGTTCTCCTGTATCTTGCGACGTTGCAGGGCGTTCATCTCCTCTGTGCGCGACATTCCGTTCTGGAACATCAACTCCAACTCCTTCTTTAAGGGCTTGTGGCGATTGCCATAGTGGGCGGCAAGGCCTATTGAGGTGCCGAGTGTACCATACAATATGGGTAGCTTCCAATACTGCTTGTTGTAAATCTGACCATAGCCGGGCAATACGGCCGATAGGATGGTCACACGCGATAACGCAACCGAATCGCCAAACCACTTCTCGCGAGGTATGATGTTGCCATCCTCGTCCAGGCGTCCCAACTCCTTGGCACGAGCCTTAAGGCGCTCAACGCGCGCTATGGAGTCGGAGATATGCTTTGCCTGCTTCTCGCTTATGCGCTTGAGGTGCTCGGGCACATTGGCAATAGAGTCAGCGCGAGCCTGCTCAAGTGAGTCCAAACGCTCGATAAGCACTCCTCCAGTGACCTGCTGTACCGCACCGCGACGCAGAGTCTGCGCCGAGGCGTTGTCGATAGTCAGCGTAAGGAGCAGAATCATTACCCCACGCAACAAGGCACGCAGAGCCTTCGCAGAGAGCTTTGCGGATAGTATAGTGAGTGGGTAATGTTGTGTTGTCATATGGTACATTTAACGGTTGTGTAGACGCTCGATGAATGTGTCAATCTCCTCGTCTGATGTAAAGTCGATTACAATCTTGCCTCCGCCATTCTTGCTACGTTTGATGCTTATGTTCTCCGAGAACAATCGCTCCAACTTCTCCACCAGACGTGAGTATGACTCGGGGTACTCCTCCTCCAAGGCGGGTGTAGTGTCACCCTGCTCGGCCAACTTGCGTGCCAGCTCCTCGGCCTGACGTACCGACAAGGCTTTCTTGAGACACTTCTTGAGTGCCCACACCTGCTTCTCGGCGTCAATACCTGCGATAGCCTTTGCGTGACCCATTGTGATGAGGCCCTCCTTCAGGGCTAGCTGCACCTCGTTGGGAAGGTTCAACAATCGCATATAGTTCGATACGGTTGAGCGCTTCTTGCCCACCTTCTCGGCCATAGCCTCCTGTGTAAGACCGCATTCGTCGATAAGACGCTGCATACTGAGCGCAATCTCGATGGCGTTCAAGTCCTGACGCTGGATATTCTCCACCAGAGCCATAGCGTGCAGGTTCTCGTCATCAGCCTCGCGGATATAGGCGGGCAGTGTCTCCAGACCCACCATCTGTGAGGCACGCCAACGGCGCTCACCGCTAATGATGATGTACTTGCCACCCTCGCCCTTCTTTACCGTGATGGGCTGGATGATACCCAGTTGACTAATCGATGAGGCTAACTCTGCGAGGGCCTCGTCGTCGAACTGCGTACGTGGCTGTGTGGGGTTGGGTATAATCTCCGATACGGCTATCTCGGCCATCTGATTCATAGGCGTAGCCTTGACCGACACCTTGTCGGTGCCGAAGATGGCATCCAAGCCTCGTCCTAAACCTTTCTGCTTCATATCTTATTTCGTTGCTTGTTTTGCTTTTTTGTTGCGCTTGAGGAACTCCTTGGCAAGCGTTAGGTAGTTGATTGCACCTGTAGCGGCGGCGTCGTAGAGCATAACGGGCTTGCCGTGCGAGGGTGCTTCGCCCAGGCGTATGTTGCGTTGGATGACGGTGTCGAAGGCCAGCGGGCCAAAGTGCTCACGTACCTCGTTGGCCACCTGATTGTTCAGTCGGTTACGCATATACATTGTGAGTACAAAACCCTCGATCTCAAGTTCAGGATTAAGACCGCTCTTGACAATCTTGATGGTGTTGAGTAGTTTGCTCAATCCCTCCAGTGCTAAGTACTCGCATTGCACGGGAATAAGCACCGAGTCAGCCGCGGTGAGTATGTTCACTGTTGTGTAGCCCAGCGAAGGCGAGCAGTCGATGAGTATGTAGTCGAACTTATCGCGAATGGGCTCAATCACATTCTTGATGATGTGGTGACTGTTCTCCATCTTGGGCAGTTCGGTGTCGGCCGCCACCAGATCGATGCTCGAGGGCAACACCCACAGCTTCTTGATGTCGGGGCTCTGTAAAATCACCTCCTCGGCACGCTTTTCGCCCACCAGACACTCGTAGATACCCTCCAACTCAATGTCGAAGCCAAGGCCCGATGTGGCATTTGCCTGCGGGTCAGCGTCGAGCAGAAGAACCTTCTTGCCCAACAGAGCCAGCGAGGCTGCGAGGTTTATTGCTGTGGTGGTCTTACCTACGCCACCTTTTTGGTTTGCTAATGCGACTACTTTTGCCATTTGTATCCTGTTGACTAATGTAATGTTTTTGCTCTTAACCACTTTGCGTCGGCCTCCAAGTTGGCTTGGCGCGCAAAGTAATGCATATAATCGGACAAATTTACGCAAAATAAAATAAATAAAACAACGATTGACGAAAAATGCTTAACTTTGTGGTCAGTAAAAGCAAACTAAAACCGTGTAAACTATGTCGGAAAACATTAATAACGAGGCCGTAAAAGCGTCTCAGGCGCCATTATCCCAGAGCTCGCACTCGGCATCGCTCGGATGGCTCGATGCCGTGGTGGTCATCATTGCATTTGTGGTGTCGATGGGTCTGGGCGGAATATTATGCCTGGCGCTCGGAGTGAGAATGCCTGGCGAGGCAATGACAACAAGTTTCGATGTCGAGGTGTTGGAGGCTGCGGCCTCTATGCAGGCGCGTTTTGTGGCGATCGCCTATTTGATATCGATGGTCATTTGCTATGCCTTCCTCTTTATCTATTTTCGCCTGCGAAAAATGCCTCTTAAAGAGTGCGTCTACACTCGTTTTTCTGTCTCGCCCATTCGATTGCTGACGGGTTATGTGCTTATGTGGTTTGTCTCGATTGCAGTTGAGCCACTCTCTTCGTTACTGCCTGGAGATCAGGATGCTTTGGGTGGCGGAGGATGGTTGCTCATATCAGCCGTGTTGCTCGCTCCGCTCTTTGAAGAGAGCATTTTTAGAGGCTATCTCGGCGGTGTGTTGCGTAAGTCCTACGGTGGCCTTGCGGCGTGGATTATCTCGGCCGTCGTATTCGGTGTGGTACACGCCATTCCTTCGGTTATTCTGACTGCCACGTTGAGTGGTCTGGTACTTGGGTATTACTACTTCCGTTCCCGCTCATTGTGGATGGTTATAGTCCTACACGCGTTGAATAATTTGACGGCTTGCTTCCTTCGTATGATTGATATGGGAGATGTATCTGTGCGTGAGATGCTCGGTGGTGGAGCTCTCTATTGGGGAGTGTATGCGTTCTGCACGTTGGTTGCTGTGGCGGCTTTGGTGAGTATGGGTCGCTACGTGAAAGGTATTAAAAGCGATAATAATTCCTTAAAATAGTAATAATATCGGCATTTACTACGTTAATTTCAAGTAAAAGAGTTATCTTTGTCAATTATTATGCGCCGATTGGTTAAAATACTGTGTGCTGTAGCCACATTGACTACGGTTTCGTGTCGTGAATTGCCCGATTATTTGGTGAGTGACGATACGATTGCTCGTGTGGGTCGCAACGAGTTGTCGATTAATGAGATTGACAACCTTATGCCCTCGAATCTCAAGGGCGATGATAGTGTTACCTACGTCAAACAGTATGTCGATCGCTGGATAGTCCGCCAGCTTAAGGTTGAGGAGGCCGACCGCCTGTTCTCATCTTCTGAGCGCGAGATTGACCGATTGGTTGAGGAGTATCGTCAGACACTGCTCAGCAGTCGCGTCGACCAACACTATGTCGAGGAGCAATCGGTGGGAGATGTGACCGATGAGGATATTGCCGAGTATTACAATACCCACAAATCGGATTTCGTTCTCGACCGCACTTTGGTCAAGGGTCGTGTACTTTGCTTCGATAAGAACTATCGCCAGAGTAAGCGCCTGATGGAGCAGATGCGTAAGGCTGCCACCTCGCAGACCGAGGATAAAACCTTCTCTGATACTTGCGAGAAGAATGGTTTCCTGCTCATCGACAACCGCTCGGAGTGGGTTAATTTTGCCGATTTCCTCACCAACCTGCCCACAACTCGTACGCAGGACTACGAGCCCCTGCTCGATAAGATGGGTATTCAGCAGATGGAGGCCAACGGCTTGCGTTATTTGTTTGACTTCACGTCGGTCTGTCACAAGGGTAACGTGGCGCCGCTCGAGATAGTGAGCGAAAACATTCGCCGCATTTTGATTACCCAGCGCCGTAGCGAGATTATCAAGAAGCACGAGGAGTTGATTCGCAGCAAAGCTATGGAGGAGGGACACGTCAGTGTGTATAAATAAAAATAGTAGAGATAAAACAGGATTTTTTGATATATGATGCTTAAAAAGAGAGTTATAGCCGTTGTCACATTGGTGGCAGTATTTTTGTCGGCAGGTGTGCTGACAGCTCAGAAACGACAAGTGTTGCTCGATAGAGTTGTTGCCGTTGTGGGAGGTTCAGCCATTCTCTATTCAGAAGTTGAAGATTACGCTGCTTCGCTTGTGCAGCAGCGCCGTGAGCAGGGTTACACCTCAGATCGTGATCCGATGAATGAAGGTCTTGAGGCGTTGATGCGCCAGAAGTTGCTCTATAGCCAGGCTTTGATCGACTCTGTTACGCTCTATAGTGATGTGAATAGTTACGTCGAGGAGCAGCTACAGGCGATGATTAACGAGGCCGGTTCTATTGCTGAGCTTGAGGCACGCGAGCATATGGCCGTGTTTAATTTCCGCGAGTTGTTGCGTCAGCAGATTACCGAGCAGGAGTATGCCCGCACAATGCAGCAGGAGGTTGTAGGTGAGATTACTGTGTCACCGGGCGAGGTGGAGCAGTATTATAACTCGCTCTCGCAGGATGAGCTGCCTCTTGTTCCCGAGCAGTATGTATATGCACAGATTGTTCGCTATCCCGCCTCACAGACCGAGGCTAAGCGCCGTACACGTGAGCGTCTGATGGAGATGCGTGAGCGTATCATCTCAGGTAAGTCGTCGATGGCAGTATTGGCTCGTACCTACTCGCTCGACCCTGGTTCGGCTATGCGAGGTGGTGAGCTTCCCGCAGGTCCTCTGGAGGAGTTGATGGCACCCTATGCTGATGCGTTGGAGAAGCTTAAGCCCGGACAGGTATCGGAGGTTGTTGAGACCGACTACGGTTTCCATATCATCGAGCTAATCGATGAGCCCAAGAATGGTCTCTACCATTCGCGCCATATTCTCCTTCGTCCGACCTATACGGCCGAGGAGTTGAATGAGCCCGTTGTGTTTCTTGATAGCCTTGCGGCGGTCATCCGCACCGACTCTATCACCTTCGAGGCGGCAGCACAGCAGCACTCGGAGGATAAACTCACCAAGAATAATGGCGGTTTGGTCTCTAACCACGATTTGTTGATGACCAGCCCCTCGTTGGCAAACGTCAAGTATTCGGCTACAAAGTTCCGTCGTGAGGATTTCGGCGAGGGCAAGAGCCTTCAGGATTATAGCAACCTTATCAGAATGAAGGTGGGCGATGTGTCACCTGCCTATATGGCCGAGGATTTGCGCAAGAACGAACACGCCAAGATTATCAAGTTGCTCGAGATAATTCCTACTCATACCGCTACTCTCGATGAGGATTACACCACAATCGAGGAGATGGCTCTCTCGCAGAAGCAGCAGAAGGTTTTCGATGAGTGGATGCGTGAGAAGATTGATGGCTTGTATGTTTACATCGCGCCCGACTTCCGCGAGGGCGAATTCCAATACCCGAACTGGGTTAAATAAAAATAGTTACAGTGCGTCGCATACTATCAATCATAGCAGTCGTAGCATTCGTCGGCATCCTCTTTGCTCAAGAGGTTGCCGTTCGTCGTGTTGTTATGGGTGATGCAGCGGTGGAGGCACCTCAAACCCGTAATGCCACCAAGCGTACGCCCCAGCGTCGCCGTGTCGACTTTATGGCCGATGTTGTACGCCCCTATCAGCAGGGCACGGATAGTATAGTATGTCTTGTGGGTAACTTCGCCGCACACCACAATGGTGCCGTTATTTCTTGCGATAGTGCTGTTCGTTACAGCGATACCCGATGGGGTTTCTTCCGAGGCCTTATCATTAATCAGGACTCCATATATATATATGGTGATAGCGCAATCTACGATGGTGACATCGGTGTAGCTGAAATCTACGCCCCCATCGTCAAGGTTATCGATGGCGATGCATTGCTCTATACCTATAACTTCAGCTTTAATACCGATACCCGTGTGGGTAGTTATGAGGGTGGAGGTGTGCTGGTGCACGACAATAACATCATTGAGTCGCAGCGTGGTTACTACTTCTCTGAGAGTCACGATATCGCCTGTGTCGAGCAGGTGGAGTTGCACGGTGCCGATTACGATATGAAGAGTGACTCCATCATATATAATACTGATAGCGAGTTGGCGCAATTCTTCACCGCCAGTGAGATATGGAATGTTGATGGCGATTATCTCTCGGCCGATGCAGGCCTTTACGATAAGGCGCAGGACCTCTATATGATTACCCGCAATGGTTATATCCTTACAGCCGAGCAGGAGATGTGGGGTGATACGCTCTCGTATTATCGTTCACGTGGCTATGTCGAGGGTCGAGGCAACATCCAGATGGATGACTTCTCGCAAAAGGTGATGGCCTTTGGCGACTATGCCGAGTATTGGAACGATGAGGGTAATATGTTGCTCACCCGTCGTCCGTCGGTGCTGAGCTACGATCTCTCGCAGAGCGACTCAGTCTTTATGCGTGCCGACACTATTATGGTTCGTACCATCTCGGTGCTCGAGGAGCGTCGTGAGGCCGAGCGCAAGGCCGAAGCCGAGGTAGAAAATATGAAGGAGCAGGCCGACCGTGAGATTCCAGCATCAAGAAATAACCGTGAACTTCCTACGCCCGCATCGCGTCAGCGTCCGACTGACGATGCATCTGCGGTGGCTCAACGTGAGGTCAACACTCCTCAGGTAGAGTCAGATAATGAGCGCTCAGAGGAGGAGTTGTCGGAGCAGATGCCCGTTGATTCACTCCAGCAGGATAGCGTTGTGCTAAGTGCCAAGGAGCTGAAGGCTCAGGCGGCAAAGAAGGCCAAGGAGGAGGCTCGCAAGAAAAAAGAGGAGGCGCGTCGCATTAAGGATGCTGCCCGTAAAATAAAACTCGACTCCATTGCTCGTGTGCGTCAGGCCAAGATCACGGCTATGCTCAACCAGCAGAGGGAAAAGGAGTTGGCACGTGCAGCTCAGGATTCGGTGCGTCGTGCCGAGCGTCGTGCAAAGCTCGTTAGTAGAGGTCGTGATGTGACAGACCTTGATAGGGAGGACAGCCTTGCGGCTCTTAATCGTGAGCGTCTGCGCGGAGTCGAGGAAATGCCAGTTGAGGTTAGTCGACGTGAGTTTACTGAGGCTCCAATCGAGTCGGATACTGTGGCTGTTGTCGAGGGTGTCGACTCTATTGCAGCCGATAGCGTCTATCGTCTTTTGAAGGCTTATCGTGGTGTTAAGATGTATCGTAAGGATGCGCAGATGGTGTGCGACTCGCTCGTAAGCTCAACAATCGATTCTGTTGTTCATCTCTTCGTAGAGCCCGTATTATGGAATGGCTCCAATCAGTTGTTGTCGGAGAAGATGGAGCTCTATACCCGCAATCAGCAGTTGGAACGTGCTGAGTTCTTGGGCGATCCCATAATGGTGGGCGAGGTCGATGGTCATTACTTTAATCAGGTTACTGGCAAGAAGATGGTTGCTTTCTTCTGCGATAACGAACTCTACCGCGATGATGTCGAGGGCAACGTGCAGACCATATATTTCCGTACTGCCGACGAGGAGTCGAAGAATGTCATCGAGATGACCTATCTGGAGAGTGCCTCTGCATCGTTCTATCTGGAGGACCAGCAACTTGTGGGTATCACCTATCGCAACGAGGTTCCCTTTACTCTCTATCCTATAGGCTTGGTTCCCGCCACACAGCCAACACAGTTGCCCAACTTTAAGTGGGTGCCCGAGCGTCGCCCTGCGTTGGCCGATGTCTTCGATCGCACGATGCGTGAGTCGCGTCGTGATGCCACCTCATTGCGTCGCCGTCCCACCTTCCGCATCGTCGAGCGAATGGACCGTCGTAAGGAGGCTTTGATGATGAATGGCGAGTGGTTTGACCGCGAGGAGGATCTTTCACCCGTGGTTATCGAGTGGCGTGATTCGCGCGACCGATAGTGGTTGCCATGGCAAATTTTTCTCTTGACACTCAAATTTGTTTAACGTTTTTTTAACATTTTTCGTGAAAATTATTTGGATTATGATTTTTTTTGTGTAATTTTGAATCGGATTAAGGCTAAAAACTAAACCAATTTAAAATTATATTGTTATGAGTTCAAAATTTTCACGTCTTGACTTCCTTCGCCTTTCGGCTGCGGGAGCATCGACATTGGTAATTCCTAGCGTTATTTCTAAGGCAGAGGCTGCTCCTAAGAAGAAGGCTGAGGATAACTTCATTAAGCTTGGTTTCATCGGTTTGGGTCAGCAGTCATTGAGCTTGTTGAGCGGTATGATCTCTGTAACCGATCAGGTTCGCGTTGTAGCAGGTGCTGATATCTATGACATCAAGCGTGATCGTTTCACAAAGCGTGTTAACGATTGGTACGCTGAGAAGGGTATCAAGAACAAGTTCACTATTTACAACTACCCCGAGCAGTTGCTCGCAGATCCTAACGTTGATGCAGTAGTTATCGCTACTCCCGACCACTGGCATGCAGCAATCGCTATCGCAGCTTGTAAGGCTGGTAAGGACGTTTACTTGGAGAAGCCCCTTACTTTCACCGTTTACGAGGGCCAGCGTTTGATCGAGGCTGTTCGCGCTAACCACATCGTATTCCAGACTGGTTCTATGCAGCGTTCAATGTCTGTATTCCGTCACGCAGCTGAGGTTTGCCGTTCAGGTAAGTTGGGTAAGATTAAGTTCATCCGTGCTTGGGCTGGTGATGGTCCTAAGCCTTTCACTTTGGAGACTTCTGCAGCTCCTGCTGGTTTGGATTGGGAGCGTTGGGTTGGTCCTCTGCCCGCAGAGTGGCTTAACAAGTACAACCACACTTTGAACCCCTTGATCAACGATAAGGGTCGTGACGAGTGCTGGGGTGCATGGCGTTGGTACCAGGGTCTTGGTGGTGGTTACACTACTGACTGGGGTGCTCACATGTTCGATATCGCTCAGTGGTGCTTGGATAAGGATGGTTCAGGTCCCGTTGAGGTTCTTCCTCCCGATTTCAGCCCCTATGGTGGTTTGACTTACCGTTACGACAATGGTGTTGATTTGGCACACATCAACTACGGTTGGGGTCAGAGCCTCCAGATCTTCGGTGAGAAGGGTTGGATTAAGGTACGTCGTGGTAAGTTCGAGGCTTCGGATCCTTCATTCTTGCCCGCAGCTCAGCAGGATGCTAATGCTGGTGCAAACAGCGTAGCAGGTCGTACTTTCGAGACTAACGTATCACACTACCAGAGCTGGTTCGATGGTATTAAGAGCCGTCGTGATCCTAACACTCCCGTTGAGGTTGGTCACAGCTCATGTACTTTGTGTAACATCGGTAACATCGGTTACGAGTTGAATCGTCCTTTGAAGTGGAATCCCGCTATCGAGAAGTTCATGGATGACGAGGAGGCTAACTCTAAGTTGCACTATGCTTACCGTGCTCCTTACACTTTGGAGTAATCCTAAACGGTATACAATAACGAACGCCTGTCCCGCAAGGGGCGGGCGTTTTTTTTTGTTGATGCAGAGTGTTTGTAGCTGCCTACGATGTGTAGGAATATGGTGTAAAAGGTCAATTATGTCCCTCTCTTTGCAATAGTTTTTGTATCTTTGGCAGATTTTTGAGAGATACACGTTATGCTACATTATAGAACTATTGGCAATAATCCCGACAATTCGTGGCTGGTGATGGTACACGGTGCTGGAGGCAGTATCGAAGTATGGTACCGTCAGGTGAGCGATTTTGCACGCCATTTCAATCTCTTGTTGGTTGATCTGGCCGGTCACGGTGGCTCTGTGGGTGAGGCCTTCGGTAATGGGTTTAACTTCGAGCGTGCTGCCGATCAGGTTATGGAGGTTGTAAACCACCTGAAGATTCGACGTGGTCACTATATGGGCCTCTCGCTCGGAACGATTATCGTACGCATCATTGCCGAGCGCAATCCGCGTCGTGTGGAGAGCATGGTTCTGGCTGGTGCTGTTACGCAGCTCAGCGTTCGTGCGCGTACGCTTATTAAGGCGGCTGATATGTTCAAGTATGTAGTGCCCTATTCTTTCCTTAAACGTATTATAGCGAAGGTAATCATTCCTCAGGGGCGTTACTCAGCATCGAAGGATCTCTTTCTGCATAATGCCCGTAAGGTGTCGTTTGATAGTTTCCTAAGCTGGATACGCCTGGGCGAGGGTCTCAATGCCCGCATAGCACATCTTTTTAACGAATATATAGCCATTCCTACACTCTATATGATGGGTGAGGACGATGGCCTCTTCTTGCCCCAGGTGGAGCAGGCTGTGCGTTCGGGAGGAGAGAATGCGTCGCTGGTGATTGTGCCCGATGCAGGTCATGTCTGCAATGTCGATAACAAGAGTTTCTTTAATCGAGCTTCGCTGGAGTTTCTTAAGCGTGTAGGGGCATAATCGAGAAACGGAAAAACAATAAGGGCTGTCCAACAGATGTTGAACAGCCCTTTATCTTATCCTAGTGTCGGATTATTTCGCGCCGATAGACTTCAAGAACTCGATAGAAGTCTGGATGCACTGCATAGGCTCAAGACCCATGCTGGGGTTATCCTGCTCAACGATGAGCCACTTGCTACCAGCCTGGTGAGCAGCCTCGATGATTGAAGGAATATCCTGAACACCCTTACCCAAAGGACGGAACTCGAAAGCTGATGACTTCTTCTCCTCGCCCTCGTTCAAGCCGATAAGTGCGTAGGGATCACCCTCCATCTCACCCTCGATGTGGAAATCCTTGAGGTGAACAACGGGTGAACGACCAGAGTACTTCAAAAGGTACTCAGCGGGGTTCAAACCAGAGTACTTAACCCAGCACTCATCCAACTCAGTCTGCAAGAGGTCAGCAGGAACGTTAGAGTAGAGGTAATCCAAACCATACTCGCCGCTCTCCAACTTCTTGAACTCGAAGTCGTGGTTGTGGTAGAGAAGGGTCAAACCAGCCTCCTTGCACTTCTGACCGATAGTGCGGATCTCCTCAACCATCTGCAAGAACAACTCGCCACCGGGACGACGCTCCTCAGTTACGTAGGGAACTACGATGTAAGTACAACCTACAGCCTTGTAGTCAGCGATCACCTTGTCGATGTCAGCCAACATATCAGCCAAGGGTACGTGAGCTGAGATAGGCTCCAAACCGATCTCCTTGCACCAAGCGTTTACCTGAGCGGGGTCGTTGTTGAACAAACCAGCGAACTCAACGCCATCGTAACCCATAGCCTTAACCTTCTGGAGAGTGCCCTTGAAGTCAGCCTCCATGTCACCACGTACGCTGTACAACTGTACACCTACGGGCAACTTTGCTGCTGCCTCCTCAGCGGGAGCAGCCTTCTGTGCGTTACCGCCGCATGATACCATGAACATAGCAGCAACAGCCATCAAAAGAGATGAAATCTTCTTCATAATTGCTTAAATTTTAGTTATTTGTAAATCATTTGATCTTAAAAGCCAAATTTGTGTGCAAATATATGTTTTTTTTATTGTATTTCAAAGAGTTTGACCTAAAAATGGTATATCCTCTCGCTTTTAGTTGTATCTTGGCCATTGTATCAGTATTGCCAGAAGAGCAAACGCGCCCATAATCATCGGATAGTAGAGATGAGGAATTATCTCCACGGGCGAAATCGACGCCAATCCGGCAGCCATAAGCAACTGTGCTCCGTAGGGTAGTAGTCCCTGAATAAAGCACGAGAAGGTGTCGAGCAGACTAGCTGCGCGTCGTGCCGATATGCCGAAGCGCTCGGCTATCTGACGGGCAATGGAGCCCACCGAAATGATGGCTACGGTGTTGTTTGCTGTGCATATGTCGGCAAATATGACCAGTGCGGCAATCGAGCCTTCAGCCGCACGACGCGAGTTGACGCGTGAGGTAAGACGCGAAATGATGAAGTCTATGCCACCGTTTATGCGTATCATCTCAAGCATACCGCCGGCCATCATAGTGATGATGATAAGTTGTCCCATCGAGTCTATCCCCTCACCCATCGTGGAGAACCAGTCGAGTATGGTTATCTCTCCGCACAGCAGACCGATAGCACCCGACGAGAGTATGCCAAGTGTCAGAACGATAAGCACGTTTGTGCCGATGGCCGACATAACCAACACAAGTATATATGGTAAGATAGTGTACCAGGGAGAAGTGGCCTCAGCCTCGGTGTAGCCTATGTTACCTTGCTGGGTGAAGATATAAAGCAGTAGGGTTATGATGGCTGCGGGGGTTACAATCTTGACGTTGGTACGGAACTTGTCGCGCATCGAGCAACCTTGCGTACGTGTGGCGGCAATGGTCGTATCGGATATGAACGAGAGGTTGTCGCCAAAGAGCGCACCACCCACTACGATAGCTACCATCCACGCCACGGGGCTTCCTGTCTGCGTGGACAGAGCCGAGGCGATAGGGGTGAGGGCTACGATTGTGCCTACCGATGTGCCTATCGATATTGATGTAAAGCAGGCGGCGATGAATATGCCTGCGGGGAGAAATCGTGCGGGAACTATCTTCAGCGTGAGCGCTACGGTGGCATCCACCGCGCCCATCGCTTTGGTCGAGGCGGCAAAGGCTCCTGCCAGAACGAAAATCCATATCATCAGCATAATGTTCTGGTCGGTGGCGCCACGTGTATAGTCGCCAACGCTCTCCGAGAGTGGCGAGCGGGTCATAGCTACGGCAACAATCGATGCTACCATGCCTGCTATGGTGATGGGTATCTTGTAAAAGTCGCCTGCGATAAGCGAGCCAATTAGATAGATTCCTAAAAAGACGATGAGTGGCAACAGCGCCACAAAGTTTCCCCTTGATTGAGTCTGCATATGAATTTTGTTTTCAATCTGCAAAATTAGTCGATATAAATCAATTAACCATAAAAAAAGGTTCGATTTCGTCGAATGCGACGATATTTGATACTCTCTTTCAAAAATATATGCTATGAGAATTGAAGATATCATTGCCCGCGAGATATTGGACTCGCGAGGAAATCCAACCGTCGAGGTTGATGTTACATTGGAGTCGGGTGTTGTAGGACGTGCGTCGGTACCATCGGGTGCATCTACGGGTCAAAACGAGGCGCTTGAGTTGCGTGATGGCGATAGCGAACGCTACTCTGGCAAGGGCACCCTGCAGGCCGTACAGAATGTGATGACGATGATTGCTCCCACGCTGAAGGGTTACTCGGCACTCGAACAACGGCGCGTGGACCATCGAATGATTGAACTCGATGGCTCGAAGAACAAGTCGCACCTGGGTGCAAACGCCATTCTTGGCGTGTCACTTGCAGTGGCAAAGGCTGCGGCGGCCTATCTGCGAGAGCCTTTGTATCGCTATCTTGGAGGTGTTAATACCTGCGTAATGCCAGTGCCAATGATGAACATTATCAACGGAGGCTCGCACAGCAACTCCCCGATAGCCTTTCAGGAGTTTATGATTCGCCCCGTGGGGGCTCGCTCTTTTGCTCGTGCCCTGCGTATGGGAGCTGAGGTGTTTCACGCCCTGCAGAGCGTGCTGCATAAACACTCGCTCAGCACCGCCGTAGGCGATGAGGGTGGCTTTGCCCCTATGCTCGATGATGCCGAGCAGGCCATAGAGCTAATCCTGAAGGCAATCGATGTGGCGGGATACCGAGCCGGCGAGGATTTGACTATTGCGCTTGACTGCGCCTCGTCAGAGTTCTATGTTGATGGTATGTACGACTACTCGAAGTTCGAAGGACACCGCGGTAAGTGTCGCACCTCGGACGAGCAGGTGGCCTACCTCGAGGGGTTGGTGTCGAAGTATCCGATTGACTCCATCGAGGATGGTATGGCCGAGGGCGACTGGGATGGCTGGCGTAAACTCACCGCCACCATAGGCGACAGGTGTCAGTTGGTGGGCGACGATTTGTTCGTTACCAATGTGGATTACCTTGCACGAGGCATACGCGAGCATTGTGCCAACTCAATACTTATTAAGGTAAATCAGATAGGTACGCTCACAGAGACTCTCGATGCCATTGCTATGGCCGAGCGTGCGGGCTTTAGTTGCATAATATCGCACCGCTCGGGCGAGACAGAGGACGCTACCATTGCCGATATAGCCGTTGCGACGTCATCAGGTCAGATTAAGACGGGCTCGCTTTCGCGCTCTGACCGTATGGCAAAATATAATCAACTGTTGCGTATCGAGGAGGAACTGGGTAGCGAGGCTCGCTATGGCATTCGTCGACCCTAATAGTGGGGCTGGAGCGCAAAAAACAAAAAAAGGAGCAACCATTCGGTTACTCCTCTTTGAGCTGTTGACGAGGCTTGAACTCGTGACCTCTTCCTTACCAAGGAAGTGCTCTACCACTGAGCTACAACAGCATTTAACCCTTTCGAGCGGTGCAAAAGTAGAAAACAAATTTGAATCAACCAAAAAAACTGACCTCTTTTTGCTTTTTTTTGTGTAAAAACTATTTTTCCACCGCTCGTAAGACTCCTTTTCTACCTCCTTAGCCTGTGGGGCTAAGAAATGCCTATCGTACAATGTAGAATATGTTCGACACCGAGCGCTCGCCCGCGTGGTCAAACAGCTTGTTGTCGCAGGGGTAGTTCAGCACGCTATTCTCGGGCGCTCCCTTCAGCCAGAGTGTTGTTGAGCCTCCGCCATCGAGATTCAGAGCATCGTGTCCGCCCAAAATCTTAATCAGGTAGGCCAACTCGGGAATGCTCATACCGTCGGCATTGCCCTCAGCGCGACCATCCACGGTGAGCAGAACCACCGTACCGTCGGCCTTGGTGTAGATGGCACTGCGAGGGTGGCGTGTCTCGATAAAACTCTCGCTGCAAGCGCTCCAGTCGCTGAGTCGGCCCTTGTCGAGCATCACGGGACCCGATGCCAAAACGGTACCACGCTTACGCTTGTAGGCCTGCTCGATGGGTTTGCTCCACTCGATAATCTCAATGCGCCCCTTATGCTCACGCACAGCTCCATTTACTCGGTTTTGGAACTCTGAGTCCGACGTGTTGTCGATAACCTCGTTGCCTATCTTATAGAAACATACCGAGTTGCCCTCCTTCATATTATAGTAGGTGCCGTTGATGGCAGCCACGGCGCCATTCTCCTCGGCTTGCTGGCTGGTCTTCTTCATGCCTTGGTTGCCCGCAATTCCCACTTTATGCTTTGTCGAGGGCGCAATTTCGATAAGGTTGATAGACTGCACACTGCCATAGAGATTTTTTATCTGTGCACGCTTGTGCACAAGACCATCGGACGTGGTGGTCACCTGCCACTGAGCATTGACTATGGCCAAAGAGTCGGCAGCCTGTGCGTAGACAAAAGTTGTCCCCGCCGCAATGGCGAGGAACAACATAGATAGTATCTTTTTCATCGACTACTCCTCAGTGATGGTTACCGAAAGAATCAGGTCGCCGGGACGGATGTCGTCAATCACGTCGAGACCCTCTACAACCTTACCAAAGCAGGTGTGAACGCCATCGAGGTGCTGTGTGTTCTGGCGATTGTGGCAGATGAAGAACTGCGAGCCGCCTGTGTTCTTGCCTCGGTGAGCCATCGACATAACACCACGGTCGTGGTACTGACGCGGAGCCGATGTCTCGCAGGGAATCTCGTAGCCGGGACCGCCTGCACCATTACCGATGGGGCAACCACCCTGAATAACGAAATTGGGAATAACACGGTGGAATGTCAGACCATCGTAGAAACGGTTAGTAGCCAACTTGATGAAGTTCTCGGCGGTAATGGGGGTCTCTTCGGTGTAGAGCTCAGCCTTCATATCGCCCTTCTCGGTAGAGATAATTGCGTATTTCATAGTTTTGTGTGTTTAATATAGTTAAACATAGTCTTGCCCCTCGCTCGAGGCGAGGGTGCTGAAAATCATTGCAAGATACGAAAAAATAATGAGACGACGGCTCTTTTTTATGCATTTTTATGTTGAAAAAACAGAGATATATAATAGATATTAATAATAAAGTGCTATATTTGCATCAAAATAGTAGTAAGTGAGATGAAAAAAATCCTTATTGTAGGCGCAGGTGGCCAGATTGGCTCGGAACTTACAGGTTACTTGCGTAACATATATGGTGGCTCTAATGTATTCGCGGCTGATTTGCGCCACAACGATATGTTGGCTGGTGATGGTCCGTTTATTCAGATGGATGCGTTGGATCGCGACCGCTTTGCTTATGCAGTGCATAAGAACGGTATCGACACCATCTATAACCTTGTTGCTCTGCTTTCGGCTACCGGCGAGAAGAACCCCCAGCTGGCGTGGAACATCAATATGGGCGCATTGAACAACTCGTTGGAGATTGCTCGCGAGTACAACTGCGCTGTGTTTACCCCCTCGTCAATCGGTGCTTTTGGTGGCGACTTTCCTCGTAACAACACTCCGCAGGATGTAGTTATGCAGCCCGACACTATGTATGGCGTTTGCAAGGTTACAGGTGAGTTGTTGTCGAACTACTACTACACCCGCTATGGCGTAGATACGCGTTCAGTACGTTTCCCCGGCATTATCTCTAATGTAACTCTGCCCGGTGGTGGTACTACCGACTATGCTGTAGAGATTTACTATGCTGCCGTGAAGGGCGAGAAGTTCGTTTGCCCCGTGCGCGATGTGTATATGGATATGATGTATATGCCCGATGCACTACGTGCAATGGTAGAGTTGATGGAGGCCGATCCCAAGAATCTGCGCCACCGCAACAGTTTCAACATCGCTTCGATGAGTTTTACTCCCGATATTATTTATAATGAGATCCGTAAGCGCATCCCCGACTTTAGGATGACTTACCGTATCGACCCCGTTAAGCAAGGTATTGCCGAGAGTTGGCCCAACAGCCTCGATGACACTTGCGCCCGCGAGGAGTGGGGTTGGAAGCCGCAGTGGGATCTCTCGTCGATGACCGACGATATGCTTGCGGCAATCCGTAAAAAGAATCTTTAGCAATAAAGATAATTGTAATAGTTGAGTGAGGTGAGGGTTCCCTAAGGGGGACCCTCACTGATTTTTTGCCTCTGATGGTGTTGCTCTTGGGAAGGCCCAGATTCGTTGTGATTTCCCAAAAGGAACATAAAAGGAGTGAAAAATTATTTTTATACACGTAAAAAGGTGTAAAAAGTTCCCGAAAATGGTGAAATTTTGGCCGTAATATCGTATTTTTGTGATAGTAACCCTAAAATCATTATGCTTATGAAAAAACTTCTACTTTCTCTGTGCTTAATGTTTGTTGCTGTATTTGTCTCGGCACAAAATGTTCAGTTGCATTACGATTTAGGACGTAGCCTCTACAATGAGTTGGATAAGAGCGAAGCCTCCTATGGCCGTCCTGCAGTGACTACTACGGTAGAGATGTTCCGTGCCGATAATTTTGGCTCTACCTTCTTCTTTATTGATTTAGATTATTCGAAGGGCGTGAAGGGTGCTTATTGGGAGATTTCTCGTGAACTCAACTTCTGGCAGCAGAGCAAACTTAGCTGGCTTTCGGCTCACATCGAGTACAATGGCGGATTGAGCGATGCTGCAGGCTCGTTCAACAATAGCTGGTTGGCAGGTGCTACCTACTCGGGTCACTCGCAGGACTTCAGCAAGACGTGGTCAATCTCGATGATGTATAAGTATATCCCTCACACTGTTAGCGCCTCGGGTAGTAGCGAGGAACATAACTTCCAGATTACCGGTGTGTGGGGACTTAACTTTGCTTCGGGCTGGTGCACATTCTCTGGTTTTATCGATTTCTGGCGTGAGCACCGTGCATGGCAGGATACTTCACACATTATGTTGGCCGAGCCTCAGTTCTGGGTAAATCTCAACAAGATTAAAGGTTGGGACGATGTGCACCTCAGCGTTGGTAGCGAGGTTGAGGTTTCTAATAATTTTGTTGCTAAGGGATTCTACGTTATTCCTACCGTGGCTGCAAAGTGGACTTTCTAATTGAAATAAAATAGCAATACTATGTTGAAAAAACTCTTTGGGTTTGATGCTCAAACCACTACAGTTCGCACTGAGATATTGGCTGGTGTAACTACATTCCTCACAATGTCGTATATCTTGGCTGTCAATCCGGGTATGTTCTCTCAATTGGATGGTATGTCGGCTGGCGCAGTCTTCACCGCTACCGCATTGGCATCCATTGTCGGTTCACTCGCTATGGCCCTGTTGGGCAAGTTGCCGTTTGGTCTTGCTCCGGGTATGGGTCTTAATGCCTTCTTCGTCTATACCGTATGTATGGGTATGGGATATTCGTGGCAGTTTGCCCTCACGGCTGTATTTATCGAGGGTTTGATTTTTATCCTGCTTACGCTCACCAATCTGCGAGAGGCTATCGTGAACGCTATTCCCGCCTCGCTCAAGAATGCAATTGGTGCAGGTATCGGACTTTTCATTGCCTTCATCGGTCTGCAGAATGCGGGCGTTATTGTAAATAACGATGCAACGCTCGTATCGTTGGGTGATATCACATCGGGTGCACCGCTGCTGGCCCTCATCGGTCTGCTTGTAACAGGCTGGCTTACGGTTAAGAACGTGCGTGGAGGCCTGTTGATTGGTATTCTGCTTACCACTCTCATCGGTATTCCGATGGGCCTTACCGACTACAACGGCATTATCTCGATGCCACACTCTGTGTCGGACATCGCTATGAAATTTGAGTGGAGCAATGTCTTTACGCTCGATATGGTCGTTGTGGTATTCACCTTCCTCTTTATCGATATGTTTGACACTATTGGCACATTGGTCGGCGTCTGCACCAAGGCCAATATGATTGGTCCCGATGGTCGTATTCCTCGCATTAAAGATGCCTTTATGGCCGATTCTATCGCTACAACCGTGGGTGCTTGCCTCGGTACATCTACCACCACTACCTATGTTGAGAGTGCTTCGGGTGTTGCACAGGGCGGACGCTCGGGCCTTACGGCATTTGCTGTAGCTTGCTGCTTCGCTATTGCACTCTTCTTCTCACCGCTCTTCCTGGCCATTCCTTCGGCAGCTACGGCACCCGTGCTCATTATCGTTGGTCTGTTTATGATGAGTCCGATTAAGAATATCGACCTCGACAATTACGTTGAGTCAATCCCCGCATTCGTGACAATCATTATGATGCCCGTCGCTTACTCAATCTCCGACGGAATCCTACTTGGTATGATTACCTATGTGGTGCTGAATATGTTGTGCGGTAACTTTAAGCGTATTACTCCTACGATGTACGTCTTGGCCGTGTTGTTCATACTCAAGTATATGTTCCTATAAACTAGCAGAAAATATAACTTTCCGATCAATATAACGGTGAGAGGTCGCTAACGATAGTTGGTGGCCTCTTTTCTAGTGTAAATGGGTGGGAATTTGTTTTGTGGTTTAAGGAAAAAAAACTAATTTTGTGAAAATATATTATAACCTAACGCATTACTTGTCAAATTATGAAATCTATCGTTTTGTCGATTGTGGCGTTGCTTTTTGCCGTAGCGTCATTTGCTCAGCCCCGTGCAGAGTATCCCCGTCCGCAGTTTGAGCGTGAGGCATGGGTGAATCTGAATGGAGAGTGGAGTTTCACGCTCGATCTGGCCAATACGGGTCATGAGCGCGATTACTATAACAGCAAGGGTTTCGATCAGAAGATTCTGGTTCCCTTTGCTCCCGAGAGTGATCTGTCGGGTATCGGCCATAAGGAGTTTATCAACGCTGTATGGTATCAGCGCACCATTCAGGTGCCTAAAGCTTGGTCGGGTAAGAACATCAAACTTAACTTCGGCGCTGTATATTACGAGTCGGAGGTCTATATCGACGGCAAATTCGTGGGTCGTCACTATGGTGGCTCGGATTCGTTCGCATACGATATCACCGAGTTCGTAGCCGATGGTAAGGAGCATAACCTGGTTGTTCACGCCCAGAGCGATTTGCGTGGCGGTAACCAGCCCGCAGGTAAGCAGTCGTCACGTCTTGAGTCTTACGGTTGCTTCTACACCCGCACAACAGGTATCTGGCAGACTGTATGGATGGAGGCTGTCGATAAGTTCGGCCTGGAGCGCGTGCAGGTGCTCACCGACATCGACCAGAGCCAGATTGTAGTTACCCCCACTTTCTATGGCGTAGCCAATGGCAATCGCTTGGCCATCACGGTTAAGGATGGTGCCAAGGTGGTATCGAAGGTCGAGGTTAATGCCGTTCAGGGTCTGCCCGTTGTGGTACCCATCAAGAAGGCTAAGCTATGGAGCCCCGAGTCGCCCTTCCTCTACGATGTGGAGTATGAGGTGAAGTGTGCCGAAGGTAAGGTGCTTGATAAGATTGATGCTTACGTGGGTATGCGTAAGATTCATATCGATGGCACAAAGATTTACTTGAATAACAAGCCTTACTATCAGCGTCTGGTTCTGGATCAGGGATTCTATCCCGATGGCGTGTGGACTGCACCCTCGGATGATGCTTTGAGACAGGATATCATTATGTCAAAGGAGGCTGGCTTTAATGGAGCACGTCTGCACCAGAAGGTCTTCGAGGAGCGTTTCCACTATTGGGCCGACAAGCTCGGTTATCTGGTATGGGGTGAGATGGCGTCGTGGGGTAAGAACTCGGCTAACGTAGCCGCTGCG
>JAZQSN010000045.1:0-6279 GCA_045630065.1 Alistipes sp.
TGCAGTCGCACAGAGTGGTATGTGAAAAATTTGTCCATAGTTCTCCGATTACAAAAATAACTTTTTTTTCGTCAATAGCGATATTTTTTCGAGGTTTTATTCCACAAGAAACAGTGGCCAAAACAAAAGGAGACCCCGCAAAGAGGTCTCCTTATAGAAAAGCCGTTTTCAGACTATTTGTACTTCGCAACGCGCTCGTCGTTGATCACGCCCTTCCAGTTCATACCGAAGGCGAAGTCGTAGGTGTTACCCTCGCTGTCAACGTGGCAGCGCATATCGCGTGTAACATCCTCCAACTGCTCCTCTACGGTCTGCATATCGGCGGGAAGCTGCATAGGCAACAAGCCTGTAGGCTCAACCTTACCGCTCAATACGTCGAGAACAGCCTGCTTCTGAACGTTGAAGCCGAACAGGATAGCGTCAGCTGCAGCCTCGAACTCGCTCATAACCATAGGACGGTTTACATCCACCTGAACGATAACGGGCTTAGAACCCATCTGACGGCGAGTCTTGAGGATAAGATCCAACTGATCCTTATTAGAAGTCTTCACGGTCTTACCCTTGTAAGAACGGTTGGTGAATGACTCCAGCGGGTCGCCACCTGCGAGGCTCACCTCACGAGCGTGAGTAGCTGTGTAGTCGTTGTACTGAAGGCTGATAGGCATATAACCGTTGCCACCCTTAGCTACATCGGCGGGGTCGTACCCTGTACCGTTAGCGGGAGCGTCAACAAATACGATTGCGAAGTCAGCCTCGGCGGGAGTCTTCACCAAAGTGAAGTACTTTGCCAATGTCTCTGCCTGAACGGGCAACTCCCAGTGACCCTGGGGCTGCTGCTGAGGCTGCTGAGGACGTGCACCTGCACCTGCGTTGCCACGGAAAGCAGCACGAGGAGCAACCCATACCTCGGGAACATATACCTTAGCCTTCTCAGCCAAAGGAAGAACACCACCCTTATTCTTAAGCATTACGATAGAGCGCAACTGAGCCTCGTAACCAGCCTTCATAAAGTCGGGGTTACCAACAGTTGCCTTAGTCTGCTCTACATCGAGGTAGGGGTTCTCGAACAAACCAAGACGGAATACGTTGAGCAAAAGACGTACTGCGGTCTTCTCCATACGAGCACGCATCCACTCCTCGCCCATCTCATCAACACCCATCTGATAAGCCTCCAATACGGGACCCTTGTCGTTGTTACCACCGAACATGTCGACACCAGCCTTGATAAGCTTGTAGTGACGCTCTGCTACGGTCAGGTGCTCAACACCCCAGCTGGTAGTACCGAATGAGTTTACCGCGCGGTTGTCCTTGGTTACACCCCAGTCAGTACATACAACACCCTCGAAGCCATACTCGCCACGAAGTACGTCGTTGATCAGGTAGTCGCTGAATGCGTTACCTACGTTCTCGCCGTTCTTTTTGTCGATGTCGGTAGAGATAGTATAGTAGGGCATAACAGCTGTAGCCATACCAGTCTTGCCGTTGAGCTTGAAAGCACCCTCGGTGAAGGGCTGCATATGATCTGCCAAACGACCACCGGGGAATACGGCATACTTACCGAAGCTGTAGTGTGCATCACGACCAGCCTCACCTGCACCACCACCGGGCCAGTGCTTAATCATTGCGTTTACACTGTGGAAACCCCAGCCGCCATCGATCTCGGCGTCGCCCTCTGATGTCTGGAAGCCATCAACGTAGGCGCGAGCCATATCTGTTGAGAGGTCGGGATCCTCACCGAATGTACCGTTGAAACGGCTCCAGCGGGGCTCTGTAGCGATGTCGATCTGGGGAGAGAGAGCTGTAGCGATACCGAGCGCACGATACTCCTCCGATGCGATCTTACCAAACTGCTCCATAACGGCGGGATCGAATGTAGCTGCGATGCCGAGTGATGAGGGCCAGTAAGAGATGTCTCCATTTGAACCTACATAGTACTCTACGTTCTCGCCTGCACTGTGGCGGGGGTCAGATGAGTTGTTGGCGGGGATACCAAGGCCGATACCCTCAACGTAAGCCTGTACGTTGTTGCTCCACTTAGCAGCAATCTCGGGAGAGCCTACGCGTGTTACCAATACGTGACGAAGATTATCCTCGGTGAGGAACTTCATCTGTGCCTCAGAGATCTCCTCGGTGGGAACTGCCTGGTGGGCACTGTAGAGCATAAGACCTGCAATCTGCTCAATGGTCATCTGCGATGCCAAATCCTCGGCACGCTGCTGTGCGGGCTTGCGCCAATCCTCGTAGATATCCACCTTGCCGTTGCGGTTCAAATCCTTGAACGCATAACCGCCCTTGGTGAGAATCTGCACACCAGACTTTGATGAGTAGCCGAGCGTAGCACCCTTCTTCTGGGTGATTACGATGTGAGAACCCTTGTCCTCACTTGTCCACTTCTGACCACAGCTGCTGAGCAGAGCAGCGGCCATAGCGGCACAACCTAAAATCTTGAATCTCATAATAAAATAGTGTTAGTTAAGGTATTTACTAAAATTGCTTATGCTTCTTTCAACTCCTTATATAGCATCTCAATGGCGTAGGCCGAGGCGCGATTTATAATCTGTCCTCTGTCCGAGCCCGAGGCACGCATCATCGCCACCGTGCGGTGGGGTGTTGCGACAGCCATCCACACCGTGCCTACGGGTTTAGCCTCGCTTCCTCCCGTGGGACCTGCGATGCCCGTGGTAGCTATGGCGTAGTCGGCTCCTGTTATGCGGCGCACACCCTCGGCCATCTGGCGAGCCACGGTCTCGCTGACGGCACCGTGTGTCATTATATCGTTATAGTTCACACCCAGCACATCACGCTTTACCTCGTTGGCGTAGGCCACAACACCTCCTAAAAAGTAGGCCGATGCCCCTGCCATAGCCGTAAAGAGCGAGGCAATAGTGCCTCCCGTGCAGCTCTCAGCTGTGGCAAGTGTCAGACCACGCTCACGCATAACCTCATGCACGAGCGACTGCATGGTGGCACCCTCGAAGCCTACAATATGGCCGGGAATAATATTGTGTAACTTGTCAAACTCTGCATTTATAGCCTCACGAGCCGCCTCACCATCCTCCTGATTGTAGGCCGACAGGCGCAGGCGTACGATGTTGGGTGCAGGCAGATAGGCCAGCTTCATCCACTTGGGTAGTGCATCCTCCCACTCTTCGATCCTCTCGGCAAGCATCGACTCGGGCAGACCTGCTGTAATCATTGTGCGATGCACGTTGGCGTGGAGCGAGAAGTGAGCCTTCAGGCGGGGCATAACCTCATCCTCCATCAAATGCTCCATCTCGAAAGGCACGCCCGGCAGCGAGATAACAACTGCGCCGCTCTCCGTTTCAAACCACATGCCCGGCGCTGTGCCGTAGGCGTTGAACAGTACCGTGCAGCAGTCGGGTACCATAGCCTGACCTCGGTTAAGGTCGTTGAACGAGATGCCTCGTCGCTCGAGCATCGTGCGCACGTGCTCGCATACACGCTCATCCTCGTGCATCGACGAGTTGAATATGCGGGCCAGCGTATGTTTGGTTATATCATCCTTTGTAGGGCCTAAACCTCCTGTAATAATTACCACTTGTGACGTTTGCAGGACGCGTTGTAGCGTCAGCTCAATCTGCTCGGCCTCATCGCCAATCGATGTCTTCTCCTCGACTGTGATGCCCGCACCATTCAGATGCTTTGATATCGATGCTGAGTTGGTGTCGACAATCTGACCGATGAGGATTTCATCGCCAATGGTTATGATGGTTGCTTTAATCATCTTGACAAAAATGTTATTCCGTAGCGTCGCTTTTCTGGCGTTGTTGAGCCTTGCGCAGACGCTCGTTCAGTCCTGCTCTCATATCGCGTATAGAGCGTTCGCCGTTGTAGATATATTCCGTTGTCACCTGCACGAGTGAGGCTCCAGCCTCGAGCATAGCCAATGCATCGTCGGCCGTAGATACTCCTCCGCAACCGATGATGGGGTAGGTGCCCTGTGCTCTGTCGTGTATGCGACGCACCACCTCCAGCGCACGCTCGCGCAGAGGCGCTCCCGACAATGCTCCTGCCTTGCGTCCGAGAGCGTGAACGGTGCTGGTTGAGTTCTCAAGACCGTGGCGACCCATAGTGCCTGCGCAGGCTACGATGCCGTCGAGCGGGGTATCAATCATAATGTCGGTCATCAGATCTACCTGCTCATCGCTCAAGTCGGGCGATATCTTCAGCAATATGGGGCGGTACTGATTTTGTCCGCGGCGGAACTCGAATAGGGGCGTTAGGATTGCCATAATCTCATCCCGATTGGTGGGAACGTAGGGCTTGGCCGAAGAGTTGCGGGCGATGTTTACGGTGAAGTAGTCGGCGTATTGATATAGCGGACGGAACAAACGTAGATAATCCTGCGGAGCGTCGTCGTCGGCCGTAGAGTCGTTCTTGGCTATGTTGCAACCCACGATTATGTTGCCTCGGTACTGCTTGATGTTCTCGATTACACGCTCCACGCCATCGCACTGCGTCTGTCCGCAGTAGAGTAGCGCACGGTCGTTCTCTAAACGATGCAGGGCGGGCGATGTGTCGCTCTTTTGTGGCTTGGGGGTAATCGTGCCAATCTCGATAAAACCAAAGCCAGAAGCCTCCATTGCCTTGACAAACTCGCCATTGCGGTCGTAGCCTGCACCCAAGCCTATACGCGAAGGGAACTTCATGCCGAAGACCTCGAGTGAAAGGTGGCTTGTGGGGATTGTATTACGCTTGCGCATAAGTGCTAACCCCATAGGTATGCGCGAGAGCAAAGCGAGTCGCCATTGCGCCACTCGCAGTGTGAAATCATCGCTGAAGATGTATCGAATAGGGTTTAATATGCTGTCTATAGCGCTCATACGGTTTAGCGTAGGAACATAGTCACACAAATGTAAGCATATTTACGTGAATTTGCAAATTGGCATAAAATAAACAGACCGCAAACCCGAAGTTTGCGGTCTGTAGTGGTTGCGCATATGATGCGTATTCGTAGATTAACTTAAGGAATAAGTCTCACGGCGCCTACGGAATCAGATTGATTGTGTAGGTCTGTGTGTGTCTTCCGCAAGTATAAGTGAGGGTTACTGCCACAAGGTCGGTGGTGTTCAGACGCTCAATCATCCACGACTCACCGTCATCGTTTCGCGTCACCTTAATCTTGCTCGTATCGCTCGACGTAAGGGTATATTCCGATGAGGGAATTTTATAGTTATCATAAGAAGGATTACTTCCAGTTCCTACTACTTTATTATAGCAAATGAATTTTAGTTTGGTCGGACTCGCTTTTTCCCAATTCATCCTATTCCCTTGCATTGCGAGGTCATAAAAATAAGAATTGGTGGCTGAGTAAAATAATACACCACGATTTATAAAGTTAATAGATGCCCAAGCAAGTGTATTACCATTAACAGTGGCAGTAATCTCAACAGTTTCTTTTGCAACCCAATTGGTTGAGTGAGCATACGACAGAGTTACATTATTATCTTTTACCTCATACTTTACCTCTTCGCCGCTTACATCGTCTCTCGCACTTTGGATAGAAATACCCCAATCTATCCAATCCAAATCGGCATCTGCGGGCTCGACCTTCATCTTCAAATCGTTCTTGAAGTCGATGACCTTTCCCTGCCAATAATAAAACTCATAGGGTGCTGTGCCATCAAATGTGATGCTTGTGGGTATAGGACCCATAACGGTAACAGTTGTTGAGCCCTTTACTCCGCTACCATCTTTTGCAGTGGCGGTAATGGTTGCAGTACCCTTGCCAACACCCGTAACCAAGCCGTTAGCATCAATGGTTGCAACGGCTGTGTCGCTACTGCTCCATTCAACCTCTTTATTTTTGGCATCTGCTGGACTGATTGCTACGGCAAATTGCTTGGTTTCGCCCAGTTCGATTGTTGCATTTTCAGGACCAATCTTAATTGCGCTAACCTTAACGGGGGGAAGTGTTACCTTTACAGTAATAGTTGCAGTAAATCCACCATCGTTGGTCTTGGCCGTAATGGTTGTCTCGCCTGTGGCAACACCCATCACAACGCCATTGTTAACGGTTGCGATGGTCTGGTTTGCGGTGCTCCACGTAATCGACTTATTTGTTGCGTCCGAGGGCGCAATGGTAGCCGTCACGGTAGCCTTCTCGCCAATCTCAATACTTAATGCGCTCTTATCGAGCTTAATGCCCGACACGGGCACGGTAGTAGGGGCGTCGTCGCCACCGCCACCACAAGCCACGCATAGCAGGGCCACGATGGCAAATGCTGAAAGTAAGTACTTCTTCATAGTGATATAATT
>JAZQSN010000046.1:0-10422 GCA_045630065.1 Alistipes sp.
TTTTATTAATTAACGTTTACTTAACATTAGACAATACCTCGCTACAACAACATAGCTGTATATTATAAATATAGGTATATTAACCACACCCTCACTCTTGCTAAAATTGCATCGGCGCACCTACGACAAAGAATTTCCTCAAATACCCAGACAAAGTTTGGGTGCGGCAATGCAAAATCCACGCAATGGGGCAAAAATGAAGTAATAAAAAAACTGCCGAGATTAGATCTCGACAGTCTATTTTGAATTTTCGGCCCGCTCCTTCTGAGCTACGTAGCATAGAAGATATTCACAGACGGGAGCTCCACAAGCCATCTAAATGTAAAAATTTATCAAAGCAAAGCGTCAGCCAAAGCCTCCAGTGCGGGAATATCGGCCTGCTTCATGCGAGAGCGAATCGTTACCACAGGCTCAACAATCTCCACATCCTTCATTGTCTCCAGCATCGAACGCATCACGCGAGCGGCACAAGGTGCCCACGAACCATTCTCCACGATGCCGACCTTACGCCTCTGGTACGACTTAATCTGCAAGTGGTGCAGGAAATCGTGCATAGGCGGGAACACACCACCATCATACGACGCAGCGGCAACGACCAGACGATCCATACGGAAAGCATCCTCGACAGCCTCGGCCATATCGTCGCGACTGAGATCAGCAACAGAGACCTTAGGCGCACCCTTTGCACGTAAAATCTCGGCCAACTTATGTGCCGCAGCGGCAGTGCCTCCGTGAATAGATGCGTAGGCAATAAAGATACCCTCGGTCTCGACATCGTAACGACTCCATGTATCGTACAAGCCGATATAGTAGCTCAAATTCTCCTTCAGAATGGGACCGTGCAGAGGACAAATGCACACGATATCAAGCGTAGAGGCTTTCTTCAGCAAAGCCTGCACCTGAACTCCATACTTTCCGCAGATGTTGAAATAGTAGCGGCGAGCCTCGCAAGCCCACTCCTCATCGGCAGACAAGGCACCGAATTTACCAAAGCCATCGGCCGAGAAGAGTACCTTCGCCTGCTCATCGTAGGTAACCATCACCTCGGGCCAATGCACCATAGGCGCCATAAAGAACTGCAAGGTATGCTTACCGAGCGAGAGCGTGTCGCCCTCCTTGACCTCTATAGTCGAATTAGAGAAATCTACGTCCTCGAAGAATTGAGGCAACATCTGCACCGCTCGTGTAGAAGCTACGATCTTCGCCTCGGGGTAACGAGCAACAAAGGCCGCTACGCTACCAGCGTGGTCGGGCTCCATATGCTGCACAACAAGATAATCGGGCGTGCGACCATCGAGCGCCTCAGCAAGAAGCGTAAACCACTCCTCCTGCTTACGACTATCGACCGAATCCATCACGGCAACCTTGTCGTCGAGAATCAAGTATGAGTTGTAGGATACACCATTGGGGATAATATATTGGCTCTCAAAGAGGTCCAAATCGGTATCATCCACACCGATGTATTTAATATCATCAGTAATTGTAATCATCGTAAATGTTATTTTATCGCCACCATATTAACTATCGAACGCTCAGCTGCGCGACGAACCTCTTCATCGAGCACCACCTCGGGTGACTCAGCCTCAAGACAGGCGAGGATATTCTCCAGCGTAACCATCTTCATATAGTGGCACTCGTTGCATCCACAGGTAGAATCCATCGGCGGTGCTGGGATAAATGTCTTCTCGGGATAACGTTTTTGCATCTCAACCAAGATACCCGCCTCGGTAACAACAATAAACTCAGAGGCCTCGCTCTTACCGCAATACTCCAAAATGCCAGCCGTTGAGCCCACATAATCAGCCACCTGTACGATATAGGCACGACACTCAGGATGAACAACAATCTTCGCCTCGGGGTGCTCCTGCTTCAGTTCGAGAATCTTCTCGAGCGAAAACTCCTCGTGCACGGTGCAAGCACCATCCCACAGCACCATATTATCGCGGCCTGTAAGTTTCTGGATATAAGAGCCCAGGTTGCGGTCGGGAGCAAAGATGATGGGCTGCTCGCGCGGAATACTCTCAACCACCTGCAACGCATTGGTCGAGGTACAGCATATATCGGTGAGAGCCTTGACGCCTACCGACGTATTGACATACGAGACAACCTTATGGTTGGGATACTGCGCCTTGAACGCGGCAAAATCCTCAGCCTTACACGACTCTGCAAGCGAGCAACCAGCCTCAGGGACGGGCAGCAACACCTTCTTGTCGGGCGAGAGAACCTTGGCGGTCTCGGCCATAAAGTTTACGCCTGCAAAGAGGATAATCGGAGCGTCGATGTCGCGTGCCTTGACCGACAGGGCCAACGAGTCACCCAGAAAATTGGCCACGGCCTGCACCTCGGGCGAGGTGTAGTAGTGAGCCAAGATGACTGCGCCCTTCTCGCGCTTGAGCTCCTCAATTCGCTGCGTAAGAGAACTATTTGTCATAGACGAAAAATGTTTTCAAAGTTAGTCAACCTGGATATTCATGCTGATATCCATAGCCTTCACGGTGTGAGTGAGTGCACCCACGCTGATGTAGTCAACACCCGTAGCGGCAACCTCCTTCAGGCGGGGGATGTTCATATTACCCGACGCCTCGGTCTTGATTGCGGGGTTGGCAGCCTTGATGATTGCAACAGCCTCGGTCATAGTCTCGTTGTTCATATTATCGAGCATAATGATGTCGGCACCTGCTGCGATAGCCTCACGAACCTCGTCGAGGTTTGTTGTCTCCACCTCAATCTTAATCTCGGGAGCGATGCGGGCACGTACCTGCTCAACAGCCTTGCTGATGCCACCGGCCATCTTGATGTGGTTATCCTTAATCATCGCCATATCGTATAAGCCCATACGGTGGTTAGTACCACCGCCGTGCTTTACGGCCAACTTATCCAGCACACGCAGGCCGGGAGCGGTCTTGCGGGTGTCGAGCAACTCGGTGTGTGTTGCATCGAGCTCCTTTACATACTTTGCAGTCTCGGTAGCAATACCGCACATACGCTGGAAGAGGTTAAGCGAGAGACGCTCGCCACGCAACAGCGTAGGATACGAAGCCTCCACCTTGAGGATTACATCGCCCTTCTCCACCGAGTCGCCATCCTTGCAGTAGGGAGTGAAGACCACATCCTGCTGGAAGCGCTCATAGACCATTCGCACGATATCCAAGCCAGAGATAACGCCCGCCTGCTTTGCGGTCATCGTTGCCACGGCATTCATCGTTGCGGGGATAATCGATTCGGTAGTAATATCGCCTGTGTTGATATCCTCCTCAATACCCAAATCGAGGAGTTTGTTAATCAAATTCTCGTACTGCATATCTTGCTAAAAGTTAAAAAAGTTACTATTTACTGGTGCGGTAGTAATCTCACACCCCTTGCGCTGCACCGAGTGCAGAGCGTATGCCTCGTCGGCACAGGGGAAGTCCTCGCGGTAGTGACCGCCACGGCTCTCCTGGCGAAGCAGTGCGGGCGACATGATCAGTCGTGCCACACATAACAAACGGCGCGAAGCCTCGAGATAGTATTCTCTGTCGGTCGAAGTGCGCTCGGCCTGACGTTTTTTAATTATCTGCGAGAGCTCCTCCACACGTCGAAGGCCCTCCTTGAGGCCCTCCTCGCTGCGGATGATACCTGCGTAGGTGTTCATTATCTCCGATACCTGCTCCTTGAGCGTTGCATAAATCTGTGCGTTGGCCTCCTCTTTGGTGTACTCGTGACCAAACTCGGGCCACTGCTTCACCTCGCCCACCTTGACAGAGTCCTCGACAGCACGCGAAGCGAACACCAGACACTCAATCAGCGAGTTAGAAGCCAAGCGGTTAGCACCCATAATACCCGTCGCAGCCACCTCGCCACAAACGTAGAGGCGCTTAACGTCGGTGCGGCCCTCGTTGTTCGACATAACGCCACCCACCGAGTAGTGAGCCGCCGGCGCCACGGGAATCTCCTGCGTGAGGTCGTAGCCAAACTCCTTGCACTGGGCATAGATGCCGGGAAAGCGCTGGAGAATCATCTCCTTGTCAAGATGCTTGAGCGAGAGGGTAACATAGGGAGTACCATCCTTCTGCATCTGCTTGAATATCGAACGTGCCACAATGTCACGCGGAGCCAGCTCGGCCAACTCGTGCACGGGCACCATAAAACGCTTGCCATTCTTATCGAGCAGGTGGGCACGTTCGCCACGCACCGCCTCGCTGATAAGGAATGCTCGCTGTGAATCTTTCAGGTAGAGTCCCGAGGGGTGGAACTGGATAAACTCCATATCGAGAATACGGCAACCCGCCTTGTAGGCTATGGCCAAACCATCGCCGATGGTTGTCTGGGGATTGGTTGTGCGGGCATATACAGCCGACGCACCGCCCGAAGTAAGGAACACGTGGTTAGCAAAGAGCAGCACCTCACCACCAGCCTTGCCCTCGCCAAGCAACTCCTCATTGTCGCTCCAGCAGCGCACGCCGTAGCACTCGCCATCGGCTGTGAGCAGGTCGAGCAGAAGGGTGTTCTCGAAAATCTCGACGTTGTCGCGCTCCAAAACCTTCTTAATTGCAAACTCGGTAATCCAACGACCCGTGGCATCGCCTCCCGCGTGGAGGATACGGCGCTTGTGGTGGCCACCCTCCAGGCCCAGAGCCAGGGCTCCGTTCTCGGTGTCGAACTCCATGCCTGCCGCAATAATCTCGGCAATGCGGTCGGGACCCTCGTTTACGAGAATCTCCACCGAACGGTCCTCGCAAAGGCCACGGCCAGCAATCAGGGTGTCGGATTTATGTATCTCGGGATTATCGTCACACGATGTTACAGCAGCAATGCCGCCCTGCGCATTGAACGAATTGCTCTCTCGCAGGAACGACTTGGTGATTATCGCCACACGGCCGTGGGCCGAAGCCTTATAGGCGGCGTATAATCCAGCAAGTCCGCTGCCGACGATTATATAATCAAATTTACGCATCTTCACTATAAGATAATGATATGCAAATATCATCAAAAATCTTTAGAAATACTACGTTTTTGGCGAAAAAATAGCGCAAGAAGTCGATATTTTACACCTCTGCGCCCATCACAGCCCGACTCACGAGCTCATTCACAACAAAAGAGGTTGCCCGACACAAATTTCGGACAACCTCCTCGTATATCTTTTTGGGATTTTCTATCGGGTATTGACATTTGTCAAAACCTTGCCCTGATACTCTCCTGTAAGCGAACTCAGGAAGTCAACCATATCGCTGACGTCGCTCTGCGAGGGCTCCACATCGCACTGATAGATAGCCATATCACGCACAGCCTCATCGAGCGTAGTGCGAGTACCATCGTGGTAGTATGGCCAAGTGAGTTCGACGTTGCGCAAGCCGGGAACCTTGAAACGGTGGCGGTCACGCTCCTCTTGAGTCTGCTTATAGCGACCGTTATCCTCCTCGGTAAGCGACAAACCTCGTTCAGCAAAGTAGTGACGGCGCAATCCCATAAGCTCGTAAGACTCTCCACCCAGATTTACACCCGTATGACAAGTGGCACAACCATACTCCTTAAAGAGCTCATAGCCCCTCTTTGCCGAAGCCGAGATTGCATTCTCATCGCCCAATAGATACTTATCGAACGGCGAGTTAGGAGTAATGAGCGTGCGCTCGAACTCCTCGATTGCATTGGTTATATTGGCCTGCGACCAGCCATCGGGATACGCCTCTTCAAACTGGCGGGTAAGATCCTTATCGGCAGCGAGCTTTGCTATAATCTCATCGAACGATGAAGAAGCCATCTCCACGGGGTTGAGCGGAGGACCTGCAGCCTGATCGGCCAACGTTGCAGCACGACCATCCCAGAACTGCACAAAGTTATAGACAGCGTTATAGGTAGTAGGCGCATTTACGCCACCCTTCTGACCTGCAACACCCTCAGAATACTGCTTATTGTCGACACCTGCCGTAGCCAGATCGTGGCACGAAGCACAAGAGACGGTATTATCGACAGAAAGACGCACGTCGTGATAGAGCAGACGACCCAGCGCTGCTTTACGTTCATCGACCGACACACTCTGCACGATGGGACGCACAGGCTCACTACCCGACACTCCATCGGCATAAATCTGCTCGCGAAGACTTGCTGCCCACTCGAGAACGATGTCGCGCTTGGCTGAGGTCATCTGGCTACCCCAATGTACGAGATAATACTTCGCAACGGGCATACTCTTATCGAGTGCCACCTTCTCAACCTTCGAAATATCCACAGCAGAAGGCTTACCTACGCCTGCCAATGCAGCCATCAGAGGCTCAACATCGAAGGCACGATAACCCTGCTCAATATCTTGCTTCACAACATTACCAACCACGGGGAACTGAGCATAGAATGGCATCTCGGCCGATGCCGAGTGACAACTCGCACAACCACCATCGTTGAGAATCTGCAAAACCTGAGCATCGAGTGTCAGGTCAGCAGCTGGTGGTCGATTCATTATACTGTAGAGCGCAACGCACAGGGCAACCACGCTCAACAGCAAACCGATAACAAGCTTCATCTTTTTCATAAATCTATCGTTTTTAGGTTACTCTTTTCGACTCGCACGCATACCGTGCAAAGGTCGAGGGTAAAAGTACTATTTTTTTTCGAATATAAAAACATTCTTAGCGCCAAATTTATTTTTTCTTTCATTCCAACTCCCACCATCGCACTCGCGGCACAACTAGGCGAAAAGTCTATAAAGTAGCAATATTTAACACCTAAAGAGGTTAAATTATGCTATATTTCTGCAAAAAGTAGAGTTTTAGCACACTCTTTCGTTGCGAAAATATATATTTTAAAACGCAATTCGCGATATTAAGCTACAACTCACAAATTTAACAATACCCCAATGCCGTAAATTAGTGTTATACGTCAAAAAAGATACATTTCTCCACTTTTCATAAATAGACCAAAAATAGCGATATATCAGCCTCCAAAACTATTTTTACCCTTTGTTCACATAAATTGTTTGAAAATAAATTTGCTCTTTTAATTTTTTTTGCATACTTTTGCATTTACGAAAACAAGTTAACCAACTGCCAATAGTTTTTAAAATAGAAATCGAAAAACAACCTAATTTTTCATTTTTTACACAACTGCCCATTAAATCGATTTCAAACTGAAAACGTTTTACTGATCCTTGTAAATCATTTTTTTTATCGGAGGCCCGCATCCGAATCGGCAACGCTCAAAACACCGATAAGTGGATGGTTTCCCATTCATTGCGGGATGGTTAGTAAGTATTTCGCCCCCAAGCCTTGTTAGGCTTGGGGTTTTTTATTCTCTGCAAACAACCCAGCAACAAACATTCCACGCTACTATACTTATACAACAAAATAAGACTACCCGACCATTAGGTCAGATAGTCTTATTTATTAAAATTCACACAACGAGTCCCCTCGTTATTATATTATTTATGCTCCGGGCAAATTTATATTCAAATTATTTGGGCAGATTAAATGCACGCGTCATCTCGGCCATCTGCTCATCGCTCATACCGTCGGGTGTAAAGCCCATCGACTTGGCTGAAATATAAATCTGTGCCGACTTGTTCAACACATCAACCTGATCGAATGCCGCCATAATGTCGGTATCAACAGCAAATACGCCGTGCTTTTCCCACATCACCACATCGTAGTCGTCGAGCTCCTTCAGAGTAGCATCGGCCAGCGCCACCGAGCCGGGCAACATATAGGGGATAATACCCAAACCGCGAGGACAGAAGGCCTTGGTCTCGGGAATCATACTCCACAACAGACGTGTAGCCACATCCTTCTCGAGGAAGGTGTTGTTGTGCGACATAGCAACCAACTCGATGGGATGCGTATGTAGCGACGCACGGTAGGGCGAACCCTTCGCCAGGAGATAGTTATGCACGCTGAGGTGGGCAGGAAGCTCAGATGTAGGCTTTACGGCCTCATCGGCCACAATCTCGTAGTGGGCACAGTCGTCGGTGATACGGATTATCGAGCCATTGTTCATCGGACAACGTGCTAAATCGCGCATACGCTTCTGCGTACCCTTACAGTAGAAGTAGCAACCACTGAGACTGGGCAACGTAACGCCAATGGCCACAGGCTCGCTGATTGCGGGCATGGCACGCATTTCGTCATCGACAAACTCGGTAATGTTTACCGTAATGTTACCGCCATTGCGCTCGGCCCATCCCTTCTGCCACAAGTAGCCGGCGACCTCGGCAATCTGATTTATCTCACGCTCCAATGCGGGGCGGTTCTTAAGTATTGATTCCATAATTGAATTAGGTTTTCTCTGCACAAATATAACTCTTTTTTTAGCAAAAAAGTGCTTTTACCGCAAGGATTATCCTTAGGTATAGATTTTCTCGTTGCAAGATGGCGAATTTTCCCGACAATATAGTGAAGTATGCTACTCACAAGCTATCGCCTACCCTATCGAAAGCAACCTCACATCAAAAATCAGAGTCGAAAATGGCTTTATCACACCCGCACCCTTGGCGCCATAGCCAAGATTGAATGGGATAACAATCTCCCAGCGCGACCCTACGGGCATCTCGCGCAGGGCGGTACGCCAGCCGTCGATAAGCTGGTTTAACTTGAACGTGGCAGGACGCCCCTGCTGCGTGGAGTCGAAGACCTTGCCGTTGATGAGTTTTCCTGTATAATGCACCGTAATCATAGCCTTGGGCGTGGGCTTGTCGCCCTTGCCTTTAGTGATTTCGCGATACATCACACCATTGAACAACACCTTCACGTCGTCGCGTGAGGCATACTCCTCCAAAAATTCCAGGTTGCGCTCCTTGTAGGCACTGTTTTGATTTCCTCGAGCCATATCTCTTTCAAATGGGGCGTACTACACCCCTACACTATTATTACTTTATGGGGCGTACGATATAATCCCCAAATACAAAATTAACGAAACATTTCCAACTGTACAATTTTTAACAAATTATTCATATCTTTGTATTATGGCAAATTGGCTCGATAATAGCGTGAAATATGTTGCTGGCGTTGGCGAGGCGAGGGCAAAACTTCTGGAGAAGGAGTTGGGCATTATAACCATCGGCGACCTGCTGCGCTACTACCCATTCCGCTATGTCGACCGCACCAAGATATACCCCATAGCCGAGATAAACTCCAATATGGACTCCTCGCTTGTGCAGGTGCGTGCCCGCATCACAGGCGTAGCCTATTCGGGCACAGGGCGCAAGCAGCGTTTCTCGGCCTTTGCCTCCGATGCGTCAGGCTCGGTCGAACTCACTTGGTTTAGAGGCATTAAGTGGGTCGAAAAGAGCATAGAGGTGGGTCGCGAGTATATCATCTTCGGCCGCCCGTCGTTCTATCGAGGCGAGGTACAGTTTGCCCATCCCGAGTTGGAACTTGTCGAGCAGTTTGCCTCACGCAAGGAGCGATGCGCCTTGCAGGGTATATACTCCTCAACCGAGAAGATAGCCTCGTCGCTCGGCACCAAAGGATTCTTCAAGATTATCAGCAACGCCTGGGAGACTGCTCGCAACAACATCGAGGAGATTCTGCCCCAGTGGCTACTCGACCACTACTCACTCATACCCCTTAGGCAGGCTCTGCACGACATTCACTTCCCGCAGTCGGCCGAGCAGTTGAAGGCTGCCGAGCGTAGGCTTAAGTTTGACGAGCTGCTGGGCGTACAGCTATCGGTGCAGACACTGCGTAGCGATCGCCTCTCGCGTCGCAACGGATTCCTATTCCCGAAGGTGGGAGATTTGTTCAACGACTTTTTCAACAACCGACTAGTATTCTCACTTACCGAGGCACAGAAACGAGTAATCAAAGAGATTCGCCAAGACACCATAACGGGCTACCAGATGAATCGTCTCTTGCAGGGCGACGTGGGTAGCGGCAAGACTATAGTGGCACTGATGTCGATGCTCCTTGCTATCGACAACGGCTTCCAGGCCTGTATGATGGCACCGACCGAAATCCTTGCACGCCAGCACTTTGCCACCATATCGCGCATGACCGAGGGTATGAATCTCAAAGTAGCCATCCTCACCGGCTCATCGAAGGCCGCCGAGCGTCGCTACGCCCTCGAGGGCATTGCCTCGGGCGAGGTGGATATTCTTATCGGCACACACGCCCTGATCGAGGACAAGGTGCAGTTTGCCAACCTTGGCTACGTGGTCATCGACGAGCAGCACCGCTTCGGCGTGGAGCAGCGTGCTAGACTTTGGACCAAGAACCAGCAGCCACCTCATATACTCGTAATGACGGCCACACCCATCCCCCGCACATTGGCAATGACTCTATATGGCGATTTGGATGTCTCGGTCATCGACCAGCTACCCCCAGGCCGCCAACCCATACGCACCTTCCACTACACCGATGCGGCACGCCTCAAGCTATGGGGATTTCTACGTGAGCAGATTGCTCAGGGACGACAGGTGTACGTTGTCTATCCCCTTATCAAGGAGTCCGAGACGATGGACTA
>JAZQSN010000047.1:0-38323 GCA_045630065.1 Alistipes sp.
TTCTCTATCTTATCCATCACCGCGCTCAAAACCTTGAGCTTGTCGGCGTTAACTTGTGTTTTTTCAGTTGCCATATTTTTACTTTTTATTTAACTCGTTAATAATTTGCTGATAGTGATCAGCCGTCTTTACTTTGTCGAAGATGTGCGTTATGCGACCATCTTCGTCTAAAAGGAATGTCTTGCGGGCTACTCCCATATACTTTCGCCCGTACATCGATTTCTCGACCCATACGCCAAATGCTTCGCAAATCGAGCGGTCGGTGTCGGCAATGAGCGTGAAGTTCAAGTCGTGCTTAAGGCAGAAATTCAGGTGTGAACGCTCGCTGTCGGGACTTACTCCCACGATGCGATAACCTATTGCAGCGAGATTCTCCTTGCCATCTCGTAGACTCTTGGCCTCCAGCGTGCAGCCCGATGTGTTATCCTTCGGGTAGAAGTACAACACCGTGCGTGAGCCCTTCAGCATATCGAGCGATAGTGTTGAACCGTCTTGTGTTTTGCCTTCGAAGTTGGGGGCCATATCCCCTACTGATAAATTTGCCATCGTGTGTAAATTTTGCGGGTATAATAACTCAAAGTTATGAATTTTTTTGCGATTTGTAGTCATTTGTTTCCGAAAAATGTAGTTGGGGGCTCTTTTTTTTACGTTGGTGACAATAATTTTATACTCCCCATTTCGTGCCTGCACCTGTTATGCAATTAAGTACATTTAACGGTATCGATGCTACAGTCCTTTTAGCGAAGATATGTCGATACCTTTGTTTGTCGTTAGTCCCACATCATTATGGTCTGCACCTGAGCATTGAAATCATCCTGCGTGGTGTTGAGTCGATGCATACACGATGGACAACGGATTGGAGACTCGGTTTCGACGTAGCTCTCGCATCCTACGCAGCGTGGCAACATACCCATCGACATGTCCTGACTGTAATTGAACTCCGCACCGCAGCGGCGGCATCTGATTTGATAAGCGATTCCCATAGTTATAAAGTTTTTAAGTTGTTGATTTACCATTTGTTGTCTCCTCCTATTATGTAGAGGAGAATGTTAGCACACATTGCTATGATGACAAGAATCAAAAACATAGTTTTTTTCTTTTACTTCCCGCCAAAGAGCATCGATAGCACCTCGGCTGAAATACCTATTACACATAAAATAAAGAATAGCATAAGCATCGTTGTTTAGGTTTTACGATACAAAATAACAAAGATGCCGTGTCAAGTTATGACACAGCGCAACTTATTTCGAAAAAATGTGCAATTATTTTACTTTTTGATGGCTTGCGGCCAGAATTTTTCTATATAATTGGCAATATATTGCTCCAATTCAGGGGTGTCGATAATCTGAATATCATCCATAAGTCCAACCACAAAACGGGCCACGCCGGCGTACGATGCTACCTCGGTGTCGAGTAGCCAACCTCCGTTATCAAGCGGTGAGATATACTTCTCGGCAAGCGGATACTCCTCGAGGAGTAGGTTGCGCGAGAGAATACCCAGGTGTAGACGCACACGGTGGAGCTCCTTGCCGTTCATACGGAAGATGTCGATAAAATCTTTTTGATGCAACTGCTTGTGTTGCCACTCGGTATCGAGCACCTCGACTGAGTGTATGCGCGAGAGCTTGAATAACTTGCACGATTGACTCTCGGTGTCGAAGCACCACACCTGCACATAGTTTGTCGTAAAGGCAAAGGGCTCTACCCTACGGTCGCGTACCACACCTCCGTGCGATGAACGATAGTTGTGTAGGATTACCTGTTGCTGGCACTCGATTGCTTCGATCAGGGCGTGCACAGTGGCGGCATTGCTGCCTCTTACGATGGTGTCGGCAAGAATTTTATTGTCGTAGATTGAATATAGCTTACTCTTTAGGTTCTGCTTCAGAAGATTGGTGTCGTCTATACTCTCGATGGCGCGTTTTAAGATGACAGCCTCCTCTTCGGTGAAGTGAACCAGCTGCGAAATATCCTTGAAATGTGGCGACTCCTTATCCAGACGGATGCAGTTTCCGCTCTTCTTGATAACAAAACCAGCCTCGCGGAAGGTGTCGATATAGCGATATATGGTGCGACGCGACATGCCAAGACGCTCGGCCATCTCATCTACGGAGTACGATGTGTTGGCCGTAAGCATCTTCATCAGACGCAGCATACGTTCTATCTTAGGCTGATCCATATCACAAATATATAAAAAAAATACCGCTTGACACTGTCAAACGGTATTTTTATAATATAAAGATAAAGAGTGTTTACTCAACGCGGTAGCTTACAAAAGCGAAGCGCTTGCTATCGGGTGCCCACGAGTTAACATTGATTGTACCCTGACCACCAAAGAGTTTCACTACGGTCTTATACTCGCCACCCTCGGCTGACATCAAACGCAACTCGACGTTCTTGTTGGCTACGTGCTGGTGAGGCTCCAAATCGCCCTTGTGGTAGATAAGGTAAACAACCTGCTTGCCATCGGGAGAAACGTGGGGGAACCAAGCATTGCTCTGCTCGTCGAAGGTCATCTGAGTCTGCTCGCTACCATCGGCCTTCATGCGCCATACCTGCATCAGACCTGTGCGTACAGAGTTGAACCAGATATACTTGCCATCGGGTGAGTACTCGGGACCATCATCCAAACCCTCGGCTGTTGTAAGGCGAATCTCCTCGCCACCCTCTGCCGGGATAACATAGATGTCCTGAATCTTGCTGTTGTCGCGGAATGCGCAATATGCCAACCATTTGCCGTCGGGGCTCCAGCCGTGCAGATAGCTCGGTGCAAGGGGCGTGATAAGGCGGGGTGTGCCACCCTCGATGGGGAGTGTATATACGCGAGAGCGACGATCCTCCTTAGTGCCGTGGCTGATGGCGATAGACTTGCCATCGAACGAGAGAACGTGGTCGTTGTTGCAAGCGCCAGCGAACTCGGTGTTGATAAGGATAGGCTCTGTAGGATTCTCGGGAGAAATCTTGTAGAGACGACCACGACTGTTGAAGATCAACCACTTGCCATCCATTGTCCAGTTGGGAGCCTCGATGTGCATACCATCAAACTCCTTGACTACGGTGCGGGTACCCTTCTCAACGTCGTAAATCTCCAAGATGCTTGTGGTCTTCTTGGTCTGCTGCTGTTGAGCGTTAACTGCGGTAATGGCACAAACGATGGCCATCAGCATAAATATGGTCTTTTTCATAAGGCTTTATAGTTTTAGTATGTTAGTAAGTTTGCCTTAAGATGAGGGTGGAATTACTACCCAGCCATAATGAGTTTGCTAATCTCCTCAATCTGGCTCTTTACAACCTTGTCAGTCTCAATAAGGTTGAGCACATTTTTGCACGAGTGTAGCACGGTGGCGTGGTTACGCCCGCCGATAGCCGAACCAATTGCCGCCAAAGGTAGTTTGGTGTGCTGCTTGGCTAGATACATAGCAATCTGTCGTGCCTGTGCAACCTCACGAGTACGCTTCGAAGAGTTGAAACTCTGCTCGTCGATGTTGAAGTACTTGCAGACAATGTCGGTAATCTGGTTAATCGAAATCTCCTTCTGCGAAACGTGCACATAAGCCTTCAATACATCCTTTGCCAATGAGGTCGACATACGACGATTCATATACGACACGTTGGCCTTAATCGAAAGCAATGCACCCTCAATCTCGCGGATGTTCGCAGAGATGTTGTCGGCAAGGTAGGTGATAACCTCCTCGGGAAGGCTGATGCCCATACTCTCCGATTTCGAGCGGATAATCTTGATCTTAGTCTCGTAGTCGGGTGTGTCAATCATTGCCGATAGGCCCCACTTAAAGCGAGTGAGCAGGCGCTGCTCGATGTCGCGCAACTCTACGGGCGGCTTGTCTGATGTGAGGATAATCTGCTTGCCGGCCAACTGCAGGTGATTGAAGATGTTAAAGAAAGCATTCTGTGTTGCCACCTTGTTACCCGAAAGCTCCTGGATATCGTCGATAATAAGCACATCGATCATCTGGTAGAAGTTGATGAACTCGTTAATCTCGCCATTCTTGTAAGCGGTCAGGAACTGAGCCTGGAACTTATTGGTTGAAACATACAGAACCTGCAACTCGGGATGACGCTCGCACACTTCGTGACCTATGGCCTGTACGATATGGGTCTTACCCAAGCCTGAAGCTCCATATATATATAAAGGATTAAAAGGCGAAGATCCGGGAGAGAGGGCAACGGTCATACCCGCCGAGCGAGCCAAACGGTTGCACTCGCCCTCGACGTGCGTCGAGAATGTGTACTTTGCATTTAGCTGTGTGGGATACTTAACTCTCTTTATGCCAGGAATTGCAAACGGATTCTTGGGCAGATTGTGGGTGTTGGTCTGCGTCACGTGTTGTGAGATGGCGGTCATATCGGCATTGGCCGAGATGGTGGTCTTCTCCTCGACGTTGGGCACAACATAAGCTAGTTTGGTCTGATTACCAAATAATTGCAAGATAATGGGGGTTAATATCTTGCGGTAATTCTCCTCAATATGTTTGGCATAACTCACATTAGGTACACGCACACGAAGTTTGGTACCATCAAAGGCTACAGGCTGTATAGGCTCGAACCAACGAGAAAACTCTTCGTGAGAGGTTTGCTCCTTGATTCTGCTTAAACAGGTTTTCCACACTTCGTTGTATGTATGAGAGTTAGCCATTATTGTCGTCTAAAATTACGTGTTTTTCGGTAAAATCATTATCTTTGGTGCGAGTTTTGCCCCGACCACCCTCATATATTGGTATATATAAAAGCGGCTGACGGGATTTTTTACTCTTGTCGCTGATTGCTTTTCTTTGACATTGCAAAGTTGTGAATAATTTTGTTAAAATAATTCTCTTTTGCGCTTGTTTTTTATCTTTTTTTATATATAGAAAAATAACACTTTTTTATACCGTCATTTTTAACTCGCTGATATTGAATAATTGAAAAAAAAGCAGTATATTTGTGTATCAGAAAATTGATGTGTAAGATAATATTAACGATAGATAAAACTTATAGTAAAATGACAAACCAATTGGAACAGACTGTAATGACCAAAGCACAGTCGTGGCTCGATGGCGATTATGATGATGCTACAAAAGCGCAGGTTAAATATCTGATGGAGAACGATTTGAAGGAGCTCACCGAGAGTTTCTACAAGGATATGGAGTTCGGTACAGCCGGCTTGCGTGGCATTATGGGTGTGGGTAGCAACCGTATGAATATCTACACCGTAGGTACTGCTACTCAGGGCCTTGCGAACTACCTGAAGAAGACTTTCGAGGGTGAGCAGGTGCGCGTGGCCGTAGCTCACGACAGTCGCAACAATTCGCGCCTTTTTGCCGAGCGTGTGGCCGATATCTTTGCCTCAAACGGTTTTAAGGTGTATCTCTTCGATGATTTGCGTCCTGTGCCCGAGCTTAGCTTCACCATTCGTGAGCTCAAGCTCCACTCTGGCGTGGTGATTACAGCTTCGCATAACCCCAAGGAGTACAATGGCTACAAGGCTTATTGGAGCGATGGAGCGCAGGTTACTCCTCCGCACGATAAGAATATCATTGAGGAGGTTGCAAAGATTACTTGCAACTCGCAGGTGCTCACTGGTCAGAACCCTGAAAATATCACTATCCTCGACGAGACTTTCGATGCACGTTACATCGACCGCATTAAGAACGATATTCAACTCTCACCCGAGAGCGTGGCAAAGTACCACGATATGAAGATTGTCTACACGCCGCTTCATGGTGCAGGTGTACGTTTGGTGCCTATGGCGCTCAAGGCCTTTGGCTTCTCTAACGTATTTGTAGTGCCCGAGCAGGCAGTTGTTGATGGCAATTTCCCCACGGTTGAGTCACCTAACCCCGAGGAGCGCAAGACAATGCTTCAGGCTATGGAACTTGGTCGTAAGGAGGGTGCCGACTTGGTATTGGCTACAGATCCCGATGCCGACCGTATTGGTGTAGCTCTGCGTACCGGTAAGGGCGATTATGTCTTGCTTAATGGTAACCAGACTTTGGCTCTGCTTCTTAGCTATCAGCTTACTCGCTGGGCTGAGCGTGGTGAGTTGGATGGCAATCAATATGTTATCAAGACCATCGTAACCTCGCAGATGGCAAATGCCGTAGCGGCTCACTTCGGTGTTAAGTGTTACGACTGCCTCACTGGCTTCAAGTATATTGCCAAGATTATTCGCGAGAACGAGGCTACGGCTAAGTATATCGGCGGTGGTGAGGAGAGCTTCGGCTACCTTGCTGGCGACTATGTGCGCGATAAGGATGCTGTTTCGGCTTGCGCTTTGGCGGCCGAGGCTGCAGCGTGGGCAAAAGATACTATGGGTCTTACACTCTATGAGTGGTTGCAGCAGCTCTATGTTAAGTATGGCTTCTACCGTGAGTCGCTCGTGTCGCTTGTTCGCAAGGGCAAGGAGGGTGCCGAGGAGATTCAGCAGATCATGGTTAACTACCGCACTAATCCTCCCAAGGAGCTGGCAGGCTCGGAGGTACTCATCGTACGTGACTATAAGTCATTGGAGGAGACTAATATGCGTAGTGGCGTGGTGACTCCTATCGATCAGGATTCTAGCAATGTGCTGCAGTGGATTACTGCCGATGGAACAATTATTTCGGTGCGTCCTTCGGGTACCGAGCCCAAGATTAAGTTCTACTTCGGTGTGAAGGCTGAGCTTGCGTCGGTCGAGCAGTTCGACGATGTACAGTCTGAGTTGGAGGCAAAGATGCTTCGCATAAAGATGGATTTGAACCTTGTATAGTTCAAATTAGGTATAAAAGTTAGAGGGTGTCAATTTGGCACCCTCTATTATTAAATAAGTATATCTAAACTACTTTACGCGAATGACGTTTATTCCGTCACGCAGTGGCAGGATAACACTCTCTACCCTATCGTCTTCGACCACCATACGGTTGAACTCGATGAGTGCCTCGGTGTGGCGGTCGTTGTGGGCCACGGGCTGCACCACCTTGCCGTACCATAGGATGTTGTCGGCTAGGAGTATAGAGCCGCTATGTACTAACCCGCCATCCATCAACATACGATAATAGTCTGGATACTCACGTTTGTCGCCATCGATAAATACCATATCGAACTGCTTGCCCAACTTCGGCGCAATCTCAAGTGCCGAGCCGATGTGCATATTTATCTTGTGGCCGTGTTGCGAGCGGTCGAAGAAGGACTGCGCTAGGGGTTGTAACTCATCGTCCACCTCGCAGGTATCTATCGTAGCACCCTCCTCCAGTCCTGCTGCCATGCAGAGAGCCGAGTAACCCGTAAATGTGCCAATCTCGAGAATCGACTTAGGGCGGTACATCTTAACCATCAGTTCAAGCAGCTTTCCTTGTATATGTCCCGATATCATTCGGGGATTGATCACCTGCAGGTGTGTCTGACGATCGAGTTCGTGAAGCAGGGCATCCTCGGGCGAGGAGTTGTCGTGGATATATTTTTCGAGTAAGTCCATAGTTTATTGGTAAATAAGTGTCGAGGTGCGAGAGAAAATCTCCTCGGCAACCTCCATAATCTGATTTGTTGTAACTGCCGATACTTTGCGATATACCTCCTCTAGGGTGTCTATCTCGTCGTGCACAAGGTAACTCTTGCCTGCGCCAAGCATATAACCCTCGTTGTTCTCCATTGAGATGGCCATCTGCGCCAGGAACTGACGTTTGGTCATCGCCAAGCGACGAGCCGTGAGAGGCGTTGTGCGAAGTGTGCGTAACTCGCGGTCGATAAGTTCGCGGCAGAGGTCGGCATTGTGGTGGTCAGAACTGAAGTAGATGGCTACCATACCGCTATCGTTGTATGGTGTGTATATAGCCTCGGTGTTGTATGATAGGCCATTCTTCTCGCGCAACACCATATTAAGACGTGAATTGGCCGACGGGCCTCCCAATATATTTACCAGCAGTGCCAAGGGTAAACGGCGCTCAGCGTTGATGTCGTAGGCACGTGCTCCTATGATGCAGTGTGTCTGGTGGGTATGCTTGTTTATTGTAAGCTCGAAGGGCTTTACATCCCGTGGCTTGGTACGGCTGAACTCACGCGTAGTAGCCTTCTGTGAGCCGAAATAACGCTCGGCGACGCTCTGCACACGACTAAGCGGCATATTGCCTATTGACGAGAATACCATCTGGTCGGTGGTGTGTGTGCGTGTGATGAAGCGCTTGATGCTCTCCGAGGATTGGCGTGCTAGCGAGGCCTTTGTGCCCAATATGTTGTGTCCCAACTCCGAACCTTCGAAAATCATATTTTCAAACGTGTCGAAAATCATATCAACGGGCGAATCCTTGTAGGTATTAATCTCGTCGATGATTACTTCACGCTCACGTTGCAGTTCGTGCTCGGGAAAGGTTGAGCTGAAAGCTACATCTGCAATAATCTCGGCTGCCTTCTGAAAATCTGAACGCAGTGTGGTGGCGTGTATGGTGGTGTCCTCCTTGCAGGTGTAGGCGTTAAGCTCGCCTCCGCGATTCTCAAGGCGACAATTAACTTGGTAGGCCTTGCGGTGAGCCGTGCCCTTGAAAAAGGCGTGCTCGGCGAAGTGTGCAAGACCATACTCCCCTTTGCGTTCATCGCGTGTGCCAGCATTGACTACAAGCGCACAATGAGTGATGCTTGATTTGGTGCGGCGGTGTATGCCTTTTATTCCGTTGGGTAGTATGTATGTTTCAAACTCCTTCATTCTTAATTCTTTGGCTTTTGGTTATGCCTTGTTGTGCTCCTTAAGGAATCGGCCCGTGTGGCTAGCCTCGCACTGTTCCAAGGTTACGGGTGTACCCTCAAATACAATGTTTCCTCCCCCGTTGCCTGCTTCGGGTCCGAGGTCGATAACCCAGTCGGCACACTTAATAACCTCCATATTGTGCTCCACAATAACTATGCTGTGACCGTTGGCAATCAATGCGTTGAAGGCACGCAACAGACGGTTGATATCGTGGAAATGGAGTCCTGTGGTCGGTTCGTCAAAGATGAACATTATTTGCTTCGAGTCGTTGTCCTTCGAGAGGAACGATGCGAGCTTCACTCGCTGGCTCTCGCCACCCGATAGGGTCGACGATGATTGTCCTAGGCGTATATATCCCAGTCCCACATCCTGTAATGGTTGCAGACGCTCGACAATGCGTCGGCAGGTAGAGTTGTTCTTATCTTCGGAGAAGAACGTGATGGCGTCATCAACACTCATCTCGAGTATGTCGTAAATGTTCTTGTCACGATATTTTATCTCTAATACCTCATCCTTGAAACGTTTGCCGTGGCAAGCATCGCATACCAACTCCACATCGGCCATAAACTGCATGCTCACCTTGATCACACCCTCGCCCTGACACTCCTCGCAGCGGCCACCCGCCACGTTGAACGAGAACGATGCCGCCGTAAGGCCCGTATGCACGGCCTGAGGTTGGTCGGCGTAAAGTTTGCGAATCTCATCATAGGCCTTTAGGTAGGTTACGGGATTTGAGCGAGATGACTTGCCGATGGGATTTTGGTCTACCATCTCCACTGAGCGCAACATATCAATGTCCCCCTCTAGACCATCATGATCACCCGGTTTCTGCCCGGTGTCCGATATATGGCGACGCAACGCGGGATATAAAATACCCTTTGCAAGCGAAGACTTGCCGCTACCACTCACACCCGTGATGCAGGTCATCACACCGAGTGGTATGCGAACATCTATATTATTGAGGTTATTCTCGCGGGCACCCCGAATGAGAATCGAGTTGCTCCAACCTCTGGGTGTTGCGGGTCGGTCAATCTGTCGGCGGTGCATAATATAGTCGGCTGTAAGACTCTCCTCGGTCGATGCGAGGCCGTCGAGTGAGCCGCTATACATAATCTGGCCACCCATCTCGCCTGCACGCGGACCAACGTCCACAATGTGGTCGGCAGCACGAATAACCTCCTCTTCGTGTTCAACGACGATAACCGTATTTCCTATGTCGCGCAGCTGTTTTAGCACCTTAATCAGGCGGTGCGTGTCACGCGGATGCAGACCAATGCTCGGCTCATCAAGTATGTAGAGTGAGCCTACCAGGTTGCTACCTAGCGATGTAGATAGGTTTATGCGCTGGCTTTCGCCACCCGAAAGTGATGACGACAAGCGGTCGAGTGTCAAATAACCCAATCCTACATCCGACAGGTATGCAAGTCGGTTACGAATCTCGGTAAGGATGCGCTCGGCAGTCTTTGTGTCGTGTTCGTCGAGCGAGAGTGACGAGAAGAATGAGATTAACTCATCGACCGTCATACGCACTATCTGTGCTATGTTTTTACCGCCAACCTTTACATACAAAGCCTCCTTGCGAAGGCGGCTGCCGCCGCAGGTGTGGCAGGTCGTTTTACCTGTGTAGCGAGCCTTCATCACACGGAATTGAATCTTGCGACGCTCGCTCTCGATATAGTCGAAGAAAGCATTGAGACCATAGAAATGCTCATTGCCACTCCACAACAGCTCCTTCTGCTCCTCAGTAAGGGCATAGTATGGTTCGTGTATGGGAAAACCGAAGAGGTGTGCCGACGATATAAGCTGATCCTTCCACTTGCGCATAGTGGCGCCACGCCAGCATACGATGGCATCTTCGTAGATGGTCTTGCTCTTGTCGGGGATGACCAAATCGATATCGATACCCACCATCTTGCCGTAACCCTCGCAGTCGGGGCAGGCGCCGATGGGATTGTTGAAACTGAACAGATGTTCGGTGGGTTGCTCAAACTCAATGCCGTCAGCCTCGAAGCGAGCCGAGAACTCGTATGGGTGATCGTTGATAATCACACTGCACACATCGCGACCATAGCTGTAAGCTCGTGCTACGGCATCGCGTAGGCGCAGCATCGTGTCGTCATCGTCCTGCATACGCAGACGGTCGATAACAATGGCTACATCTTCGGCGCAAGTCTGCTCAGTAATCGTTGGTAGAAAATCCTCAATGAGTATAGCCTCGCCCCCAACCCATAGGCGGGTGAAACCATCGCTAAGCAGTTGCAGCAGTCGTTCAATTATACCTTCATCCTGCTTGAGCAGCATCGGAGCGGTGATTACCACTCTTTGGTCCATACCCTGCTCGACGATGTGTGCTACCACATCATCTACGCCCGAGCAACGAACCTCTACGCCTGATATAGGTGAAAAGGTGTGGCCCACGCGGGCAAAGAGCAATTTAAGGTAGTCGTAAATCTCGGTGGTAGTACCTACCGTAGAGCGAGGATTGCGAGTATTTACCTTCTGCTCGATGGCTATGACTGGCGCAATGCCTGAAATAAGATCAACGTCGGGTTTGTTGATACGTCCCAAGAACTGACGAGCATATGCCGAGAGGCTCTCCACATAACGGCGCTGTCCCTCGGCAAAGATAGTGTCGAAGGCAAGTGTCGACTTGCCCGAGCCCGAAAGGCCTGTGATTACACAGAGCGTGTTATGTGGGATTGAGAGCTCCACATTTTTCAGATTGTGGACTCTTGCACCCTTGATGTATATGGTTTTGTCGTTTGACATACTCCTTTGCTTGCTTCGTTTAGCCTTGCTACTCTATAACTTCGATTATGGCACCCTCCACTTTGCGCAGACGGCCGAGTACAATGTCAGCCTTGCTGTTGCGTACCGAGAGGCGCATCGTGCATAGGTTGTCGAAAATTTGCTCCTCGATGGTAGGTTGCTCCTCCTTGATGATACGCATCACGTCGTTCATAACCACATATGAGAACTCCACATTGATGCGGGTATCAACTGTGCGCTCCACCACTTGAGCTACGTCGAGCACCGCAGCCGCCGACTCTTTGTATGCCGCAATAAGTCCCGGAACACCCAACTTTGTGCCACCAAAGTATCGTACTACGACAATGAGGCAGTTGGTAATTTCTCGCGAGAGCAACTGTCCTAAGATGGGTTTACCTGCCGTGCTCGATGGCTCGCCATCGTCGTTGGCGCGGAAACGCTCACCGTAAGGCCCCAAGCGCCACGCATAACAGTGGTGTGTGGCATCGTAGTAACGCTTACGTAGAGGCTCCAGGCAAGCAGCTATCTCTTCCTCGCTCTCGACGTGGTAGGCGTAGCACAGAAATTTGCTGCTACGCTCCTTGAAGATGGCCTCGGCGTTGCCTTCAATCGTTAGGTAGCTATCCTTTTGCTGCTCCACGGTGTGAAATGTTTAGCGTACTTTTGTGAAAATGCGATTCCAGCGAATATTCGCAGGGAAACTCTTATTTTGATCCATTGATAACCAGATGAACGATGCCTTACCCACGATGTGATCCTCGGGCACAAAGCCCCAGTATCGTGAGTCGGCCGAGTTATGGCGGTTGTCGCCCATCATCCAGTAGTAATCCATCTTGAAGGTGTATGAGGTGACCTGCTTACCGTTGATGTAGTAGTGGCCATTGCGAACCTCCACGTCGTTATCCTCGTATACGTCGATTACTCGCTCATATAAAGGCCAGGTCTGAGCATTGAGCTCAATGGTAGCGCCCGCCTTGGGAATCCATAGCGGTCCCATATTGTCTGCCGTCCAAGCATACTCGTCGCTGTAGGGGAAGCACTGCTCTTGTACTACATAACGCTCAATCTTTGTTACGTTACCCATCGCCTTGAACTGCTCAACCATCTGTTCAGTGAGGGGTGAGTAGTAGAAGTTGCCACCGCCCGAGATTTCGGTTATGCCCATCTGCTCAATGGCGTAGGCCGACAAGGGTGATGAAGTCTCAATGGTGTATGTGTATTGCTTCTCGGGGATTGAAGCCTGAGCCTTGCCGTTAACGAAGAGTTCGGTGTTAACAATCTGGATAGTGTCGCCGGCAATGGCTACGCAACGCTTGATATAGTTCTCGCGCTTGTCAACAGGACGTGAGATGATCGTGTAGTTGGCTTCCAACTCGCGACGACCTTGCTCTACGCCATATTCACGCTGATACTCGCGTAGTACGTCGTAGTAGGTTACGCCCTGATTCTCCAGCAAAACGGTGTCGCCCGCAGGAAAGTTAAATACAACCACATCGTCGCGCTGAACGTCACGCAAACCTTTAAGACGCTTGTAGGGCCACTTGATAGCCTCCGAGAATGACTTCTTGGTTGTAGAGAATGGCATCGTATGGTGTACGAAGGGGAATGAGAGCGGGGTGTTAGGCATCTGCGGGCCGTAGGTCACCTTGCTCACGTAGAGATAATCACCTACAAGCATTGTCTTCTCCATTGACGATGAGGGGATTACATACATCTGGAAGAAAAAGATGTGAATGAGCGTAGCCACAACAGTAGCAAAAACAATGGCATTGACCCACTCGTATACACTGCGATAGGTTGCGCTTTTCTCGCACCACTCCTCGTTCTTGCGACCGATGTAGCGGTAAAGGTATTTGGTGATGTAGAGGTCGTAGATAACTGCAATACCGAGTAGCATCCACAGATTACCTGTCCACACCACAAACCACAAAACGTAGAGTAGCGTAGCCAGAGCAAAACCAACCCAGCGGTTGGCAAAAAATGCTTTTATCTTATTCATTCTTATCGTTTTATTGTTGATAATCGTTGTAACAAGGCTTAAAACAGATCCTCCATTGTGTAGATGCCGCTCTTGCCGCAGAGGAACTCGGCTGCCACCACAGCACCCTCGGCCAGCGTACGACGGTTCTTAATCGAGTGGCGAATCTCCAGCACGTCATCCTCCGAGGTGTAGGTTACGGAGTGGTCGCCCGGGGTCATACCTATGCGAAGAGACTCAATGGGAATAAGGGTGTTGTCCTCGGTTGATGGCTCATTAACCCAGCCACTCTTGCGCTCCACGCGTGCAAGAATGTCCTCGGCAAGGGTTACGGCCGTGCCGCTGGGGGCATCCTTCTTCTCGGTGTGGTGGGTTTCGCTCATCGAAATATTGTACATCGAGAAACGATTCATCAAACGTGCCAACTCGCGGTTCAGGCGGAACATAAGATTCACGCCAAGCGAGTAGTTCGATGCGTAGAACATAGCACCACCCTTCTCCTTACAGAGTGTCTGCAACTCGCTCAGGCGGTCGGTCCAGCCTGTTGTGCCACTCACTACGGCTGCGCCACACTCTAAGCAGGTGCGGATATTGTTGTAGGCTGTCGAGGGTGTTGTGAACTCGATAGCCACGTCAATGTTGGCTAAATTCTCAGCGTTGAGGTCGGCTGCGTTGTCGATGTCTATAATCAGGGCTACCTCGTGACCACGAGCCTTGAGAATCTTCTCGATTTCGCGACCCATTTTGCCGTAGCCGATAATTGCTGCTTTCATAATCTTCTCTCTTTAAGGTTATGCGCTCGCACACGCGGGCGCGATTTATTAACTCGCAAAGATAATAATAATTCATCAAAGGCAAAATATATTCTCGAGGCTTATTATAAAAATTCGCTATCGTTACAATGAATGTCAAAAAAATATTATCTTTGTGTAATCCAACTTGATTTTTTTACAATGAAGAGAGTTTGTTATGCCCTATTTGGTTGTGTGTACGCTTTGATTTGTGCGAGTTTTGTTTCGTGCGGTGGTGCAAAGCACGATTTAGGTTATATCGTAGTATCGGACTATATCACCCCTTCGTGTGGTGAGGATGTGAGTGATGCGTTGCAGCAGATAATCAACGATAACTCAAACAGAACCATATACTTCCCCGATGGTGAGTACCTTATTTCAAAACCTATATGTACTCCTGCCGAGCCTACGCTTTCGGTGGCCTTGCAACTGTCGAATTATGCTATTATCCGTGCAGCCGAAGGCTGGTCGCACGACGAGGCAATGATTCGTCTGGGTGGTAAGGATGAGGCTAATAATATTGCTACGCCGGGAAGTAATTACTACCTTGACGGCGGTGTTATTGATGGCGGCGGTGTAGCTAAGGGTGTGTCGATTGATAGCGGTCGCGAGACAGTTATCCGTAACACTTCGATAAAGAATGTTGAGGTTGGTATTCACGTTAAGAAGGGCGCCAACAACAACTCCTCGGACTGTGATATTGTGGGTGTTAATATTGTTGGTAACAACTCCTCTACCTCGGTTGGTTTGCTGGTTGAGGGCTACGATAATACTTTCACAAATATGCGTATAGCAGCCGTTCATACGGGTGTCGAGCTACGCTCGCAGGCTAACTCATTGAGAAATATACATCCCTTGTATTATGGTGGTAAGGATGGCTACGATCAAACAAGTACAGGCTTTCTGGACTTGGCCGGAAACAACTGGTATGAGTTCTGTTACAGCGACGAGTTTGCCGTAGGATTTACCATTGCCAAGGACCGTCGTAGTCTGTATAACGACTGTTTCGCCTATTGGTATTCGAATCGTGGCCAAAAGCACGTAGGCTTCAAGGCTGAGGGTAAGTTTAATTCGAGCGTAAGAAACCTTAATCTCGGTTTTGGTACACACAACGCTGCGAAAGAGAACATTGTACTTGAGGTAGGTGAGACTGGCGGTAAGGGCGACTTGACAAATATTTTTATTGGTGATGAGTCGGTTGTAACATCTTCAACACATAAACGATACGAGCGATAATGCGATATTTTATTACTCTCTCATACGATGGCTCAGCCTATTGCGGTTGGCAGCGACAACCCGATGCTCCCACCGTTCAGCAGGCTCTGGAGCAGGCTCTCTCTACCCTACTTCGTGAGCCCGTAGAGGTTGTGGGTGCAGGTCGTACCGATACGGGCGTTAATGCGTCGCGCTATGTGGCTCATTTTGACTCTGAGGCGGTAAGGGATTGTGCGCAGTTGGTCTATAAATTGAATCTGGTTCTGCCGCAGGATATTGCCGTGCAGAGTGTGCGAGAGGTGCGGGCCGATGCCCACGCGCGTTTCGATGCCGTTGAGAGGGAGTATACATACTATCTCTCACAGCGCAAGAACCCTTTCCGTCGCTATTCGGCGTGGCAGTATTACGTGCCGCTTGATGTCGAGCGAATGAATGAGGCAGCACGTGCGCTTGTGGAGTGGGATGATTTTACATCGTTTGCCAAGCTCAACTCGAACAATAAGACCAATATATGCCGTGTCGTGTGTGCAGAGTGGCAAAGAGATGCAGAGGATAGAGATTTGCTTATTTTTACGATTCGTGCCGACCGCTTTCTGCGTAATATGATTCGTGCCATTGTGGGGACGTTAGTCGATGTGGGACGAGGTCGTTATACGATTGAGGAGTTTATAGATATACTGCATAGTTGTGATTTGTCGCGCTCGAGTGCAGGAGCTCCTGCCGTGGGACTTTTCCTGAGCGATGTGCAGTATGATGAGAGTGTTTATACTAAAAACTAATGTTTAACTTAAATATTTGTAGAAATGGGAACAATTCTTTATTTAGCAGGTTTGGTTTGCGCTATTTGGTGCGTGCTCGACATCTTCAAGAAGCCTATCGGTATCATCGGTAAGATTATCACCGCTGTGCTCGTTTGGTGTACCAGCTGGGTGGGCGTTATCGCTTATTACTTCTGGATTCGTCACAACATCACCTCTTGGTTCAAATAATCTGACCCTCCTAGTAGAAGAAAACCCGCCTCATTTCGAGACGGGTTTTTTTATGCTTGTATTTTCTTATTACAAGTGAATTGCGGCACCCATAGCGGCCTCGGCAGCCTCCATCAAGCCCTCGTGCATTGTGGGATGCGAGTGTATGGTCTTGGCAATAGCGTGTGCCGTAGCACCCAGACGCTTTGCCAGCGTAGGCTCGCCCAGCATCTCCGTAACGGTAGCACCAACAAGGTGAGGACCAATGAATCGGCCCTCGTTGTCGAAAATGAGCTTGACGAAGCCGTCACGGTCCGCTGCCGCCGTAGCCTTACCCGATGCGGTGAAGGGGAAACGACCAACCTTATACTCAATACCCATGTCGCGAGCCTGCTGCTCGGTCATACCTACCGATGCCATCTCGGGCGTGGTGAATACACACGACGGGATGGTCGAGTAATCGACAGCGTCGGGCTCCAGACCACAGATATGCTCCACGCAGTGGATAGCCTCGGCCGATGCAACGTGTGCCAGGGCAGGCGTAGCGATAATATCGCCGATGGCATAGATGCCACGAGCCGATGTCTGGTAGTGTTCATTCACGACCACCTTGTCGCGCTCCACGGCGATGCCCATCTCCTCCAAGCCGATATTCTCGATGTTTGACTTTACGCCTACTGCAGAGAGTACAACCTCAGCCTGCAAGGTCTCAGCGCCCTTTTTGCCCTCTATATCTACATTGCAGATACCATCCTCTACACGCACTGCCTTAACAGTAGTTGAGGTCAGCACCGTAGCACGCATCTTGCGGAACGAACGCTCCATCGCTTTGGCAACCTCCTCGTCTTCCAGAGGCATCATCTGTGGCATATACTCCACAACCGTAACCTTGACGCCCAGCGAAGCATACAGGCAGGCGAACTCGCTACCGATAGCACCCGAGCCCACAACGATCATCGACTGTGGCAGACGGGGCAGCGTAAGAGCCTCCTTCGATGAGATGATATGCTCGCCATCGACGGGCATAAAGGGCATCTGACGGGGACGTGCTCCCGTGGCAAGGATCACAGCGTCAGCCTCATATACCGTGCCGTCAACCTCCACTTTACCCTCACCTACGAGGCGACCCCAGCCTGCGAGGATGTCGATATTGTTCTTCTTCATTAGAAAGGCTACGCCCTTGCTCATAGTGTCGGCCACGGTGCGTGAGCGTGCAACAATCTTCTCGAAGTCGGGCTTAACATCGCCCTCTACGGCCACACCATAGTATGCGGCATTCTTGCAGTAGGTATATACCTGTGCACTCTTGAGCAGTGCCTTTGTGGGTATGCAACCCCAGTTGAGGCATACACCGCCCAACTCGGCCTTCTCGACTATGGCAACCTTCTTGCCTAGCTGCGAGGCACGGATGGCGGCTACATAGCCGCCCGGTCCGCTACCTATAACTATAATATCGTATTTCATAACCTTGTATATGGTTTAGCGTACGTAGAGAATTGCTCCGTTGTCGGCAGCTACGGCACGCTTCCACTTCTCGCTGTAGCCGGGCTGTTGAATCTTACCGGGAATCTTCTTGCCATTGCCATTGTCGAGGAAGTGCTCGTGTGAAGTCTTACCCTCGATAACATAGCTTAATACATCGGCGTTCTCGCTCTTTACATTACCGTCGATATATTTAAGAAGCAAATACTTGTCCAAACGAGTCCACGCATCGAAGAGCTTCTGTGCTGTTGCGTTGCTGTACTCTGTAACCTGCTTCTTGAGAGCCTTGTCAGAAAGGCCAGCAATCTTGCTGTCGATAGTCTCAACCTCCTTGAGCATAGCGTTCTCCCAGTAATCAACCACCTTGCGGATGTCGGCCGACATAAGGTCGTAGCGAACATATGCGAAGTTGGTTACGCGGTTGAAGATCCAGAATGCCGATGAGTCAGAGTAGTCGAGCATAGAACCATTACCCTCGGCCATTGTAGCGGGAACCTCAGTTGTGTTACAGTAGATGGGTGTGAGGCACGATGTAGCTGCATCGTCCATACCGAACCACAAAATACCCACCTTATCCTTGCGAGCCTGACCGCAGAGCCAGAAAGCAGTCTGCTGTGTGGCGATAGCACGCTCGTTAACGAAAGTCTTGCCGTCAACCTCGAAGTTCATAGGACGCCAGCGGTAAGGCAGGCCGTGGCCACCAGCACCGATGTCGGTAGTCATATCCATCTTGGTACCCTCGTAGTGGTCGCGCATAGCGTCGAACACCTGCTTGGGAGAGATCTTGTTGGTAGGCTTAACCCACAGAGGCATAGGATTGTAGGGATTGTAACCCATAGCATAATCCTCATACTTGTCCATACCCTCGGCGAACATACGGAAGAATGACCAAACGCGAGCCTCGCAACCACGCAATGCGCTGAAATCCAGCGGAGCATATGCGCCAGCGAATGAGAACTCCTCGTCCTTGCCAGAGAAATAACCCTTCTCGCGAGCCAGCGAGATAACATCCTCAGCATAGAGGCAGTTCTCCTTATCGTTCAAGGGGAAAGTGGTGATACGAGCCTGGTTGGCGTGTGCGCTGATGTAACCATCGGGCACGCGACGAGCTACCCATACGATACCCTTCTTGTCCTTACCCTTACCGATAAGCTCCATAATCCAAGCCTCGTTCTCGTCGGCAATTGAGAAGCTCTCGCCACCAGAGTAGTAGCCGTAGGTGTTGGCCAAATCAACGATGATGTCGATAGCCTCGCGAGCCGTTGTGGCACGCTGCAAGGTGATGTAGATGAGTGAGCCGTAGTCGATAAGGCCCGAGGGGTTACGCAACTCCGAACGGCCACCAAAGGTGGTCTCGGTGATGATTACCGAGTGCTCGTTCATGTTGCCCACTGTGCCGTAGGTCTTCTGTGCCTCGGGGATGTCGCCCAGATACTTACCTGAGTCCCACTCATATACGGCGAGCATGGGGTTGTACTTGGCTGCGGGGTTGTGCTTGTAGAGTGCACCGTACAATGCGTGCGAATCGGCCGCATAGGTCACCATCACCGAACCGTCGGTCGAAGCACCGCGGGTGATGATAAAGTTTGTGCAGGCCAGGGCGGGCGTAGCGATCGTCGCCACGGCGAGCATAAGAGTAGAGAAAAGTTTTTTCATTGTAATTATGTTTTGGTTATTTGTTTCCAAAAGCCAAAGGTACGAAATTAGGCGTAAAATGCGAAATTTTTATTATATTTACCAAATAAAATAGGTATGTAGTTATGTCAATAGCAAATCAGATAGAGCGTCTGCGCATGTCGCTGCCCTCGGGTGTGCGTCTTTTGGCGGTGTCGAAGTTCCACCCTGCCGAGGCCGTTATGCAGGCCTACGAAGCGGGTCAGCGAGCTTTTGGCGAGAGCCGTGTGCAGGAGTTACAACAGAAATATGAGGCTTTGCCCAAGGATATAGAGTGGGTGATGATCGGTCACCTGCAGACCAACAAGGTGAAATACATAGCGCCCTTCATCTCACTTATCGAATCGCTCGATAGCGAGCGCCTGGCACTTGAAGTAGAGCGTCAGGCTAATAAATGTAATAGGGTGATTGATTGTTTGTTGGAAATTCACATAACCGACGAGGATAGTAAGTCGGGTTGGGCGTGGAATGAGCTTTTGCAGGTTGTCCGAGGTGGTGGTTTCAAAGCTCTGCCACATATCCGCATCAGAGGTGTGATGGGTATGGCAACACTTACCGACGACGAGTCCACGGTGCGTCGTGACTTCGAGCATCTGGCCGCGTGCAAGCAGGAGTTGGCCGCGTATTTCGATGAGAGTTTCGATATGCTTTCGATGGGAATGTCTGACGACTACCCCATTGCTTTGGAGTATGGAACTACCGAGGTGCGTATCGGCTCGACCATATTTGGTTCACGCCAATACTAATAAGAGAAACAACTATAAATAAAGAGTATGCAGAGAAAAGAGTTTTTAAGCACAATGTTGCTGGCTTTGGGTGGAGCAGTCGTTCCTTCGGCTTCGGCCTCAGTGGTGCGCCGATTGGGAGATATGGCTGAGGTCGATACTACGATCTCAGGCGAGCAGTCGTCGAGTCACGATGACCAAAAGACTATCTTGATGGGTGATATCCATATCTGCGGTGATTTCAACGAGCAGGGTAAGCCCAAGTACTACCCATACAACCCCATCTGCTTTGAGCAACAGGCACGCGAGATACTCGCTATGCGTCCCCTGCCCAAGAACCTCATTATCCTGGGAGATGTGGCGTGGGATCACGGTCTGAAGGAGGATTATGAGTATGCAGCCCGCCTGTTCCGTCCCTTGCTGGAGGCTGGCATACACATCACTATGGCTATGGGTAACCACGATCGTCGTGAGCCATTCTTTGAGGTATTTGAGGAGCATCATAAGCAGACCAGGGTTGCTGGTCGTGTGGTGTCGGTAGTGGAGCTTCCCGATGTGGATTTTGTTGTGCTGGACTCATTGGCCGAGCTGCCTAACCTCAAGCGTGGAGAATCGACAACCGTTAGTGGTGAGATTGACGAGGCGCAGATAAATTGGCTGGAGGGCTATCTCGCGCAGGCCAAGCGTCCCGTTATTTTGGGTGCTCACCACCCCTTGAACGAGATGCCTAACCTCGAGGCTGTGATTGCCAAGTCGCCCGCAGCCGTGGCATATATCTATGCTCACGTTCATACGTGGAATAAGGGAGCGCGCATTATCCGCCCTAAGGAGCCACAGCGTATGGTGCCTCACATTTCACTGCCCGCTACATTCTATGGCGATATAGGCTATGCTGTGATGCAGACCACACCCAACAAGGCGACAATCACCTACTCGTCTAACGGCTTCTGGTGGCCTCAGCCAGTTGAGAATCCTCCAGCAGAGTGGGCGCAGCGCCAGGCTGATTTGCAGGGCGAGAAATGTACTATCTTGTTTAAGAAGTAATTTAATAATGTAGGTAAGATTCAACTTTACTATAAACATAAAGGCTGTCATCCGTTAGGGGTGACAGCCTTTATGTTTTATTGTGGTAATTCTACCAATATTTCGGGCGTATATATCTCATCGAAAAGCTCTTCGGGTGAGGCCGTAAACATTCGTGTTGTGATGTTGTAAGGTTCATTACCATTGGGGTGCTTGTATTTAGCCATCACGATAAATGCCTTATAGCCCTTTGTGGGGAATTTAACCTCCACGCGTGCTTTGCCCTTGTGTGCCACATCTTGAGTGGTGGGTACAAACTTACTCTGGCGGAAATCCTTATTCTCCGACTCGGCCTCCCATACGATAATCTCCTCGAGATGCTGCTTCGAGGTTTTAAGAATGAGCGTAGTACTACCCTGCTGCTCCTTTACCTTGTAGTCGAAGCGGGGATACTTCTGTCCGTCGATGGTCTGCTTGAAGAATGCCTCCAAGGTGTTTACCGCTGCACTTTTGTCGCCTAGCGAGTGTCCGGCGTTAGTTACGTATGAGGTGAATTTTTCGCCGGGAATACCGTCGATATAATTCTTTACGGCATCTACGGTCCAAAACTCGTCGTTAGTGCCGAAGAAGAGCATCTTTGGCATAGTGTACTTGTCGCGGTAAGAGTATGGGTCAATCATCGCCACCAGCTCGCGTCCTGTGGGGATTACAACCTCCTCGGTAAGGCCCAAGTTCACATAATCCTGAATATGGATGCTATAACTGCCGAACATATGGCGCTGGTAAGGCACGCTGACGGGCATATTCAGAATGTCGATAACCATCGGTGCAATGGCTACCACACGCTTGTCGCCCGATGCGGCTGTGAGCCACGTTGTCCAGCCTCGTTTTGAAATGCCATTCATCACAAAACTATCGCTCTTTACGGCGTGACCACGCTTTTCGGAAAACTCTTCGATTGCATCCATTGCTCGTATGGCGCTCTTGGTCATAGGAAACAAAAGCGGCCACGAGTAGTCGCCATCCTGCTGGAAGTTATGGAAGGTAAATGATACCAATTCATCCTCATACTTGTCTCCGTATAGCGGCTGTCGAGGTACCTGCCATAGGATAGCCGTCAGAGCCTGGCAGCGGGTGGCTATGCCCGACATAAAGCCTATGAGTGAGTCGTCCCACGAGTGATAGTTGGGCTCGCCCGTCTCTTCGTTGGCGCTACCACCCGAAATGTGTATGAGGGCCTCGTTATTGGTGATAATTTTGGGTACAAATATCACAAGTTCGTGAATCCACTCCTTTTCACGCCACGTCTGCGAGCGCATACGCAGTCGATAGGCTGTGTAGTCATCCCCCACAAGCGAGTCGCGTACCTGCCACTCGAATGTGTTGTCGCCATTGTGGATGTAGTGATGCAGGGCCTGCGATGCTTTTATGGTTTTGCTGCCACTGCTTTGTGCTGAAGCACTCCACGCAAGTAGGAGCAGGACTATTGAACATAGTTTTCTCATGCTATCTCACTCTTATTCGCTGGCCAATACGCAAAGTTGAGGTCTTCTTTATGCCGTTCAGCTGGCAGAGCTTGGTGACTGTAGTGTGGTTGTTGATAGCAATACGTCCCAATGTGTCGCCTCGCTTAACGATATGATACTTGATGGCGGCTGCCTCGGCGGCAATCTTCTTATCCTCCTCGTCGCTCTGAATCTCCTCCTCGAAATCCTGTGTAAATCGAGAATAGGGGCTGAAATATGTGCGCTTTAGGAGGAAGGTTTCACGGCGCAACGTTCCGGTAGAGAAATCGATGAGTCGCTCGGGGTCGAACGTGTGACCCTTATATCGCATCTCGTAGTGAAGGTGCGAACCTGTACTACGGCCCGTGTTACCACCCTTACCGATAACCTGACCTGCTGTTACCCACTCGTCGTTCTTTACGCTAATCTCAGAAAGGTGACCGTAGTATGTCTCCAGGCCATTATCGTGGCGGATAATAACAAGGTTTCCATATCCACCCTTAATATAGGTAGTCACTCGCACTCGTCCGTCAAAGGTAGCATATACGGGATCGCCAGTTTCAAGGTCGATATCTGTACCCTGATGTATACGGCTACGACGAGGTCCATACTTCGACGTTACACGACCCTTGAAGGGATAGTGGTAACTCTTGAGCGAATCGACAAGGTCGATAACCATCGAGATGGGCAGATCCTTCAACTCTACATCGTAGGGCTGAATCTTGGTGCTCCAATTCTGGGTGTAAATGGTCTCGTCGAGGACGTCAATATCGCGATTGCGGACATATCTCCAGGTATTGTCGTTGTAGAGTACAATGTTAAGACCTTCGCTCGATGAGGGAATGGTATCTACCACCAGCACGTCGTTCTTGGCCTCGAATGAGGGGCCTGACTCGAGCGGTACACGCTTGACGATGATAGCATCGGCGGGTAGTGAATCTCGTTTTTCGGTGGTTGTTGTGTTTTGGGCTGATGACGTAGCTGCCACAAAGAGCGACGCGGCCAAGAGCATAATCTTGTGTAAGTTCATTGTATATCGATGTTTCTATTTTTAGGATTGGTGTATTTGTCTTGATGTTATTCCTGCTCGTGGCTCAAAAGTTCCTCGGCACACTCCAATGCCTTGTAGAACTCCTCGCCAAAACGACGGATGATAGGCTCCTTAAGTGCTTTGTAAACGGGAATGCCTAATTTTTTGCCACACTCCACTGCGTCGCGACATACGGCCCAGCGGTGGTAGTTAAGACCATAGGTGCCGTTGCGGAACTGCTTTACGCGGATGGGGTACAAGTGGCACGAAATGGGTTTTAGGAATTGGCACTTGCCCTCGCGGTAGGCACGCTCAATGGCGCAGAACACTACCCCATTCTCCTCGAATGAATAGGCGCAGGCTGCATTGTCGATAAGTGGTGTTGTGTAGTCACCATCTGAATCGACAACCATAAATCCTTCACGCTCGATTACCTCTCGGCCCTCGGCGGTCATATAGGATGCGTAGTTTTCATACTCCTCCTCGAGAAGATCTACCTCCTCGATGTCGAGCGGTGCGCCAGCATCACCTTCTACGCAGCATATACCCTTGCACTTGCTGAGGTCGCAGGCAAAGCACTCGCGCAGAAGGTCGGCGCTAATTATTTTATCATCAATCTCTATCACTGTATATATCTTTTGTCGGTGTTATAAATTCTTTTTCCAAAGCCCACGCTCACGGATATGTTTGAGGACATCTCTGTCGAGCATATGGCTTACATCCTCGCCTGCTTCTAAACGACGTCGCACGTCTGTTGATGAGTATTCGCACTGCGGAGCATTGGCCAAAAAGGTGGTGCGTGCAGTTTGGAATGCTATTTCAGCCTCGGGGCGCGGATATACATATATGTCGTAGTCGGCAATGATAGCCTCGGCCTCGCGCCATTCGGGCAATGTGTTGATAAGGTCGCTACCCATAAGGATAGAAAAATCCATGTCGTGGCCGTTGTTCTCCTTGAGGTAACGCAGGGTGTTGATAGTGTATGACGGCTTTTCCAGTAGGAACTCCACAATCGAAGCTTTTATACGCTCAGAGTATAGCGAGTTGTTGCAAGCCATCTCAACCATTGTGTAGCGGTCCATCTCGGCCGCAAGTGACTGATTCTGCTTGAAGGGGTTTTGTGGCGATATAATCATTGCCACGACATCGCACAGATTATGCTCGATGGCATACTCGGCAAGTGCCGTGTGGCCTCGATGTACGGGGTTGAACGACCCGAAAAAGAGCATCATTCTCTGCTTTGCCATAACCTCTCTATTGTACTATTTAAGGAAGTCTCGGATAATTTGCTCGGTGTGCTCCACGGCCTCATCCAAAGAGTCGTTTACCACAACGAAGTCGAACTCGCCGGCCTTTGATAACTCAAACTCAGCCTTTGCTATACGCTTTTCGATGGTCTCCATAGAATCAGTGCCACGACCAATCAGTCGCTCACGCAAAGCCTCCACTGAGGGAGCCTTGATGAATATAGAGCAGGCGCTCTGACCGAAGATGCGCTTGAGGTTGATGCCACCCATCACATCTACATCGAAAATTATTACGTTGCCCTTTGCCCAGATACGCTCCATCTCACTACGAAGTGTGCCGTAGCAGGTGCCATTATAGACCTCCTCCCACTCAACAAAGGCATCGGCCTCGACTCTTTGACGGAACTCCTCCTGTGTGAGGAAGAAGTAGTCAACACCGTCGCGCTCCTGGCCGCGTGGCTGACGCGATGTTGCCGAGATTGAGAACTCGAACTGAGGGAAGGTCTTGAGTAGACGCTTTACGATGGTGGTCTTGCCCGAGCCACTCGGGGCAGAGAATATGATTAGTTTGCCGTTTTGCATTTTATAGAATGTTTAATACCTGCTCTTTGATCTTCTCCAGTTCGTCCTTCATCTTAACGACCAAAATCTGCATATTTGCCTCGTTGGCCTTCGAACCAAGTGTGTTAATCTCGCGACCCATCTCCTGTGCAATGAAACCGAGCTTGCGACCTACAGCCTCCTCCGACTGCGCTACCTCACGGAAGTACTTGCAGTGGTTGGTAAGGCGTACCTTCTCCTCTGTGATATCCAACTTCTCGATGTAAAATATCATCTCCTGCTCAAGACGATTGTTGTCAACCTCGGCCTGCAACTGAGCCAAGTTCTCGCGGATACGATTCTTGATGGTCTCGGCACGTCCCTTCTCGTAGGGCTCTACTTGCAGTTTGTAATCTTCAATCTTGTCCACACGGCCAAGCAAATCGGCGATGAGTGTGGCACCCTCCTGTTCGCGGAATGAGTTGAAGTGGGCCAAAGCCTCGTCGACAGCCTGCATAAGAGCTGCGTGCTCCTCCTCCGAAATACTCTCGGTGTGTGACGACACTACCTCGGGCATACGCAACACGGCGGGCACGATAGCATCGTAGTCGGCATCGATGCCCGAATATGCAAGGGCATCGTTCACTTGGCGCATATACTCACGGAAGATATCTTTGTTTACCGTAGCCGATGTCTGGGTGGCAGTTGTCTCTACGCTTACCGAAATGTCGGCCTTGCCACGTACGATAGCGGCAGCAGCCTTTGAACGGATATCGAACTCGTAGGTGCGATATATGCCGGGGAGTTTAACCGCCAAATCCAACTGCTTGGAGTTGAGTGAGCGAACCTCGACTGTGATTTTCTTTGTCGGCAGCGATACCTCGCTCTTGCCGAAGCCTGTCATTGATTTTATCATCTTTTCTTCTTTCGTTTCGGGTTTTGAGGGCCTTGCGCTTGCTTCCAATATGGGGTATGGGGATGAGCAAAGCCAAATCTTTGCAAAGATAGCAAAACGAACTATTTTTCGCAAATTTTTTAATATAGTATAGCCGCCGTATGTTGCTTTTTTTTGAGTTGTTGTGATGTTGTGTTTACTTATGATTTGTAACTGAACTTGCGGTTTGGTGTAATGCTTCGATGGGTGATATGCAAGTGAAAGTTTGGTGCGAAAGTTCGGGTTGCACCGCTGCTTTTGTGTGAAATGTCTAATTCAGAGGAGTGTAAGAGCATATTTGAGCCATCTTGTCGTGCGTGGGTGTAAATTACGGGGAGATATTTTAAGTAAAAAAGAAATTTTTTGAAAAATTAAGTTTTTTACATTTTTTAGCTGTTTGAAGTATTATATCGTTATTAAAAAATCTAAATAATGGAATTTTGCGAAGAAAATGGCTCGGTGAAATTACAATCTCGTTCTTGTTGAAGTTCTGGGGATTTTGAATTATCATAATTTTTTATTTTCTTTGTAGATGCAAACATTCAAAACGGTCACTGTAAGAGAGGTGGCTGACAATTTAATTTTTTTTGCGATATGAAGAAATATAATTTCAATGCCGGACCGTCGGTACTCCCAGATGTGGTGCTTGAGGCAGCCGCAAAGGCTATTATTGATTTCAATGGAACAGGCCTTTCTCTGCTTTCGATCTCCCACCGTACGCCCGAATTTGAGACCGTTCTCGCCGAAGCGCAGAGCCTTATGCGAGAGTTGTTAGGTATTCCCGATAATTACAAGATATATTTTGTAGGTGGTGGTGCAAGTACACAGTTTTTCCATATTCCCGCCAACTTCCTTGGTCGCAAGGCGGGATACGTCAACACAGGAGTGTGGACCAAGAAAGCCATCAAGGAGGCTAAACTCTATGGCGATGTCGAGATTATTGCTTCGTCGGAGGATAAGAACTTCTCTTATATCCCCAAGGGTTTTGATATTCCTGCGGATTTGGATTACCTCTATATCTGTGCAAATAATACTATTTATGGTACCGAGTATAAGAATGACCTCGATTCATCCGTGCCTCTGATTGCCGATATGAGTTCGAATATCTTGAGCCGTCCTATTGACGTGAGCAAGTATGCGATGATTTATGGTGGTGCGCAGAAGAATCTGGCACCTGCAGGCGTTACCTTCGTAATTATCCGCGACGATATGTTGGAGCGTGTGGAGCGCAAGTTGCCCTCGATGATGAATGTGAATACCCACGTCGAGAATGGCTCTATGTTCAACACTCCTCCCGTATTCCCCATCTATGTATTGTCTCAGACTCTTAAGTGGATGAAGGCCGAGGGCGGTTTGCAGGTTATCCACGAGCGCAACGAGCGCAAAGCTGCTATGTTATATGCCGAGATTGACCGTAACTCACTTTTCTGCGGTACAGCCGCCAAGGAGGATCGTTCATCGATGAACATCTGTTTTGTGATGAGCGAGGGCAACGAGGCTTTGGCTGATGAGTTCTTTGCTTTTGCCAAGGAGCGTGGTATGGTGGGTATCAAGGGTCATCGTCTAGTGGGTGGTTTCCGTGCATCGTGCTATAACGCTTGCCCCGTTGAGGCAGTTGAGGCTTTGGTGGCTTGTATGCAGGAGTTCGAGAAGTTGCACGCTTAATGAAATAGCGATATGGCTATCTCCTACCAAGTGCCTTCGGGTAACCCCTTTTTAGGAGATGTTACCGAGTGGAACGATTCAGATAAGTTTGATTTAACGGAACAGATTAAGAAAATGAAGATACTTATAGCAACAGAGAAGCCCTTTGCCGAAAAGGCGTTGAACGGAATAAAAGAGATACTCGCTGCTGCCGACTATGATGTGGCGTTGCTCGAGAAATATACCGAGAAGGAGGAACTTATCGCCGCTGTTAAGGATGTCGATGGACTCATCGTGCGTAGCGATAAGGTAACTGCCGAGGTTATTGAGGCTGCTCCGCAGCTAAAGATTGTTGTACGAGCAGGTGCCGGTTACGACAATGTCGATTTGGCGGCTGCTTCGGCTCGAGGTATCGTGGTGATGAATACCCCGGGACAGAACTCTAACGCTGTGGCTGAGTTGGCTTTGGCTATGATGATTTATATGTCGCGCAACCGCTTTACAGCTGGTACAGGCTTTGAGTTGCAGGGCAAGACAGTAGGTATCCACGCCTATGGTAATGTGGGCCGTCTGGTGGCTCGCAAGTCTAAGGCTTTGGGTATGAATGTAATTGCTTATGACCCCTTTGTAACAGATCGCACTTTGTTCGAGAACGATGGCGTTGAGCCTGTTGGTAGTGTCGAGGAGTTGTATGCTGCGTCGGATTTTCTTTCGTTGCATATTCCCGCTACGGCGCAGACCAAGAAGTCGATTGGTTACGACCTAATGATGTCGATGCCCAAGGGTGCTACGTTGGTAAACACAGCCCGCAAGGAGGTGATTGACGAGGTAGGTATCGAGGCTGCAATGACCGAGCGTACCGATCTTAAGTATGTGACAGATATTGCCCCCGACGATGTGGCTACTATGACTGCTCTGTTTGGCAATCGTTTCTTTGCTACCCCCAAGAAGATGGGTGCCGAGACTGCTGAAGCTAACATTAACGCTGGTCTTGCTGCAGCGCGTCAGGTGGTTGATTATCTTAAGAATGGAGTAACTAAATTCCAAGTAAATAAATAAGCCCTTTTATGGTTCGAGTAAAACCTTTTTGTGGAATACGTCCCCCGAAGCAGTATGCTGCCGAGGTGGCGTCACGCCCCTACGATGTGCTTAACTCTGTCGAGGCCAAGGCCGAGGCAACCGAGCGTTCGCTACTGCACATCATCAAACCTGAAATTGATTTTGACCCCATTGCCGACGAGCATTCGGCTGAGGTTTACGATAAGGCCGTTGAGAATTTCCGTCTGTGGAAAGAGCGTGGCTGGCTTGAGCAGGATGCCGAGGAGCATTACTACGTCTATGCACAGACTATGGCAGGCCGCACGCAGTATGGTATTGCTATGTGCTGCCACTTCGAGGACTATCTCTCGGGTGCAATCAAGAAGCACGAGCTCACCCGCCCCGATAAGGAGGAGGATCGTATGATTCACGTTCGCAATCAGAAGGCCAACATCGAGCCCGTATTCTTTACATATCCCGACAACGACGAGATTAATGCTATCGTTGAGGATGTTGTTAAGCGTAATGAGCCTGACTACGATTTTATTGCTGCAGATGGCTTTGGCCACCATTTCTGGGTGGTACGTTGTGCGGAGCAGAATCGTCGTTTGACAGAACTCTTTGCCGAGGTGCCTGCCCTGTATGTTGCTGATGGCCACCATCGCACAGCCGCCGCCGCACGCGTAGGTCAGGAGTGCATGGCTAAGAATCCCTCGCATACTGGCGAGGAGGAGTATTGCTATTTCCTGGCTGTAACCTTCCCAGCTTCGCAGTTGCGTATTATTGACTATAACCGCGTTGTTCGTGACCTGAATGGCATGACTCCTGCCGAGTTGTTGGAGCGCTTGAATAAGACCTTTGTGGTTGAGAATAAGGGTGTGGAGATTTATACTCCCCAGGCTCTGCATAACTTTGCTATGTATCTCGAAGGTGAGTGGTATAGCCTTACGGCTCGTGAGGGAACGTACGATGATGCTGATCCTATAGGTGTGTTGGATGTAACTGTGTTGTCAAATCTTGTGCTTGACAAGATTTTGGGCATTAGCGACTTGCGCACCTCTAAGCGCATCGACTTTGTGGGCGGTATCCGCGGTTTGGGCGAGTTGCAAAAGAGAGTTGATAGCGGCGAGATGAAGGTTGCCTTTGCACTCTACCCCGTTTCGATGCAGCAGCTTATCGACATTGCTGACACAGGCAACATCATGCCGCCGAAGACCACTTGGTTTGAGCCTAAGTTGCGCTCGGGTGTGGTAATTCACTCGTTTGAGTAGAGTAAGATATGATAATAAAAAGGGCTTCCACGACGGAAGCCCATTGTTATACATATAAGCAAATATTAATAAGGGATATATTTGGTTTTGCATATTAATAACATTGTCATAAGATTATTTAGAACGATATTATCTTGTTGAAATTGAAAGTTTAATTAATAACGCCTATATCTGATGAAGTATAAATTAGACGTAAGTAAGTTGAAACCTGGTGATATTATTTTGGTGGGTTATAACGACGATAGTTCCAAACGCATTCAAAACAGGACCAATAGCCAATATTCTCATGCAATGTTATATTGGTATGGTTCAGTAATACATGCAAGTGATATAGTAATTGCAGAAAATCCTAACAGACAATTATATGAAGAGGGAGAGCATGTGTGTGTTCTTCGTCTTAAAGAGGAGTATCAACAACCTCGGCGCATAGAAGACCTTATTGACTATGCAAGGAGATTTGTTGGCACTTTATACGATAAATCTGCTTTTCTAGCTATGGCGAGAAATAGAGATTTTATCCCGAATAAAAATCGACAGATGTGTGCAAAGTTTGTCGCCCAATGTTTTGAACACGTATGTGTTGACCTAGTAGAAGATTATGAGAGATGCTCGCCTCAAGATTTAATCAATCATACGATAGTTGATATAATAGATGACGTATTATTGGAAGTGACACCACAGGATGAGGAATTTGCAAAGAGCCCGGATGTAACAAAACTCCAATTTGATGCTATATTAACAATTATTAATTCATTGTATGAAGAGTTTCAAGAATATGATATAATGTCCCTTGAACAACTTGATCTCTTCTTGAAGACTCACCCTGAGCATGACCAACGAGTTGTTGATATCATGGAGCATACAGATTATTTCAATTTATGGGAAATTGAACGCGAATATTGCCCTTACTTATATGATATAGAGAAATTTGAAGGTTTTTGTTCTGATGATAAATCCCATATGGCTATACAAATAAAAAAAGACAGCCAACGAATTATCAAAGAAAGAACTAAAAATAAGGATTATTATGATAATCTAATTTGTGAAGACGGTCCATTGATGTATTATAAAAAGATGTCGGAGCTACAAGACAATATTATTAGTACTGCAAATGAAAGAATTAAAGTAGCAAATCTCTATTTAGAACGTAACCATATCGTCAAAATTCAGTTTCCTTGGGTGAGCGACTAGTATTGGGTGAATTATCTTTCGATTAATATATAGTTCCACACAGATATGAATTACAAAATGCAGCCTTTCGTTTTTGGCTTAGTATTAAACCACATGGAGTTGTCAGTAAAGTTGCGCTCGGGTGTGGTAATTCACTCGTTTGAGTAGAGTAAGATATGATACGAAAAGGGCTTCCACGACGGAAGCCCTTTTTTTGTTAGTATGTCTTGCGATATGTAGGCCAGTGACCTCCCAGGTTGTAGGTCTGGTTGTTGGCCAATCCCTGCACACCTGCGCCTTGCTGCATAAGTGATTTAAGGGCGTCGAGGTGTGTAGTATAGACGTCGCGTGGCAGCGCCTCCTGCTCGCGGCATATCGATGCTGCCATACCTACCACTTCGCCCATCATTCCGCAGGTACGCATCACTCGCACCGTACCCAAGCCGATGTGCGTTACGCTGATGTCGCGGCCAGCCATAAAGAGGTTGTCGATATTGCGTGAGTAGAGACATCGGTACGGCACAGCATAAGGGTTGGTTGCGCCGTGTACGCAGATTGACTTAAACTCCTCGCCCGGGAAATACTTTGTGTTCTGTGGGTCGGGGTAATGAAGGTCGATACTCCACGATGTGGTGAATGATGCATCGGGGGAGACAATCTCCTGTACTAGATCGTTCTCTGTGAGTACGTGGTCGCCAAGCAGTCGGCGCGACTCGCGCTTGCCAGCAATGTATGCCACCCAGCCGAGTGTGCGGTTGTGATATGCCTCATTGTTCTGCATACGATTCTTCAGGAAACTCCAGTTTGAGTAAACTACCATCAGGCCGTAGTCGCGAATACGCTCAAACTCCTTGCATTGGTCGTAGTTCATACCCGTCTCCCAAGTCCACTCGCCCATCGTTACTCGCTGGCAACTCTCCTCGTTGAAATCAAGACCATACTCAAACAGCGGGAATTGACTTTTAGCCTTCTCCTCTACCGAGTACCATTGAACAGATGAACCCATAGTCATCTTGTCGGCTACTTCGGGAGCCGAGGGCTCGTTATACTCATCGCGGCTCTCGCGTCCCATAGCATAGTCGGCGCCAGCCAGGTAGCCTACTGTGCCATCGCCCGTGCAGTCCGAGAAGATTGGCGCATGGAAAATAATCTCCTCTCCTGTCTCAATGTGCTGGGCATGCACCGCGTCGATGTGGCCATCGTGGCTCTCAACAGCATAAACCCTATATGATGGGTAGAGCGTCAGGTTCTGCTCGGCTTCGAGGAAAGCTCGCTTTTTCTCATCTTCGTAGTATTCAGCCGGTTGTGCATTGCCGCCACGCAAGGGACCGAACTCCTTAATCATATTACCGAGGTTGGTATAGGGCTCCATCTCGATGTGACCACCCAGGTGCACACGTGTCTCAGAGCTATTCGTACCACCCCACAACGGGCGGTCGTTGATAAGCGCTACCTTGCATCCCAGGCGTGATGCCGCCACAGCCGCACACATACCTGCAATGCCACCGCCTACGACCACGAAGTCGTACTCAACAATCTTTGCCTTCTTGGGGTTGAGCTCCGAGCGGAACTTGGCGAGCGACGCCACCTCGGCTGGAGGTGTAGTGTCCTTGTTGGGTGTGATGTAGATAGCATCGCAACGGCCCTCAAAGCCGGTTAGGTCGTGCAGACGGAGTGTCTGCTTGCCTGCCTTTGCGATGTTGATAGAGCCTGCATACTGCCACTCCCAAGCCTTGCCCGTAGAGCCTAACTCGTTGGGTAGCAACTCATCGCCAACACCAATGAGGAATGCACCTGCTCCGCGGCCATCGGCCCAAGGCGAGGTCCAGTTGTAAGTGCGGGCGTAGATATGATACTCCCCCGCTTTTGCAAATTGAACATCGGTCGTAGCATCCTCTACAGCCTTGCCCATACCGTGAGCAATAAGGTAAGGCGAGCCCATCTCGAATGTGAACTGCTGATCGACCGACCAACCACCCTTGCTCTGAAAACTCTCTGCCTCGACCAGAATGTCGCTCTGCGAGTGGCAGGCGGTGAGCGCCATAAGTGTGGTTATGAATGAAAGAAATCTTCTCATAATAGAAATAGTTGTTTGTAATGACAAAGGTACTAAAATTATTGCTATGTGAGGGTTTTGTGCTATGGTTTTCGTATATTTGTAAAGGCACAAGCCGTCGAATAAATATATGGCAAGAATCAGAGGTCGTGTGGTAGTTGATGTGGAGCGTTGCATTGGTTGTGGCGCTTGTGTGGCGGTGTGTCCGTGTGGTGTGCTATATTTGTCCGCAGAGATGAATGGCAATGGATATTGCTTTGCCGAGATGGTCAAGGATGATGCCTGCACGGGATGTGCTTTGTGCGGACGGGAGTGCATCGATAGGTGTATTGTTGTCTATCGCCAAACAGTGCAGTAAATGTCTTCGTGTGCGTATATTACACACTGTTTTAATGGGCTTATCGTCGTAGTGTAGTATTTTTTACTATATTTGCAGAGGTATTTAGAAATGAAATGAAAAAAGTGGAATCTCACAGGGAGATTCATAAAATGGATGACAAAATGGAGAAAAGAATGACAGTAGCCCTTGTGGCTCACGACGCTATGAAGCGTGATCTTGCTGAATGGGTAGCATGGAATTGGGAGAAGTTACTCTCGCATCGTTTGGTATGTACTGGTACTACGGGTCGTATCGTAGCCGAGACACTGATGGCTCGCCGAGCAAAGAGTGCAGCCAATGCGCGATTCGATATTACAATGCTTAAATCAGGTCCATTGGGTGGAGACCAGCAGTTGGGCTCGATGATCGCAAATAGCGAGATCGATATGTTGGTATTCTTTTGGGATCCCATGTCTGCACAGCCTCACGATGTCGATGTGAAGGCTCTCCTGCGTTTGGCTTCGCTCTACAATGTGCCTACGGCAATTAACCGTTCGTCGGCCGACTATATGATCTCGTCGCCGCTTATGGCGCACGATGATTATAAGCCTGAGATAATGGATTATACATCCTATATTGAGCGTACGCTAAAGTAAACAAAAACAGACAACCTATGAATCAGAATCCACTTGTAGCCAAGGCTTTGGCTGCGGCAACCGATACGGCCACCCTTGAAATAGGCGTAGATATTTTAGATCGTGTGCCCGCAATGTTCTGCGAGCAGTTCCCTGCTGCCCGAGCACTCGTTGTAGCTGACGAGAATACGTGGCGCGTAGCAGGTAAGGCCGTTTATGAGTATCTTCAGCAGGCTGGTGTTGAGTGCGACGAACCTTATATCTTCACCGATGAGGATCTGCATGCTGAGTGGAAATTTATCGAGATGCTCGATGCAAAACTCTCCTCTACTACGGCCATTGCCGTAGCTGTGGGTTCGGGAACGATTAACGATTTGTGTAAACTATCCTCTCATCACTGCTCACGCCCCTATATGTGCGTCGCTACGGCCGCTTCGGTCGATGGCTACTCTTCGTTCGGTGCTTCGATAACCTACAAGAGTATGAAGCAGACCTTCACCTGCCCTGCTCCTCGTGCTATTCTTGCCGATGTGGGTGTTATGGCACGTGCACCGCGTGAGATGACCGCCGCAGGTTATGCCGATCTTGCAGCCAAGATACCTGCAGGTGCAGAGTGGATTATTGCCGACTTCGTGGGCTCGGAGCCTATCCACCCCGATGCGTGGTACATATCGCAGACCAACCTTAAGGCATCGCTTGCCGATCCTGAGGGTGTTGCTGCACTTAAGCCAGAGGCTATTGCCCCATTTGTTGAAGGTTTGATGCTTAGCGGCTTTGCTATGCAGGCGGCACGCTCGTCACGCCCTGCGTCGTGCACTGACCATCTGTTCAGCCATTTGTGGAATATGCGCGACCATATGCATAATGGTGTGACTCCATCACACGGTTTCCAGGTGAGTGTGGGAACGCTGATGATGTGTGCTATGTTCGACGAGATGTATAAGACGGATTTCACTACGCTCGACGTTGATGCCTGCGTTAAGGCTTGGCCTTCGGCCGATGTGATTCGTAGCAATGCCGAGCAATTGTTTGCTGGCGAGGCCTTTGCTAAGATGGGTATCGAGGAGATGATGGCAAAGTATGATGATGCCCAGGAGGTGCGTCGCCAGTTACAGCTCTTGAAGGAGAATTGGCCCGATTTGAAGGCTCGTCTGCAGGAGCAGTGTTACACTTTCGAGCAGATGCATCGTATGCTCTCTATCGTAGGAGCCCCAACAAAACCCGAAGATGTTGGCATAACGAAGGTGCAGATGCGTGCCGATGTGCCCTACGTTCGTCATATCCGCCGCCGCTACAATATGATGGATCTGGGTCTGCGTGCCCGCACGCTCGATACATGGGTCGAGGGAGTATTTGGTGAAGGTGGTATTTGGCAGATTTAATATCTGTTATATAACAAAAAATAGGGTGCCCAAACGAGCACCCTATTTTATTGATTGAGATATACCCTACTTCTGCATCTTATTAAGGAAGCACTCGATGGTGTTCTCCATAAGGCAGGTGATAGTCATAGGACCTACGCCACCCGGTACAGGAGTGATAGCCGATGCGATAGGTTCAATAGCAGCGAAATCTACATCACCACACAACTTCTTAGTCTCGGGGTCGCGGTTAACGCCTACGTCAATAACCACTGCGCCGGGCTTAACCATGTCAGCTGTTACGAACTTGGGACGGCCAATGGCTACAACCAAAATGTCGGCACGACGAGTAACCTCGGCCAAGTTCTTTGTGCGGCTGTGAGCAATAGTTACGGTTGCGTTCTCATTGAGAAGCAACTTCGATACGGGCAAGCCCACGATGTTGCTACGGCCGATAACGACTACATCCTTACCCGCAATCTCGACGTTGGCGCGCTTCAAGAGCTTGATGATACCCTTGGGTGTGCAGGGCAATGTGCAGGGCTGCTTGAGCCAGAGGTTAGCCACGTTCATGGGGTGGAAACCGTCTACATCTTTCTCAGCGCTGATAGCTGCGATAACCTTGTCAGAGTCGATGTGCTTGGGAAGGGGCAACTGAACAAGGATGCCATCAACGCTATCGTCAGCGTTAAGTTCGTCGATAATACCCAAAAGCTCCTCCTCTGAAATAGAGGCATCCTTGCGGATTGTGGTGTTCTTGATACCGACCTCCTCCGATGCCTTAGCCTTGCCTGTAACGTAAGATACGCTACCTGGGTCCTCGCCCACGAGGATTACAACCAAATGAGGTACGCGGCCGTACTTCTCGGTGAAGGTGGCAACATTGGCTGCCATCTCCTGCTTGAGCGAGAGTGCTAACTCTTTACCGCTTATAATCATAATTCGATAAGTTTTAAGTTAATATTTGAATGCTTTATCGCCAATGTCGGTGCGGTGGAACAAGTTCTCGCACTTGATTTTGGCAACTTCTGCGGCGGCTTTCTGCTGAGCCTCGCGCAATGTGGGGGCTTGGCATACGACAATCATTACACGGCCTCCAGATGTTACATACTTGCCATCCTTCAAGGCTGTACCCATATGATAGATTGAACCATCAACATCCTCGGTGCCTTCAATTACGAAACCCTTGTCGTATGAGCCAGGGTAACCCTTCGATGCCAAAACGATACCCAATGTTGCGAAGTCGTACCACTCGATTGTGGGCTGCTTGCCGTCGGCTACATCGCAGAATACCTGACAGATGTCGCTCTTGATGCGGGGCAAGATAACCTCGGTCTCGGGGTCGCCAAAACGAGCGTTGAACTCGATAACCTTAATGCCCTGCTGGGTCTTCATCAAACCGCCATACAACACTCCGCAGAATGAGCATCCCTCCTCGACCATAGCCGAAGCGGTGCGACGCATAATGTTCTGCATAGCGTAATTCAAATCCTCATCGGTGATAAATGGCAACTCTGTGTAAGCACCCATACCACCTGTGTTGGGACCCTTGTCGCCATCGTAGGCACGCTTGTGGTCTTGCGATACGGGCATAGGATATACGTCGTGACCATTCACAAAGCAGAGTAATGAGAACTCTGGGCCCTCCAAATACTCCTCGATTACGACCTTGCCCTTACCGAACTTTGAGTCGAGCAACATATCACGCAAAGCCTCCTCGGCCTGCTCCAATGTCTCGGCAATTACAACGCCCTTACCAGCCGCCAAACCGTCGTACTTGAGAACAGTGGGAAATGAGCCGTTTTTAACGTAGGCCAATGCTGCATCGAAATCCTCAAATGTCTCGTAAGCCGCTGTAGGAACGTCGTACTTCTTCATCAAATCCTTGGCAAACTGCTTGCTGGTCTCGATTTGAGCCGCAGCCTTCGTGGGGCCAAAGATACGGAGTCCGTTCTGCTTGAATGTATCAGAGATACCAGCCTCCAAAGCAACCTCGGGACCTACAACTGTAAGTTCGATGTTGTTGCTCTTGGCAAAGTCGCAAAGAGCATCGACCTGTGTCTCCTTGATGGCTACGCATTCGGCCAATGCAGCGATACCTGCATTGCCCGGAGCGCAAAAAATCTTATCTACCTGGGGTGACTTGCTCAACGCCTCTACAATAGCGTGGCAACGTCCGCCCGAACCTACTACAAGAACTTTCATAGGCCTATGCTATTAATGCTTGAAGTGACG
>JAZQSN010000048.1:0-21238 GCA_045630065.1 Alistipes sp.
CAAGGGTTTGAACGTTATGGGTGCAAAGTATTGCGTTATCCCCAGCTTTAAGCTCGGCGAGACTATCGAGGATTTGAAGGCTGTTTGTGACTACTTCAACAAGGTTGGTGCTTTGGCTAAGGAGTACGGCTTGAAGCTCGGTTACCACAACCACTCTTTCGAGTATGAGGTTGTTGACGGCCAGGTTAAGTGGGAGTATATGATCGAGAACACCGATCCCGAGTCAGTATTCTTCCAGATGGACGTATATTGGACAACTATGGGTGGTAAGAACCCCGTTGACTACTTGAAGAAGTACCCCGAGCGTATCAAGATGCTCCACATCAAGGACGACCTCGTAATCGGTGAGAGCGGTAAGATCGACTTCGAGGCTATCTTCAACCAGTTCTATGCAAACGGTTACAGCGATTTCGTTGTTGAGCAGGAGATGCCCCGCGGTTCTAAGGATGAGGATCCCGCAGCTCGTATCGCAACTATGTGGGAGGGTGTTGCAAAGAGCGCAGCTTACTTGCAGAACTCTACATTTGTTAAGTAATTTTAGCATTACTTGATATATTGGGTTGCCAATCCGCGAGGGTTGGCAACTTTTTTATGTTCTATACCTCCACTATGTATACTCTAAATGGGTAGTTAGTATATTCTCAATGATGAAAAAGGGTTTCAGTAGAGCGGTTTTTTGATAAATTTTAGTACCTTTGCGCATATTCGTTGATAAAAATAGTGCGTTTATGGGATTTACACTCGAAACATACCATAATTTTCTGTGGATTATGTCTGCCATTGCAGTGGCGGTTTTCGTGGCTTTGCAGTTCTTCGAGGCGGGCTACGGTTACCTCTTCGACAGTCGTTATGGCCCTCCTGTGCCAAACAAGGTTGGCTGGGTGTTGATGGAGTCGCCCGTGTTTATTGCCATGTTCGCATTGTGGGCAATATCCGACCGTCAGTGGGATGTTGCACCGTTGGTGCTTTTCTGTCTGTTTCAGTTGCACTATTTCCAGCGTTCGTTTATCTTCCCGCTTCTGATGCGTGGCAATTCGAAGATGCCTCTTGGTATTGTGCTGATGGGTATGACATTCAATACACTCAATGCCCTGATGCAGGGTGGCTGGATTTTCTTCTTTGCACCTGAAAACTATTATGCCAATTGGTTTAGCAAGCCATTTATCTACATAGGTATCGTAGTCTTCTGTGTCGGTATGTTTATCAACTGGCAGGCTGACTACATCATCCGCCATCTGCGTAAGCCTGGCGATACGAAGCACTATATCCCCAAGGGTGGTATGTTCCGCTATGTGTCGTCGGCCAACTATTTTGGCGAATTGCTTGAGTGGACAGGCTTTGCCATTGCTTCGTGGTCGTGGGCAGGCGTGGTGTTTGTGTTGTGGACTTTTGCCAATCTGGCTCCTCGCTCGTCATCGCTCTACAAGCGCTACGAGAAAGAGTTTGGCGAGGAGTTCACCTCGCTTAAGCGCAAGCGCATAATTCCCTTTATTTATTAGTCAAAGCAAACAAAATGAAAGATATTAAAGATTCAAAACTATTTACGCCCTATAAGATGGGTCCCGTGACACTTCGCAACCGCACCATTCGTTCGGCGGCGTTCGAGTCTATGGGTAAGGATTTCTCTCCTACACAGGCCCTGAAAGATTACCACGTGAGCGTAGCCAAGGGTGGTGTAGGTATGACTACTCTAGCTTATGCTTCGGTTAATCGCAGCGGTATATCGTTCAACTCGCAGCTCTGGTTGCGTGACGAGATTGTGCCTCAGTTGCGCGATATCACCGATGCTGTGCATAAGGAGGGTGCTGCAGTAGGTATTCAGATAGGTCACTGCGGTAATATGACCCACTGGGAGACTGCAGGCTGTTTCCCCGTTTCGGCATCGAATGGTTTTAATCTATATTCGCCTACGTTCCATCGTCGCCTCAAGCCTTCGGAGCTGGTGACTATGGCCAAGGATTTTGGTCAGGCTGTTAAGACTGCACATAATGCGGGTTTCGATAGTGTGGAGGTACACGCAGGTCACGGTTACCTAATTTCGCAGTTCCTTTCTCCTTGGACAAACCGACGTAGAGATGAGTTTGGTGGCTCCCTTGAGAATCGTATGCGATTTATGAATATGTGTCTCGAAGAGGTTATGGAGCAGGCTGCAAAGTGTAATATGGCTGTGCTCGTTAAGCACAATATGGAGGATGGTTTCAAGGGAGGTATTCAGGTCCCCGAGTCAATCGAGATTGCAAAGCAGATTGAGAAGTTTGGCGTTCACGGCATTGTGCTCTCGTCGGGCTTTGTGTCACGTGCTCCAATGGCCGTTATGCGTGGTCGTATACCGACGAAGACTATGGGTTACTATATGGGTTGGAACGAGTGGATGCAGAAGATTGTTGTTTCGCTGTTCGGCCAGTGGATGATTAAGCAGTATGACTTTGAGGAGTGCTTCTTCTTGGAGAATGCCAAGAAGTTCCGTGCTGCGTTGAAAGGCCCGTTGGTATATGTAGGTGGATTGGTGTCGCGTGAGGGTTGCGAGAAGGCTCTGGATGAAGGCTTCGAGATGTTGCAGATGGCGCGTGCGCTTATTAATGACCCCGCATTTGTAAATAAGATGAAGGAGGGTGATATGGCTACCCGTTCGGGTTGCGACCATAAGGATTACTGCATTGCACGCATGTACTCAGTAGATATGAAGTGTTGTCACCATTGCGATAATCTCCCGAAGATTATCAGAAAAGAACTTGGCTTGTAATGCGTCGCGGAGAAGTTTTTCCAGGCTCAAAGACGGCACTTGTTACGGGTGCATCGAGAGGTATTGGTCGCAGTTATGCTCTGCAACTTGCTGCATTGGGTTATAATCTGCTGATGGTGGCATCGGGTGATAAGGAGTTGCTTGCAACGGCTGATGAGGTACGTCGTTTATCGCCTAAAGTGTGGGTGCGTACGTTGGTAAAGGACTTGGCTACGCCTACGGCTGCCGAAGAGCTATTTGCCTACACCGAGTCGGAGGGTATAAAGGTTGATGTGCTGATTAACAATGCGGGTATCTTCTCGTTCTGCGATATATTGAACACGCCCATTGAACGCATACAACGAATGATATATCTGCACGATATTACCTCTACGCTCAATTGCCGATTGTATGCTGCCGATATGATTAAACGTGGAGGAGGACGCATCCTGAATATGTCGTCGTTCTCGATATGGATGCCTTACCCTGGCTTGTCGCTCTATAGCGCTAGCAAGGCTTATTTGAAGAGTTTTTCTGTGGCCTTCTCGAAGGAGGTCGAGGCTCAGGGTGTGACCGTTACGGCTATATGCCCTGCGGGTATTGCTACCGATCTGTATGGTCTATCGCCTAAGTTGCAGCGTTTTGGTTTGCGTACGGGTATTCTTATGAGTGCCGATAGTTGCGCCCGCCGTTCTTTGAGGGCTATGTTCCGAGGCGTGCGATGCAAAGTGCCCGATTGGTGGTTCCGTCTGTTTATCCCGGTGTGCCAAATGGTGAGTGGCCCGGTGATGAAATGGCTACGAGGTTTTACAATGCAATTTCAGAAATAAGAGCTATAAGCATAAGATCCGCAATAGTTTGTATGCGGATTTTTTTACAATATGGTGCTAGTTATAAATATTGTTTGTAAGTTTGTAGTATGTAAGGGCATTTTATATATGACAATGCTTAAATAAAAGTAAAATGCTATGCAGAGGGGATATAAAACAACAAACTAATAATTGATATTTAATTATGAAGAAGAGAATTTTTGCTGTTGTGCTCTTCGTGGGTACTCTGTTTGCTACAAATGCTATGGCGCAGGGTTTCCAGATCACTAAGGGAGGGTACTTCAAGAATCAAGGCGTCGATGTGATGGCTTTTGATGACATCTACCCCGAGGGACATCAGGGTGGAGTGAGTATTATTATGAACGGCAACCGTGTGGCTACTAATGGCGACATCCGTCTGGAGGCTACGCCCGGTCAGTGGCAGCCCGTGCCTAAGCAGCTCAGTCGTGAGGTAAAGGGTAACACCATTACCGCTACAATGATGTATCCCGACTCTACTCGCCACCTTACGGGTTTTAATCCTATGATTTACCCCGAACTTAACCTCACCTACAAGGTGCGTGTCGAGGCTAAAGGTAATCAGATTGAGGTTACCGTTGATTTGGATAGTCCCATTCCCGATTATCTTATCGGCAAGGCTGGTTTTAACCTCGAGTTCTTCCCTGGCTCACTCTTTGGCAAGCCTTGGTTGATGGACGACAAGAGTGGTATTTTCCCCCAGCAGCCCAACTCACCCCTGTTGGAGTTGCAGCCTAACCACCTTCATACAGGCGACTATCACGATGGTAAGAGTTCGCTCGCGAATATGGAGCATCTAATCGACAAGGGATATAGTCCCATTGTGGCTGACGACATCATCGCCGAGCCTTATGCTGTCGGCCGTAAGTTTACATCGCGTCCCGACGATCCCTATAATAAGGTTACCATCGAGTCGCTCACAGGCGATTTGAAGCTTTACGACGGCCGTATGAACCACAACAATGGTTGGTTTGTATTGCGTAGCGAGATTAAGGCTGGTGCGACAAAGGGCGCTGTGAAGTGGATTATCACTCCTACAATTCAGAACGATTGGATGTACAAGCCCGTAATCCAGACCTCGCAGGTGGGTTATCACACCGAGCAGGATAAGGTGGCTATCATCGAGCTTGATGAGCGTGACGCTGCTCGCCACACAGCCGAGTTGGTTCGTATGGATGCTGATGGTGTTAAAGTGGTTAAGCGCATCGAGACCAAGGAGTGGGGTAAGTTCCTGCGTTACAACTACGTGAAGGCTGACTTCTCGGATGTGACCGCATCGGGCGTATATCAGCTCAAGTATGGTAATTCCGTTTCGCCCATCTTCCGCATCGACAAGGGTGTTTACGACCGTGGCGTATGGCAGCCAGTGCTAGAGTACTTCCTGCCTGTGCAGATGTGCCACATGCGTGTGGCTGAGAAGTATCGTGTATGGCATGACGCATGCCACATGGACGATGCTCAGATGGCTCCCGCTCACAACCATATCGACGGTTACGACCAGAAGGCGGGCTTGTCGAAATATGAGGCTGGTGAGGTGGTTCCCGGCGTAAATATCGGCGGCTGGCACGATGCGGGTGACTTCGATCTGCGTATCGAGTCGCAGGCTGGTGAGTCGTATATTCTGGCTCTGGCATACGAGTCGTTCCACCCCGAGCTGGACGTGACCTCTATCGACCAGATCAACCGTGTGACGGAGATTCATCAGGCCGATGGCAAGAACGATATGTTGCAGCAGGTGGAGAATGGCGCATTGAGCGTTGTTAGCTCTTATCTTGCGCTGGGTCGTCTGTATCGTGGTATTATCACCAACAACCTGCGTCAGTACGTTCTTCTGGGCGATGCTTCGGCTATGACCGACGGCAAGATTGGCAATGAGGACGACCGCTGGATCTTCACCGAGGATAACCCCTCACGCGAGATGTCAACCGCAGCACAGCTGGCTGCAACATCACGCGTATTGCGCGATTTCAATGATACGCTCTCAATGCACTGTCTGAATATCTCTCGCGAGATCTTTGCCAACGTAGGCAAGGATAACAACCGCATTATGAACCAGAAGATTCAGGCGGCTGTGGAGTTGTATCTCGCAACTAACGAGAAACAGTATCTCGACTTCTTGCTCGACAACCAGCAGGCTATCGTCGACCGTATCAGCAGTGTGGCTTGGTTCACGGCTCGTGCTGAGCAGAAGATTGCAAAACTTGGTGACAAGCGTGCTCGTGCCTTCTCGAAGGCGTTCCGCGAGGCTCTGCCCAAGGTGGAGGCAGATCTGCAGGTACAGGTTAATGAGACTCCCTATGGTGTGCCTTATCGTCCTCATATCTGGGGTGCAGGTTGGGATATTCAGAGCTTTGGCTACCGCCACTACTTCCTCGTGTCGGCTTATCCCGAGATCTTCTCGAAGGCTCCCATCTTCAACGCCTTGAACTTTATCCTCGGATGCCACCCTGGCTCTAACCAGGCGTCGTTTGCTTCGGGCGTTGGTGCCGAGTCGGCGACTGTGGGCTATGGCCTTAACCGTGCCGATTGGTCGTACATCCCTGGTGGTGTGATTTCGGGTACAGCGCTTATTCGTCCCGACTTCCCTGAGTTGCTCACATTCCCCTTCCTGTGGCAGCAGACTGAGTATGTGTTGGGCGGAGGTTCGTCACACTATATGTTCTTGGTGTTGGCGGCACAGCAGTTCTTGCAGAAATAGGTTGCCGTACAAGAATTTATAATAAAAGAGGGTGTCCCACGCGGGGCACCCTCTTAAATTTTATAGTATGACGGTGGGGCAGGCCCAGCACCGAGTAGTTAGCGTTTTACCACTGTTACATTTACGGCCTGCTGGCCCTTCTCGTTGTTGCCGATCTCAAAGGTGACATACTGACCCTCGGTCAGCGCCTTGAAACCTTCGGATACGATGCCTGTGTAGTGAACGAAAATCTCGCCACCCTCGTCGGGCAGGATAAAGCCGTAGCCTTTCTTGCTGTCGAACCATTTAACTTTGCCTGTCATAGGAGTGTGTTTTAGGTGTTGGTAATTACTCGTATACCAAAGTTAGGGATAAAAGTCGATACTTCAAAATAAATCGTTCTTTTTTATCGCTATGCCGAGCCGAAAGTGTAGATTGCAGAGAGCGGATGGCAAAGAGTAAAACGTTATTTATATACAAGTAACGAAGCCTATCTTTACTCCTCTTGTTTTAATATTTGGTCTTGACGGGCGCTGTAAATAGCTCAGCGATAGGCACAAAAAAAGGGTAAGCTACTTATATCGCACCGCTACAACCCAATACCCTTGCTTGCTTCCACACCTGGGGGATTCTCGGGGAGCTGGTCGTATAAGACTTACCCGGGCACAAAAGTAGAAAAATTTATTATCTTTGCAAAAAATATCGACAACGAAATGAAAAAAACATTATTGACAACATTCGTAGTGGGCATTCTTCTGGGTGCTGCCGTAGCAGTTTGGGGTGTAATATCGTTCAAAGGTAATGCGGTATTGGAGGAGCGTGAACTCTATGTTGGCCGCGATGTAACTTACGAGCAGTTGATGGATTCGCTCAAACCCTCGATAAAGCATCACTTGGCTTTCGATGTCTATGCTGAGCGTTTGGCACTGAAGGATACGTATAAAGTAGGACACTACGTTGTAAAGGATGGAATGAATGTCATCGAGGTGGTGCGTATGCTCAAACTCGGTTTGCAGACACCTGTAAATGTTACGATGAACAACGTTAAGATTCCCGCACAACTCGCTGGTAAACTTTCGAAGCAGATTGAGGCCGACTCGGTGGAGATTGTCGAGGTGCTCACCGATAAGGCGCTGGCCAAGGAGTTGGGCTTCGACTCGCCGCTTACGATGTTCTCTATCTTCCTGCCCAATACCTACGAATTCTATTGGACTGTAGAGCCTCGCGAGTTTGTTGAGCGTATGTATCGAGAGTATAAACGATTCTGGGATGGCGAGCGCGACCAGAAACGCAAACGCTCGGGCCTGAGCCGTGTGGAGGTCTCTACGCTGGCCTCTATCGTATATGAGGAGACTCGCAAGGTCGATGAGATGCCTCGTGTGGCGGGAGTATATATAAATCGTCTGAATACGGGTATGCCCCTGCAGGCTGATCCCACTATCAAGTATGCTATGCAGGATTTCGGTCTTAGACGCATTCTGAATAAGCATTTGAAGACACCTTCGCCCTATAATACATACATCAATCGTGGCTTGCCCCCTTCACCCATCTGTATGCCCAGCATCGAGGCTATCGATGCGGTGTTGAACTTCGAGAAGCACCAGTATCTCTTCTTCTGTGCACGCCCAACATTCGATGGCTACCACAACTTCGCTAAGAACTATTCGGAGCATTTGCGTAACGCACGTGCCTACCAGGCTGAGTTGAATAAGCGAAACATCAAGAAATAGCTGCTATGAAGATAGTTCTGCTCGGACCTGCGCATCCCTACCGTGGTGGATTGGCGTCGATTATGGAGACTATGGCTCGCGAGTATCAGAGCCGTGGCCATGAGGTGCGTATATATACCTTTACGGTGCAGTACCCTTCGTTGTTATTCCCGGGCAAGACACAGTATGTTGAAACGCCCGCTCCAGAGGATTTGCACATCGAACGAGTGATGAATACAGTCAATCCATTGAATTGGGTGTTGCTTGGTCTGCGCCTTAAGAGCGAAAAACCCGATATGGTGCTGATGAAGTATTGGACACCGTTTATGGCTCCCTGCTTTGGCACAATTGCCCGCATAGCCCGCTCGAATGGCGTGACTAAGTTTATTTGCCAGATTGATAACGTTGAACCGCACGAGCACCATATCATCGACCACCCATGCAACCACTACTACCTGGGTGCTGTGGATGGTTTTGTATATATGTCCGAGCAGGTGCACGGCGAACTGAAGGCCTATACATTAGCTCCTGCCGTGTTCTCTCCGCATCCTATGTTTGAGAACTTCGGCAAGGCTGTAGAGCGCGATGAGGCGTGTAGCAGGATAGGCATTAACCCCGCGCAGCGATATACGCTCTTCTTTGGCCTTATACGCGATTATAAGGGGCTGGACTTGTTGTTGCGTGCGTGGGCAAAATGGATGCCTGAGGGTAGAAAACTGCTTATTGCAGGCGAGTTCTATGCCTCGCGCGAGAAGTATATCGCACTCATCGAGAAGTTGGGCTTGCAGGATAGGGTGGTGCTGCACGATAGGTTTATTGCCGATGAGGATGTGCGATATTATTTTTCAGCTGCTGATGCGTTGGTGTTGCCCTATCGCACGGCTACGCAGAGTGGTGTGACTCAGATTGCCTATAATTTCTCGTTGCCGATGATTGTTACGCGCGTGGGTGGTCTGCCTGAAATTGTGCCCGATGGGCGTGTGGGTTTGGTGTGCGAGGCTGATGCAGAGTCTATAAAGGAGGCGTTGCAGGCACTCTATGATGGTGACAGACTGCAGACCTTTAAGGAAAATTTTGCCCAGGAGCGCAAGCGATTCTCGTGGGCTGCAATGTGCGACCGATTAGAGGAGGTCTATCAAATGACAAAGTAACACTGAAATAAAAAAGTCCGCTGAACAATGTTCGGCGGACTTTTATCGTTGAAAGCTAATGATTACTTAATCTTCTTCAGTGCAATTTTCTCACCCCAAACGGGCAGATATACTCGCTCGCGATTGAGCTTCTCGCACTCGTTCAAGCCATACTCGTACGACCAACGCCACTTGGTGATGGCGTGACCAAGCTCCAGGATGTGCGACATAAGCACCTCCTTAGGGTTAATCTTCTTCACTGCCTCGGCCATGTTAAGACCTACGGCAAGGTGAGGAATGAATACATCAACAGCCGTGGTGGGGTTCAGCTGCTCGTAGTTGTGAGCATCGCCCGTGAAGAACATCACATAACCCTTCTTGCCTTTCGATGCGTAGCAGTTGATCTCGTAGGTGTTGACAAAGTTCTTCAGCGTAGCGTTGTGATCAACGGTTGTAACCTTTACGCTGATGTTGCCAATGGTGAACTCGTCGCCCGTAGTGACCTTGTGACCATTATCCAGGAAGTTTGAATACACAGCCTTGCCCTGACGCTCCATCTCGGCGATGAGGGGCTTCCACTGGTGGTCGCCGTGGTTGTGGGTAATGAGCATGAAGTCAATCATCGGTGCCAGACGCTCGGCATGCTTGTGATATACATCAACGCCGAAACACTGCGTCTGCGTCTTCACGATGTAGCCCATATTATAAAGCTGCCATACGACAACCTCGCCCTTCTTAACCTCTGTTGCGGGTACTTCTCTGAGCACCTTCTCAAGAGCCATATTGTAGTACTTCATTAGACCCCAGCCCTCGATGCCGCGCTCCTTGTCGGTACCTGCGGGTGTTGCAAGATATTCGTTGAAGAGCGTGTGGGTGAATGTATCTACATATGTCTGCATCTCTCCCATAGCTGCACGACGCTCGGCGGTGAAATTACGGCACGATGACTTGTTCCAGAAGATGTCGGCCATCTCCTCAATGGTCTGTGCCGATGCCAGAACTGGCAGCATTGTGGCTGCACATATAAGATAAAATAATCTTTTCATCGTCGTTGACATTAGCTTACTTAATATTAGGCTCCTCAAGACCGTAGTGGTTGCGCTTGTCATCAGCCTTGAGCCACAGGGCAAACAGAAGTGCCATAACACCCAATGAAGCGAAGAGCAACATAGGAACGGTGTAGTTGTAGGTAGCACCCTCTACACCTGCGGCAATCTGCTCGGCAACGCCAGGGTTAGACTTCTCTAATGCGTAGCCGATGATGATGGGAGTACCACTCAAACCGAAGTTCTGTACCCAGAAGATGAGCGAGTAGGCGCTACCCAGGTAACGCTTGTCCATAATCTTGGGAATTGAGGGCCACAAAGCGGCAGGTACCAATGAGAATGAGATACCGAGCAAAATAATAGCCGAGAAAGCAATGGCCTTACTGGGTATTGCGGGCAGCACGAGCGCGAAGATAGAGTGGCAGATAATCATAAGCAAAGAGCCGAGGATAAGCATCGTAGCACCCTTACCCTTGCGGTCGAGATACCAACCAAGGAACGGAGTGATTAAGGCTGCACCGATGGGGAACCAACGGAAGATATCGGCAGCAGCGGTAGCTGAGATGCCGAGGTTACTCTGCAACATGTTGGCTGCAAACTTCTGGAAGGGGAAGATAGCCGAGTAGTAGAGTACGCACAACATAGCCACGATCCAGAACAGACGGCTGCTAAAGATTTTGCCGATGTCGCTGATCTTGAACTCTTCCTCGCTATCGCCTGAAGTAGTCTCGCCGAGCTGCTTGTCGAGCTTCTTATCCATCACACAGAAGATGGTGTAGCATAAAAGGCCGATAAGCAAGAGTGCAGTACAGAATGCTACGGGACGAACTACTGAGGGATCAGCACCACCAATGCCTGCGATACGGGGCGAAATGGTGAAGATGAAGAATACACCCACGCGAGCAAGTGCCATCTCCAAGCCCATAGCCAAGGCCATCTCCTTGCCCTCGAACCACTTGGCCATAGCCTTCGAAGCGGTGATACCCGCCATCTCGCAACCACAACCAAAGATCATAAAACCAAGCGATGCAAGCTTCGCGCTACCAGGCATAGCCACCCACCAAGAGTTGAGCCAAGCCTCGAAGCCTGAGCCGATGAAAGCGTCGCTAATGGCGTAGTACTTGATGCAGGCACCAGCGAACATAATGAGCGCTGAGAGCTCACCAGTAAAGCGGAGTCCCATCTTGTCGAGAATGATACCTGCAACAATCAAGAAACCCCATACGTTTAGCAGATACTCCGAGCCGGCATAGGTGCCAAACACATCAGATGTCCAGCCACGCTGTACCTGAATAAGCTCCTTCAAAGGAGAAATCACATCCACGAACATATGAGCAAAGAGCATCATCAATGCAATGAGTAGCATTGCGCTCCATCTCGCCCACGCGTGGTCGTTGAGATTTTTTCGGATAGTTTGAGTCATAATTAAAATTAGTTTAAGTTGTTAGTTTGTCTTCTATTCGTTTGCTACGGTGTAGTATCGCAAGGCCTCGTAGGCGTTCTCGATGCCCAGCTCGCCAGCCTTCGATAGATCGAGGCATCCCTTGCGTGTATCCTTCATAAATATCTGCACCAAACCACGGTTATAATAAGCTTCGCCAAACGAGGGGTTGAGTTCGATGGCGCGTGTGTAGTCGTCGTAGGCTTCGGGCAACATATTCGATATGGCGTAAAGGTTAGCGCGGTTGTAGTAACTATATGCAAAGTCGGGATAGAGCTTAATGGCCTTATTTATATCCTCAATGGCATCGTCGTAGTTGTATGAACGTGAACCACTGTTGTGCAGACGATTAGCGGGGTCTGAGTCGATGGTTATACGCTGGAACGAGTTGTCGATTGACGAAATGAAGTCAATCATCTCGGCGCGTGTGGTCGAACGGTTCAGGTATAGGAACGGATTAGATGGATTGGCCGATATGGCTGCCGTGTAGGTTGTTACGGCGTTGGTATACTGACGTATGAGTGACTGTGTGACACCACGCTCGAAGAGCTGCTCCCACGATGGGTCGATTGATAGCATCGATTGCGCCAACTCTCTATCCATCATAATAAGTGAGTCTGGGTCAATGTTGCTCTGGCGACGTGAGAGGGTGAGCATATCGTTGCCAATGCGCTGCTTAAAGTCCTCTACACGCTGTGCGTGGTAGAGCATATCATTAGCCACAGAGGCTGAGTCGGCATACTGCAGAGTGAACTTGAATAGGGGGATCAGACGCATACTTGCATCCTGTGCTGCGCTATTGTCAGTTATGCTCTCGAAGGTGCTACCCGTGAGTTTTGCATCGAACGAAAGCAGTTTGTCGAATTTCTGCGTAGTGTCGGCGTAGATTGAGTAGGTAGTGTCGCTCAGACGTGATTTGTAGTCCGAAATCTTCTTTTCGGCGGTCTCGCGGTCGCTACGAGCACCCTTAGGGTCACCCATCATAGCACGCAGGTAGCTGCGGTTAAGATATGCGTTGGCAAAGTCGGGGTACAGCTTGATAGCTTTGGTGTAGTCGTCGATAGCCTTCTGCACCTCACCAATCTGCGAGTAGAGCGCAGCTCGATTGTAGTACACCAATACGTTGTTAGGCGAGTATTGTGCCACCTGATTGTAATCCTCGAGGGCGCGGTTGTAGTCGCCAATCTGTGAACGCACGATGGCGCGGTTGAAGTAGGTGAGCGAGTGTGTTGAGTCGAGCTCGATGACACGGTCGAAGTCGCCTAAAGCAAGCATTGGACGATTGGTGTCAGAGTATACCAGCGCACGGTTAAAGTACGATAGCAGATATGTAGTGTCGTGCTTGATGGCTGTGTTAAAATCTTGCTCAGCCTCGTCGAAACGTTTCTGCTGCATATATAGAATACCTCGGCGGTTGTAGCCGTTGGGGTCCTCGCGGTTGGTGCGGATGGCAGTCTCGAAGTTCTCGTAGGCTTTCAGCGTATCTTTGAGCTGCAGGTAACAGATGCCTCGGTTGATGTATGCGTCGGCGACCTTCTTCTCCTGTCGGATGAACATATCGAAATCGGCAATCGCCTCCTCGTATTGCTCATTCAGTAGACGTGTTACACCACGGCTATAGTATGGGCCAGGGAGGTCGGGCCTAAGGTCGATGGCCTCGTGGAAATCATTAAGTGCGTCGTCGTAGTTGCCTAAACGTGAGCGAGTAATAGCTCGGTAGTTATAGGCATTGGTGAATACGGGATTGTGCTCGATGGCGAGCGAGAAATCGGTGTCGGCTCCCAGAAGGTCGTCCAGATTGTATTTGGCAATACCACGCAAGAAGTAGCCCTCGTAGGCTTTGCCATCGAAACGCAGCAGGGCGTTGAGTATGCGTATGGCCTCGGGATAGTTGTTACGCATCATAAATTGGCGTCCCATCCAGAAGAAATACTCTCGATTGTATTGGGTCGAGGCAGTAAAGGCACATAGCACAACGGCCAAAGTGAGTATGGTTCGAATAATACGTTTACGCATCGCCAAAGGGTGTGTGTTACTTCTCTTATTAACGGCTAAGTGTAGGTTTTATTGCTGGTCGTAGCCAAAACGTCTGAGCTGACGCTCGTTGTTTCGCCAATCCTCCTGCACCTTTACGAAGAGCTGCAGGAATACCTTCTTGCCCAGGAAACGCTCCATATCCTCACGTGCCTGCTGGCCTACGCGCTTCAGGCGCTCGCCCTTGTGGCCGATGACGATTCCCTTCTGCGATGTGCGGGCAACGTAGATAGTGGCTGATATGCGATCGATAGTGGGCTCCTCCTTGTAGGTGTCAATCTCAATCTCGCAGCAGTAGGGTATCTCCTTATCGTAGTTAAGAAGGATTTTCTCGCGAATAATCTCCGATGCGAAGAAACGAAGGGTCTTGTCGGTAAGAGTATCCTTCGGGTAGAATGCCTCGCCCTCGGGCAAACGCTCCAGGATAGCATCCAGCACACCCTTCATACCCACCTGCTCCTTGGCCGAACAAGGAATGATGATAGCCTCGGGAATTCGCTCCTGCCACTGCTCTACAAGTGCTTCAAGAGCAGCAGGGGTTGTCAGGTCAATTTTGTTGATTACGACAATTGTGGGAATACCGCTGTGGTTGATGCGCTCGATGATTGAACCCGAGCGGTCGCTTTGCTCAACGGTGTCGGTAACGTAGAGCAATACGTCGGCATCGTCCACTGCGCCGTGTACGAAGTTCATCATCGACTCCTGCAACTTGTAGGCGGGCTTCAAAATACCCGGAGTGTCGGAGTAAACAATCTGGAAGTCGTCGCCATTGACAATTCCCATAATGCGGTGGCGTGTGGTCTGAGCCTTCGATGTGATGATCGACAGACGCTCGCCCACCAAGGCGTTCATCAGAGTAGATTTACCCACGTTGGGGTTGCCAATGATATTTACAAATCCTGCTTTATGCATTGTTTTGGTCTAAAAGTGAAATATAACCCACAAATATAGCCATAAAAAAAGACCCATACAAATGTATGGGTCAAAACCTGCTATTATTTTGCTATTCCGCTTATCTCGCTTGGCTATACGGCAAGCATAATAAGCATTTGAGCAACTAGTACTCGCAAAAACATCACAACGGGATATACCGTAGCGTAACTGAGCGAGGGCATATCGCTACCCGAAACGGTGTTGGCATAGCCCAGTGCAATGGGGTTGGTCATACTACCCGACAAACAACCCATCAAGGTGTAGAAGTTCATCTTCATCTTAAGGCGAGCCACAATACCCACTATGATAAGTGGCAAAACGGTAATCAGCAGACCATAACCAATCCATACATAACCACCATTTACTACCGTTTCGAAGAATCCATCACCAGCACCGATGCCCACTCCTGCAAGGAACATTGCGAGTCCCACTTCGCGGAGCATAAGGTTGGCACTCATTGTGGTGTAGGTCACCAGATGGAAGTGCGGGCCGAAGCGGCCTATGAGCAGAGCCACGATAAGCGGGCCACCTGCAAGTCCCAACTTCACGGGCTGTGGTACATTCATGAGAGGAATAGAGCCCAGCAATACACCCAAGGCAATACCGAGGAAGATGGTGATAAGATGTGGCTCACGTAGCTTCTTGAGTGAGTTGCCAAGCACCTGTGCCACTTGCTCAATGGCGGTCTCGTTACCCACAACCATAACCCTGTCACCAATCTGCAACTCCATACCTTGATAGGGCACGAGGTCGATACCGGCACGGTTTACGCGGGTGATATTAATGCCGTAGCGTGAACGCAGACGCAGATCGGAGAACGTCTTGCCATTGATTTCCGACTTGGTAATCACGATACGTCGAGAAACGAGTTGAGTCTGAAGATCAGAGCCAGCTCCCCACTCCTCCTTGGTCATTTCGACCGTGTGGCCCAGGAATGCTATCAGAGCCTCACTGTCGTCGGGCGAACAGATAACTCGCAGACGCTCACCTGATTTCAGCGTGCTTGTGCCATCGGCAATGGTAATCGTGCCATCGTGGTGCATAATACGCGAAATGACAAACGAGCGGTTTACCAGCTCGCGTAAGTGGGCGATGCTGTGACCTTCGAGTGCACCATTGGTGAAGACTACCGACAAGCGCTCGATGTTGGTCTGCTCGGCACGCATAGCCTCCAGAGCTTTGTTCTCTTCAGTGAAATTAACTCGAGTGAAGATGCGTATGGCGATGAGCGAAAGTATAACACCCACAACACCCAACGGATAGGCTACGGCATAACCCAGCGCAATGGTCTGGTCGGTCTGTCCCGTCATATCGGCATAGGCCTGCTGTGCAGCACCCAAGCCGGGTGTATTGGTGACCGCACCCGACATAACACCTACAAGTGTAGTGAGCGGAGTGCCTGTGGCAAGGTGTAGCGCATAGGTGATAGTAGCGCCCAATATCACCACACTTACGGCACACGCCAGCAGTCTGAGTCCTCCCTGCTTGAACGAAGAGAAGAAACCAGGGCCTACCTGCAAACCGATTGAGAATATGAAGAGTATAAGGCCGAACTCCTTGATGAAGTGCAACGTATTGTGGTCGATACGCATACCGAAGTGGCTTATCACGATACCAACGAATAGAATCCACGTCACACCGATGGAGATACCGGCAATCTTGATTTTGGAGAGAAGCATACCCAGCGTGATGACTATCGAAAGCACCAGCACGGTGTGTGCAATTCCCTCGCCCATAAAGAGCGAATACAACCAATCCATAGTAATATGTTTTAACCTAAATACCTAACATAACCCTTGCCATAGAGCCCTTGGCGCAAGAAGCGGGGCAAAGATAAGTGAAATAAATCAAACTTTTCTCATTTCTTCCTTCTAAATGTCTCTTCCAAATGTGTGGCATCACTTTTTGGATATATATTTTGATTGCTCGATATTTTTCACTACTTTTGCAGAGTCAGAGCGGGGGCGACCGGTTTTGACAGCTTGCAGAGTTTGATTGTAAGCACGCCGAGCATTGTGTGGGGTCTCGTAAATCGCAACACTCAAACTACAAATGGCAATAATAGCTATGCACTCGCTGCCTAATTTTCCAGGAAAATTGGCTTAATCCGCGGGCCCAAGGAGGTCTGCAGACGAGTATCCCGGGTGGCGGCTGCTCCCTTTAGTCGGCGCTCATATGGGGTATCATCTCTTAAGGGATAGTGCGGCAATAGTCTCGCTTGTCGTGCGAAATTTTAGAGACTGCGGCAAAAGGTTAGGCTGTCTGTGGCCATCCTGCGCAAGAGGATTAATCGCAGAATAAGCGTGTAGAAAGCCTTTGGGCTCCGAGTTTGGACGCGGGTTCGACTCCCGCCGCCTCCACGGATAATGAGAGAAAAGGGGTGCTCTGCACTCCTTTTTTTATTCGGTTAGTTGCTTCGATGTAGGAAAACGAGAAAACGATATAAGGTTATGAAAAAACTATTTCTTTTGTTGCTGACTGTGGTTGCAGTGCAGCTAAATGCGCAGGATATGGCGCATTATAAAAAAGTTGTAAAGGAACTCAGTTCGGCTAAGTATCAGGGTAGAGGATATGCCGAAGATGGAGCCAACAAGGCTGGCAAGTATCTGGCCAAGGAGTTTGACCGTGTGGGCGTTGACGAGGTTATTTGTCAGCCATTCAAGCTCGATATTAATACCTTCCCTGGTAAGATGGACGTAGCGGTCGATGGTGAGAAGTTCATCCCTGGTGAGGATTTTACGCTTCGTGAATTTGCGCCTGGCATTAAGGGTGAGTTCAAACTCTATTACATCGATACTGCGAACTACAATCCGCAGAAGATTTTTGCTGACTTGGCTCTGCCCGAGAATAAGGGAGCTTTTGTAGTGTGCGATTTTATGTTTACATACAAGCACACGGCCGACTTTAGACGTCTGCAGAGCAAGAGCGAGTGCTCGAATGCTGGATTGATTTACACTTGGGAGGCTCCGCTCAAGTTCTACAAGGCCTATGGCGAGAAAGTTGTCGAGAAGCCCATTCTTTGGGTTAAGCCCGATTTTCCGACCGATGCGAAGCAAATCAAGCTAAATATTGAGAATGAGTTTTTGAAGGATTACGAGTGCTTCAATGTAATTGCCAAGGTTGAGGGCAAGCGCCACGACAAATGCTACGTCTTCACAGCGCATTATGACCACCTCGGCAAACTGGGAAAGAAGACTTTCTATGCTGGTGCTCACGACAACGCTTCGGGTACGGCTACCATCGTAACTCTTGCGGCACATTATGCCAAAAATCAGCCCGATTATGATATGTATTTTATAGCCTTCTCGGGTGAGGATGCTAACCTGCGTGGCTCGGAGTGGTATGCTAATAATCCGATAGTTCCGCTTGATCAGATAAAGTATTTGATTAACTTGGATATGATTGGCGATAACAATCCTGTGCAGTATTGCGAGGTTAGCGACGAGGGAGTGGACGGTTTCTCTTTGATGGAGAAAATCAATGGCGAGAAGGGTTATTTTACAAAGTTAAATCGCGCCGAACTTGCTGACAACAGCGACCACTATCCCTTCGCAGTGCGCCACGTACCTTGTATCTTCTTTATGAATGAGGAGGGTGATGCGTTTAAGTTTTACCATACAATTTACGACACTTGGCAGAATGTTATTTTAGATAGCTACGAGCCCACGTTCAAACTGATTGTTGACTTCATTGAGAAGTATTAATCGTGCGACTATAAATATATTATATCGACTTTACCCGTAACATAATTTTGTTGCGGGTATTTTTTTTAGTAAAAATATAACTGTGTCACAAATTGTCAAAATGCACCAGTAATTTTGCACCATAAACTAAAAGATTGACTACTATGGAGAACAAAATTATCGACAAGCATTTCGGCAATTTCTTTATTGCTGGCTTTACTTATTGGGAGGGTTGTATGGCTCTTGACGAACTTAAGATTGGAGTACAGCTAAGGCTGGTGCGCGAGGCTGAGAATAAGTTCGACCCTTATGCGGTGGCTATCTACTATGGTGATTACAAATTGGGTTTCCTGCCACGTGGTAATAATGAGTTGGTTAGCAAATTTTTGGATTTGGGTTATGCTGATATCTTCGATTTGCGAGTGCAGCGCATCTCGCCCGACGCACATCCCGAAAAGCAGATTGGGGTGGTACTCTTTATAAAGGAGGCTGATAAGGTGTTTAATGCATAAATAAAAGATGATTATGGAACTCGATATTAAACTTTCGATTAACAAGCGAAGAGACTCGCAACACAATACTTTTTTGTTGAGATGGAATCCATTAATCTCTTCATACACAATGGATAGACTCGACAACGATATGGAAGATTGGAGCAAAGGCTATTGGGATTGCGACTTTGATTGGAGCGTTTATGAGTGGCAGAAGGCACGCAAGGGTGACAGGTTCTTTATGTTGCGAGTTGGTGAAGGTAATACAGGCGTTTTTGCTGCCGGTCGCTTTACGTCAAACCCCATCAAAGGTGATGATTGGGCCGGCAAGGGACGTGATGTCTACTATATGCAGATGGAGTTTGAGGCGGTGTTCCACCCTGAACGTACCGATATTGTCCCAACATCGGAGCTTATGCTAGAGCTACCTGCCATTGATTGGCAGAAGGGTCACTCGGGGGAGTTGGTCGATAACGAGACAGCCGATAAGTTGGAGCTTATGTGGCGCGACCACATCGGTCGCAACAAGAGCATCTATCTGCCCCGTGCGGTAAAGAACGAAGATTACGACTCTCGTTCCGATATCGACAAGGCCATTGAGTTTGCATCGAAGGCGCACGCTGCCGACTATGATCTCGACGGCAATCCCACCATCTTACACCCATTGGCCGTGGGTATGATGGGGCAGACCGATATGGAGCGCATCGTTGGCTTCCTGCACGATGTTGTGGAGGATACAAAATATACGTTTGAAGATATCGCAAACGAGGGTTTATCTGAAGAGGTGATTGAGGCACTTAGGTTGCTTACGCACGATAAGAATATCTCTTATATGGTCTATATTGATAGAATCTGCAGGTCGGGCAATATGACCGCCATCAACGTTAAGATGAACGACCTGAAGCACAACTTGGCGCGAGGTCGTGCGGGTGGTCATATGAGGTGTGTGGAGAAGCATACTGAAGCGTTGGCCTATATTGAGGAGTTTATTATGAATGGACGTTGATTTGATGCTTTTCCTACTATAATGTAGGTGTTTATTTGTTTTCATAGTGGAGCCCGCCTGACCAGAGTGTCGGGTGGGTATTTTTGTGGGTATGGGTGCAAAAAAAACTGCCAAATCGCTGAGATTTGACAGTCGTATAATAATGTGATATGTTGCGTTGATTATCTGCGGAAACCGCCGCCACGACGCATCTGCTGCATACGCTGCTGAAGGCCGCCACCAGCAACCATCTTCATCATCTTGCGAGTATCCTCGAACTGCTTGAGCAGACGGTTTACATCGGCAATGGTGGTACCCGAACCCTTGGCAATACGCTCACGACGCTTGGCGTTGATAATCTCGGGCTTCTCGCGCTCGGCAGGTGTCATAGAGCCGATGATAGCCTCGGTCTGTTTGAAAGCATCGTCGGGAATATCAACATCCTTGAGCATCTTGCCCATGCCGGGAATCATCGAAGCAATATCCTTCAGGTTACCCATCTTCTTGATCTGGTTAATCTGATCGAGGAAGTCGTTGAAGTTGAACTGATCCTTAACGAGCTTCTTCTTGAGTTTGCGGGCAGCCTCCTCGTCGTACTGCTCCTGTGCACGCTCAACGAGCGAAACAACATCACCCATACCCAGGATACGGTCGGCCATACGCTCGGGGTGGAACACCTGAAGGGCGTCCATCTTCTCGCCACTTGAGATGAACTTCAAGGGCTTGTTTACAACCGAACGGATAGAGATAGCGGCACCACCACGTGTGTCACCATCGAGCTTGGTTAGTACCACGCCATCGAAATCGAGGCGGTCGTTGAACTCCTTGGCAGTATTAACAGCATCCTGACCTGTCATTGAATCCACAACGAAGAGAGTCTCCGAGGGCTTCACGGCAGCCTTGATGGCTGTAATCTCCTGCATCATCGCCTCATCTACGGCCAGACGACCTGCAGTATCGACGATAACGGTGTTGTAAGACTTCTGACGTGCATATGCGATAGCGTTCTGTGCAATCTCAACGGGGTTCATATTGCCCGGCTCGGTGTAGACCTCTACGCCAACCTGCTCACCCAAAATCTTCAACTGGTCAATCGCTGCGGGACGATAAACGTCACCTGCTACGAGCAACACCTGACGACCCTTCTTCGACTTGATCATCGAAGCCAACTTGCCCGAGAAGGTGGTCTTACCTGAACCCTGCAAACCAGCGATAAGGATAACGGCGGGCGAGCCCTCCAACTTGATGTCGGTAGCAGTACCACCCATCAACTGTGCCACCTCGTCCCGTACGACCTTGGTCATCATTTGGCCGGGCTTCCCCGACTTGAGTACATCCTGACCCAAAGCCTTCTTCTTAACATCGTCGGTAAAGTTCTTCGCAACCTTATAGTTCACGACGGCATCGATTAGCGCACGGCGAATCTCTTTAAGAGTCTCGGCTACGTTAACCTCGGTGATGCGACCCTCACCCTTGAGTATTTTATACGATCGTTCTAATTTGTCTGTTAAATTTTCAAACATAGTATGTAGTTTTTAT